>NZ_CP113915.1:1932689-2254804 GCF_029395435.1 Bifidobacterium sp. ESL0790
TCCACCTCGATGACGAAGGAGTCGGTCTCCTGCTTCTTGGGCTGCTGCTCCTCGCCGCCGCTCATCGAAGCGGGCTGGCCGCTTCCGGCGCTCTTGGGCTTGCGGTTGAGGTACTTGCGCTCGAGCCACTTGGTATACACAGAGAACGGATGGTCCTCGGCGGTGAATTCAGGGTCGTTGAAGACTGTCTCGAAAAGAGACTTCGGCGTGGGCACGCCCTCGAGGTTGAACTCCTTCAACGCGCGACGCACGCGGGCGACGGCGGTGGGCCGGTCCTGCGCGGTGACGACGAGCTTGCCCATCATCGAATCGAACTTCGGGGAGACCACGTCGCCCACCTTCACGCCGGAATCGATGCGGATGCCGGGGCCGCTGGGCCAATCCAGGCGGGTCAGGGTACCGCCGCTCGGAGTGAGGTTCTTGTCGGGATTCTCGCTGGTGATGCGCAGCTCGAAGGCGTGGCCGTGACTTTCGGGGGCCTGCGTGAGCTCCTCGCCATTGGCGATGTTGATCTGCTCGCGCACCAGGTCGAGCCCGGAGACCTGCTCGGAGACGGTGTGCTCCACCTGAAGCCTCGGGTTGACCTCGAGGAAGTAGACCTTGTGCTGCTCGGTGACCATGAATTCGCAAGTGCCAAGGCCGACATAATCGACGGCGCTGAACAGGCTGCGGGAGTAGCGCTCGAGCTGCTCCTTCTCGCCGTCGGTGAGGAAGGGGGCCGGGGCCTCCTCGATGAGCTTCTGGTTGCGGCGCTGCACGGTGCAGTCGCGGGTCGAGTAGACGGTGAAGTTGCCGTGGCTGTCGCGGCCGGACTGGGTCTCGACGTGGCGGGCCTTGTCGATGAAGAGCTCGACGAAGTACTCATCCAGGTCGCCGCCTTCGAGCGCGTCGTGGTTCATATAGAAGCTGCGCAGCTCATCGTCGTTGTGCACGAGGGTGATGCCCTTACCGCCGCCACCGTCGGTGCGCTTCATCATCACCGGGTAGCCGTTGATCTGAGCGAACGTCAGGAGCTCACGCATGTTGCTGACCGGCTCGGAAAGTCCGGGCACCGGAGGCACGTGGGCGCGCTTGGCCACACGGCGGGCGGTGATCTTGTCGCCGAGGTCGGTCAGGGCCGTCGGGCTCGGGCCGATCCACGTCGCGCCGGCCTTGATGACCTTGTCGGCGAACGAGGCGATCTCGGAAAGATAGCCGTAGCCGGGGTGGACGGCGTCGGCGCCGCTGCGGTGCAGCACGTCGATAATCAAATCCTCGTCCATATAGGAACGGTAGGAATCCCCATGCAGCAGATAGGCTTCGTCGGCCATCTCTACATATTGCGCATCTCTGTCTTGCTCGGCGTAGATGGCGACCGTCGGAATCCCCATCTCATGGGCCGTGCGGATCACGCGCAACGCGATCTCGCCACGGTTCGCCACCAGCAGTTTGTTGACATTTTTGACCATGGTATTAAACGTATCCCTTGGGCCGAACCCCGGTCGAGCATTAAATCCACAAAATCGCCGAGCCGCTTTTGTAGGTTCGCACAAATGCGTTCACTCGCCGGAATTATCCATACAAAGTATTGATATTTGCCCTGTCATCAGTATCAAACCGTCATTCTGTCTAGCTTTGCCACCAATATTCGTCTCACAGCGAAAAGATATACAAAGATAGAAAAGAATAAACAAACTTAGAAAAACATAGAAAAGCCCCAAAACCGGCTTACAGCACCACGCCGAGAAGCCGGAAACCCTTTGCTTCAGGCGAGGACGCCGACGTCGGCGGTTTTCACCACTTGGAGGGTGCCGGATTCGTCTTCGATGGTCAGCGAGGCGTCGGGGTTGAGCGAGACCGCCCGACCCTTGAGGCGCGTGCCGTCAGTGAATTTCGCCTCGACCTCGCGGCCAAGCGTCCAGCAGTTGGCGCGGGTCTCCTCGAGCAGGTTCGGCAGTTCGGTTTGCGGATCGACGGACAACGCGGCCAAGCGGCGACGCAACGAGGTGGCCAAGCGGGCGGCGACCGTATCGCGCATGGTCCGGGAGTCAGGGAGGTTGCGGTAGAGCAGCTGGAGCGAGGTCGAGATTGGGGTGGGCAGCGCGTCGGCTGGCAGGTCGAGGTTGATGCCGATGCCGAACATGACGCCTACGGCTGGCTCGGTAGTCGCGTCTGAGGATTTTGAGGGCTGGGCAGATTCGGCGATACCGTTTGTGGCTCCTGCCTGCTCGGCGTTGGAAGCTTCAGCTGTCGTTGCGGCGTCCTTTGGTTTGACCAAACGATTCATGCCCTCCGGCAATTCCACCAGCTCGGCGAGGATGCCGCCCAGCTTGTGGCCGTCGTGGAAGATGTCGTTCGGCCACTTGAGCATCAGGCTTTGAGCCGGATCAATAGGTTCGGCTCCACATTCCGCGAGCGCACCGTTCAGGGCGTCGAGCGCGGCGAGGCCCGCCGCCATGGTGAACCATCCGTTGAGTTCAGGGTCGGCGACCAGGCACTTGGGCAGGGCCGTGATATACGTAACCAAGAACGACGAGCCCGCCTTGTCGCTCCACTTGCGGCCCAACCGGCCGTGGCCCGCCGTCTGCGCGTCGGCGCATATCGCGGCCATGCGGGGCTTGCCTTCTGCTACGACCTTCAGCGAACCATTGGCCAGCAACTCCCGGCCCAGGATATTCGTGGAATCCACGCCCGCGAGCGCGATGACCTCGTCCGCCGCCCGCTCGGTGCGAGGCATTTCAGGAATCATGGCCTTGGCTTGTTCGGCGAATGTGCCGTATTCCCGCCGAACCGCATCGATGCGGCGGTCGAGAGCGTTGATGTCTGGATTCTGAGTCATAGCAACCACTCTACGCGGAATTCCCCAACCGGCCGACCATAATTCCGTATTCGTGCCTTCGCCAAGACCCTACGATGGTAACCAATCGAACCGGATGACGAGGATGTGGTTTCACACCTCTATATTGTGGACATACATATAAGGTCATGAACAGAATGGGGAGACCACGACTTTGCCGCCGGGCGCATGGTTGGCGAGGCACGGTAGAATCCAAGGCATGAGCAATGCCAACGATTCCGCAGGACTGCGGCCGGACGCCGAGGGCGAGAACGGCCACATGTCAGGCGTCACGCAACCCGAGGCATCGCCCGAAAACGATTCCCCATCAATGTCGCGCGACACGCAAGCGGAAAAGGAAACGGCAAGCGAAGCCACAGATTCCAATGGCCCCAGTAACTCCGGCACGAACGCGACGGCAACGAAACGGCCCGGCAAAGTCAGCGCGACGGCTCGCTGGGGATTGACGGTTTTGGCATGCCTGTGGCTGGCATGGTGCACCGCCATCGGTCCGCTTTACCGACAGTTCGACCTGAACCCGGGCGCGGCCACGCTCAACGCCTTCTCGTGGGTCAACGGCCTGATCTTTGTGCTCACGTTTTGCGCCTACCTTATTGTCGTGGTCGAGCTGGTGCGGTTCGCGCGCGGATTGCGGCTCGTGCCACGGCGCGTCAGCTGGTGGTTCCGACGCACGGTCATCAGGCTGCATCATAACAACGGCCCAGCGCAGCCAGCCGCCATCGTCGTCGATACTTCTTCCGTAACGTCGGCCAGCGAAGTCGAGAAGGTCAACAAAACGGTAATAGCTGGAACGACGGCAACGGCCACGGCCGATACTTCGATAACCGACGGCGACGCGATAGACACTGCAATACATAGGAATGCGGATAATTCCAAAAACGCCGTACCAATCGACGCTACTGCCGCTAAAGACGCCACTTCGTCCGATTCCGAAAACGAAACAGACAAATCCACTGGCTCCAAAAATTCCAAACGCCACCGCCTGCGCAAGTTCGCGCGCAAGGCCCTGGTGTGGTTCAAGCACGTTCTCATGCGCGGCACCGACCGCTGGTGGAAGATCGCGCTGATCCTGCTGGTCTTCTGGCTGTGGGTGCCCACCACGCTCGTCACTGCGTTCGGCGCCGACCTGCGCAGCCAATTCCGCGAGTTCAGCTGGGCCTGGAACCAATGGACCGGCATGAAGGAGCCCTATATCGGCTTCTTCTCGTTCGTCCCGATGGACATCTACCCCACCGCGCATTACCTGTGGCCCTCCGACCCCACCTACCTGACCGACCAGCACAACATCGTGCTGACCATGGTCTACGGCGCGGTGGCGGCGCTCTCACGCTTCTTCACCGGCTCGAACGACTGGGGCATCGTGGCGCTCTCCTCCGGGCAGTTCCTCTTCGCGGTCTTCTGCGTGGCGGTGACGGCCGACCGGTTCTTTAACAGGCCTTGGCTGGATTACGCGACCAAGCAATCCGGGGAAGACACGGGCTCACCCGCATCGGCAACCAGCGCCACGGACCAAACCGCCATCGACCCTCTGCCCAAGATAGGTCCGCTCCCCCGTTTTATCATTCTGGCCTTCTTCATCGTCTGTCCTCTGGTTCTCTTCTCGACCATCAGCCTGACCAAATCGCCGCTCTACGCCTTCGCGTTCATCTGGTGGTTCGCCGTCGGCTATGAGCTGCTCATGACGCGCAACGGCAAGGACAATAACAACAAAGACGGCAAATCCGCCACCTCGCTACGCCGCCAGATACGCGGCCACAGCCTCGTCGCGCTCATCGTCTCGACCTGTGTGATGCTGATCTCCGCCAAATACGCCTGGTACATCCTCATCATCGAAATCGTGATTCTGCTGCTCGCCGACCGCAAGCGCTGGAAGGTCTTCGTTGTCGGCATGCTGGCACCGCTCATCATCGTGCACGGAGGCCTGGCGATGGTGGTCGCCAGCGGCCACGTGATCGGCGGAGACCCCATCGAAAGCCACGGCGTGCAGCTCCAGCAGATCGCCCGCGTGGCCAAACTCAACCCGAAGAGCATCCCGCAGTCCGCACGCGACGAGCTCGCCCCGATCTTCAACCTGGACCAGATGGCCGAGGCCTACAAGCAGCAGGACGCCGACCCCGTGAAATCCTCCGGCATCCAGTCGAAGAAGGTGAGCTACCGCTGGCGCACGGTGACCAAGGCCGACATGGCCAACCTCGACAAGGCCTGGCTTGAGATCGTGAAGGCCAACCCGCGCGTCTCGCTCGACGCCCTGATGGCCAAGAGCTACGGTTATTTCGACATCGCCGACAAGCCCTACATCGACATGACCTATTACGTCTCCAACGACTACGTGCGCAACTCGACCTCATGGATCGGCACCTGGTGCTCCGGCTGGCGGCAATGGGTCACACAGGTGGCCAAGCAGTGGAGCGGGCTGCCGGTGCTCGGGTGGATCATCCACGGCAACTTCTACGTCATCGCCACGCTGCTCATCGGCGCGGCCGAGGTCATCCAACGCCGTTGGCGCACGCTCGCCACGCATATCCCGCTGCTGCTGCTCATGGGGGTCATGATCACCTCGCCGGCCAACAATTTCGAGCGCCACATGCTGCCGTTGGTCTTCCTCTTCGGGTTCATATTGATTACCTTCTGGCAGGATAGCTACGCGACGCGGCAGGCCAAGGCGCAGGAGATTGCGGCGCATAAGGGCAAGGCGACGCATCGAGACCAGACGGTCCTCGTCGAAGCACCCTCCAATCAGGCCGAATCAGGCGATTCTCTTCATACCGGGGCGCAACAAGCTAGAATGAAGGCATGAGCATGCGCAACGTCCCCGATTTCCTAGACCTGGTCGTTGGCATGAGCGGCCCGGACGGCTCCAATGCCGGAGGCGGCAGCTGCGGCAATGACGATAACAACGGTGGCCAAAACGACAATATAACCGCCACTGATCCCCATCAGACCGCCACCCACACTGGCGAACACGCCAATAATAATGGCACCGGCGCCGACACTCGCATCAAGGTCCTCGCGGACATCCAGGACAATCCCTCGCACGCCCCGCATCTCGATATCACCGACAAGGCGACCTTGGAATCCATCGCCTTCGAATGTCTCGCCGACGGCCTGTGCGACGGCCGAGTGTACTCGCTGCTGCATGTGTTGGACTGGCCAGACGAATTCTCCTGCTTCGCCATCGGCGGCACGCAGGCCATAGATTTCGCCACTTCGCGAACGCTCATCGAGCGTAAGGTGCACGACCTAGGCGGGCAATACTGCCTGGTCGGACGCGCCAACGAGCTAACGCTCGCGCTGATCGTCACCCAAGGGGCCGTGACCCCCGAGGTGACCTGCACCGCCGTGATGGAGGCGTTCGCCGACGACCAGCCGGTGTGCCTCGGCCCCACCCGGCGCAATCTCGCCGGAGCGGCGCATTCGTTGGCGGCCACGCTGGCCTCGTTTGAGGCGCTGCCCGCGATCGGCGCGCTTTCAAGGCCGATGCGAGCGGACGACATGCTCCCCGAGCGCGCGCTGATCGGCGACGAGGACGCGGCCGACGAGCTTTACGAGCACGTCTATCGCAGCCTGTTGACCGACAATGACAACGACCCGACGTTGCAGACCGTCTCCACCTTCCTCGACAACGGCGGCTCGTTGGATGTCACCGCCAAGGAACTCAACGTGCATCCGAACACCGTGCGATACCGCATCAAACGCGCGGCCGAATCCACCGGCTGGGACGCCAGCGACCCACGAGACGCCTTCGTGCTGCGCGCCGCCATCGTCATCGGCCGCATCCGCGACCATCATCGCGCATCCGTTCATCACTAATCAACCGGCCCCAGTCATCAATCGCCGCCACACGCCAACCCGTTGCAATCGTGACGCTTATCCGCCTATTAGCGTCACATTTACAACAAAATCTTTAGCCGACTATTGCAATTGTGACGCAAAACCGCCTATTAGCGTCACATCCGCAACAGGCAGGTCGCCCACCTTGCAATCGTGACGCTTATCTGCCCATCCGCGTCACATTTGCAACCGGACCCACTCCCAACCTTGCGATCGCGACGCAAACCTGACCATCAGCGTCACATCCGCAACTGTCCATCGACATCGCGCCAAAACCATCCAACCCCACCTTGCAAATGCGACGCAAAACCACCCATCCCCGTCACATTTGCAACCGGACCCACTCCCAACCTTGCGATTGCGACGCAAAACTGCCTGTCCGCGTCACATCCGCAACTGTCCACCGACATCACGACTAAAACCATCCAACCCCACCTTGCAAATGCGACGCAAAACCACCCATCCCCGTCACATTTGCAACCAGACTCACTCCCAACCTTACGATCACGACGCAAACCTGACCATCAGCATCACATTTGCAACTGGACCCACTCCCAACCTTGCGATTGTGACGCAAAACCGCCTGTTTGCGTCACATTTGCAACGAGTGGACCTACACAGGGGAAATCATTCTCATACTATCCCGGAACTGCCCCGGCGAATCCTGGGCATAGCAAAGGGCTCCGAACCTCATCAGGAGATTCGGAGCCCTTTTAGCTATTCGCCTATCCGCCGTTCTCAGTGAGTCAACGAACCGGCGAATCAGCCCTATCTAAGCCACAGCTCAGGCGAGAGTCGCGATGTCGAGCGGGACACCGGGGCCCATCGTGGAGGTGAGCGTCGCCTTGGAGATGTAACGGCCCTTCACGGTCGCGGGGCGCAGACGCTTGATCTCGTCGGCCACGGCCTGGAAGTTCTCGACCAGAGCCTTGTCATCGAACGACTTCTTGCCGATGATGAAGGAGAGGTTGCCGTCCTTGTCGACGCGGAACTCGATCTTGCCACCCTTGATGTCCTTGACGGCCTTGGCCACATCCATGGTCACGGTGCCGGTCTTCGGGTTCGGCATGAGGCCACGGGGGCCGAGCACGCGGCCCAGACGGCCGACCTTGCCCATCATGTCGGGCGTCGCCACAACGGCGTCGAAGTCGAGGAAACCGCCCTGAACCTTGGCGACCATGTCGTCGTCACCGACCAGGTCGGCGCCGGCCTCGGTGGCCTCGGTGGCCTTGGGGCCACGCGCGAAGACGAGGACGGTCGCGGTCTTGCCGGTGCCGTTGGGCAGGTTGACCACGCCACGGACGAGCTGGTCGGCCTTGCGGGGGTCGACGCCGAGGCTGTAGGTGGCCTCGATAGTCTCGTCGAAACCGCGCTCCGGCATGCTCTTCAGCAGAGCGATGGCCTCGGCGGCGGTGTAGAGGTTGCTGTTGTCGACCTTCTCGGCCGCTTCGCGATACTTCTTGGAATGCTTAGTCATCTCTGTGTCCCCTCTCAGCCTTCGACCGTGATGCCCATCGAACGGGCGGTGCCCGCGATGATCTTCATTCCGGCCTCGACGTCGCGAGCGGAAAGATCGGCCATCTTGGTCTCGGCGATCTCACGGACCTGAGCCGAGGTGACGGAACCGACCTTGTGGGTCAGCGGGTTGTCGGTGCCCTTCTTGATGCCGGCGGCCTTGAGCAGCAGGGCTGCGGCCGGCGGGGTCTTAAGAACGTAATCGAACGAGCGATCCTCGTAGACGGTGATCTCGACAGGAACGACCTGCCCCATCTTGTCTTTCGTCGCCTCGTTGTAGGACTTGCAGAAGTCCATGATGTTGACGCCGTGCGAGCCGAGCGCCGGGCCGAGCGGCGGGGCCGGGTTGGCCTTGCCGGCCTCGATCTGCAGCTTGATCAGCGCAGTGACCTTCTTTTTAGCCATGGAAATGGCTCCTTTTCTTGTCCGTGCGGTGCAATCGGTCGCCTGTAACGCCTTGCGATATATCGAGTAAAAACCTTGGTATATCAAGCGTCACGGGTCTCCTCCCGCAACTGATATTGCTGTGCTGTGCTAGCGGGTCTCCCCTCCAGACACAAGCCTTTCTATTATTCCAGTCCATCGCGACAACGACAATGTTGATTCAGCAATAATTATTGATCAAATCGACAACAACGCACCTGAAACGAACAATGCCGCAGACCTTGCGACCTGCGGCACCTCACTAAAACCTAAACGAAACGGAACTCAGACGATCTTCTCGACCTGGCTGAAACCGAGCTCGACAGGGGTGTCGCGCCCGAAGATGGAGACCAGGACGGTGAGCTTCTGGGTGGCGGGCTCCACGTCGGAGACCGCGCCAGCCATGGTGGCGAAAGGCCCGTCGATGACGGTGACCTGGTCGCCGGCCTTGTAGGAGACCTCGACGGTGCGCTTCTTGGCGGCGGCGGGCTTGTCGCCAGCCTCCTTGAGCGCCTGGGACGAGATCATCGGGGCCATCATCTTGACGACCTCCTTGCGGCTCAGCGGCGCCGGCTCCTTGGTGGGGCCGACAAAACCGGTGACGCCTTCGGTCTCGCGCACGATACGGCGGGCATTCTCGTCGGGCCACATGCGGATGAGCACATAGCCGGGGACGCGCACGCGGGTGACGACCTTCTTGCCCTTGTCGGTGTGCTTCTCGACCTCTTCGAGCGGCACCTCAATCTGGAAAATCTGGTCTTCGAGGCCGTAGCTCTGGATACGCGACTCGACGTTGGCCTTCACGCGCTTCTCATAGCCGGAATAGGTGTGGAGCACATACCACTTGCCGTCCAGGCCACGCAGGCTCTTGGAGAATTCCTCGACGGCCTTGGTACCGGCGTCCTCAACGTTTTCGGTATCGGCGTCAGCGTCAGCGTCGGTGCCAGCAGCGGCGGCATCGGTATCACCCTCAGCACCCTCAGCGGGCTTGGCTTCGGCCGCCTCGGCGCTGTCGGCATCAGCGTTCGCGCCCTCGTCAACGGACTCGGCCGGCTGGTTCTCGGCGGTCGTGGTGTCCTCGGAGGCGGCTGCGGGCTGCGCGGCCTCGGCCGTCGCGGCGTCATCCTGCGGCTGGTCGGGCAGCGCGTCGAGGTTTTCGAGATTCACTTCATTATCCATACTGTTTGTCACCTTAAAGTTTTCTATATCAGCCGAAGATCCAAAGGGTCAGCTTGCCAAGACCCAAATCCATGCCCGTGACGGCGGCCATGAGCAGCACCACGAAAATGAACACGGCGACGGACCAACCGGCCAGCTCTTTGGTGGTCGGCGTGACGACCTTGCGCAGCTCATCGATAATCTGCTTGATGAACAAGCCGATACGCATGAATACGTTCGGTTTGACGCTCTCTTCAGAATCGTGTGCCTTCGCCATATCCGTCCTTCGTTTGGCTTTTCAATACTTGGCAGGGAAGGCGGGACTCGAACCCACAACCTACGGTTTTGGAGACCGTTGCGCTACCAATTGCGCCACTTCCCTAGGTGAACTCTGTCCACGATACTCGAAGCACGAGACCATGCGACATAAACCGCCGAGGTAATAGCTTAGCGAGTTTTCGTCGTTTCGTCCACTCCGTGCGTCGTGTCATCGAAGCGGTGATTCGGGCGACGATACCGAATCGGGTTGGCGCGATTCACGCAGCGCGATCTGTTCAATGCGATTCACGCAGCGCGATTCACTCGATTCGAATCACCGCCCCAGCCAGCAGGATACGGAACCTGTTCAGCCGACCCACACCTTGAACCGGCGCATGCCCTCCGCCAGATCGTCGTCGGCGAGCGCGTACGAGAAGCGCAGGAAGCCGGGGGCTCCGAACGCCTCGCCCGGCACGGCGGCGACGTGGCCTTCGTCGAGCAGCAGGGCCGCGAGATCGGCGGACGTCTTGGCGACGGAGCCCTTGGGACCGACCGGACGGCCGAGCAGCTCACGCACGTCGGCGAAAGCGTAGAACGCGCCCTTGGGCGTGCGGCAGGTAACGCCGGGGATATCGTTCAACGCGGCGACGATAGTCTTGCGGCGCTTGTCGAACGCGGCGCGCATCTGTGAGACGGCGTCGAGCGGACCGGCCACCGCGGTCAACGCGGCCTGCTGCGAGACGTCGGCGACGTTGGAGGTCATATGGCCCTGCAGTTTGGCGGCGGCCTTGGCGACCGGCTCGGGGCCGATGAGCCAGCCGACGCGCCAGCCGGTCATGGCGTAGGTCTTGGCCACGCCGTTGAGCACGATGAGCTGGTCGCGCACCTCGGGCACCACCGCGCCGATATACGCGGTTTTCACGCCGTCATAGGTCAAGTGTTCGTAAATCTCGTCGCTCAGCACCCAGACGTGGTGCTCGACGGCCCACTCGCCCACCGCGCGCATGGTCTCCTCGCTCCACACCGCACCCGTGGGGTTCGACGGGGAGTTGACCATGATCGCCTTGGTGCGCGGAGTTCGCGCGGCCTCAAGCGCCTCGACGCTCGGCTCGAATCCGTGCTCGGCGTCGCTGAAGACCTCGACGGGCTTGCCGCCGGCCAGTTTCACGGCCTCGGGATATGTGGTCCAATATGGTGTGGGGATGATGACCTCGTCGCCGGGGTTGACGATGACCTGCAAGGCCTCGTAGACGGCCTGCTTGCCACCGTTGGTGATGACGACCTGGTCGGGCGATACCTCGTAGCCGGAATCGCGCAGGGTTTTGGCGGCGACGGCCTTGCGCAGCGGGGGCAGGCCCGGCGTCGGCGTATAGCGGTGGTTCTTCGGGTCGCGGCAGGCGTTGGCGGCGGCCTCGACGATGTAGTCGGGAGTAGGGAAGTTCGGCTCGCCCGCGCCGAAGCCGATGACGTCGACGCCGGCGGCCTTCATCGCCTTGGCCTTCGCGTCCACGGCCAGTGTGGCGCTCGGTGCCACGTTATCGACACGGTCACTCAACGTTTGCCAGTCTGCCATTTCGCATCTCCCGCGTTTCGGTGGTAATTACCACCTCAAGACTAGACCGCCGTAGCGAATTGGCCAGACGAACGTGCACATATCGGGATACAGGGTATCGCCGGCAAATCCCATCCCCGACCAAAGTGCACTCATACGTTTGTGCCATATTCAGGCCACTGACGCACTCCCAGTGGCTCATTTCTGGCGCAACCCTACAATTGCGCCATATTTAGGCCACTGACATCGCCTCAGCGGCCTAAATATGGCGCAATTTTCTATAAATTTACAGGAGGACCAGATCGTCGCGATGGACAAGCGGATGGGCGTATTCCTCGCCGAGCAGGCGTTTGAGCTGGCTGGTATCGCGGCCCAAGGTGCGCGGTATCTCCTCGGAATCGAATCCCGAAAGCCCTTTGGCGATATGGTTGCCGCTCTCGTCATCGATCCACACCGGATCGCCGGCGGAGAACTCGCCATGCACCTCCACGACACCAGCGGACAAGAGGCTTGCTTTGCCGCCGAGCACGGCTTCCACCGCACCCTGATCGGCGACCAGCGAACCACGGGGATTCGCGGCGAACCCGATCCACAGGCGGCGCGAGGAATCACGGTGGGCCGCAGGCGCGAAAGCGGTGCCTGTCTGGTTGCCCTCCAACGTGTCACCGGCATGCGTGGCGCTGGTGAGTACCACGGGGATGCCCGACGACACGGCCACGCGCGCGGCCTCAAGTTTGGTGACCATGCCGCCCGAACCGACACCCGAGGTGCTGCCACCCACCGACACCTCGGCGAGCGCCTGATCCACGTCAGGGACGAAATCGATGTGGCGCGCGTCCGGCTGGCTGGGAGGCGCAGTATAGAGACCGTCGACGTCGGTGAGCAGAACCAGCGCGTCAGCACGCACGAGGTTGGCGACCAAGGTAGAAAGCCTGTCGTTATCGCCAAAACGAATCTCGTTGGTGGCCAGCGCGTCGTTTTCGTTGACGATTGGCACCACACCAAGGTTCACGAGGCGCTGCAAGGTGCGTTGGGCGTTGCGATAGCGCGAAGCGTGCATCGTATCGTCGGCGGTCAGGAGAATCTGGCCGACACGCACGCCGAAACGGGCGAACGAGGTCTCGTAATGCTGCATCAGCAGGCCTTGGCCCACGGAGGCGGCGGCCTGCTGGGTGGAGACATCCTGCGGTCGGGAATCAAAACCCAGCGGGCCGAAACCCGCCGCGATGGCGCCCGAGGAGACCAAAACCACAGACGTGCCACGTTGCTTGGCTTTCGCCAAAACCTCAACCAGCGAGTTGAGGCGTTCGACATCCAAATGGCCGGACGGCTTGGTCAACGAGCTGGAACCGACCTTCACCACCACCGTGCGCGCCTGGCGCACCGCATCGCGGACCTCCTGCTCGCCCTGCTCGGTCTTCTGCTGCTTCATATCGTGAACTTACGCCTTGCCCTTGCTTTTGTTGGCTTTATTGGCTTTGGAACGCTTGCCGGCCTTTGCGCTTTTGACGCTCTTGGAACCCGCCTGCGCCGATTCCTCGTCGTCGCGCTGCCTGACCACGGCATTGGCGTCATCATCGGAGTGGCCGGCGAGAATCCCCTGCTCGTCATGTCGATCGTCGTCGACGCTCGGATCGGCCCAGTGACCGATGGAGCGCTCCTCGCGCATGGCCTCGCGCACGGCGGTTTTGGCGTCCATCATCGCGTGGTATTCGCGGCGGCGCTCGACGTTGGTGCGGCGGCGAACTCTGTCGCCATCAGCACCGTCGTCAAGACGCAGATCTTTGCCACGGGCGCCCAACTGAGCGCCGTCAAGCATCTCGGCTCCGGCGGCGATGGTCGGATCCCAGTCGAAGGCGACCTCGTTGCGGCCCGTGCCGATGCGCACCTCGTTGCCCGGCTTGGCGCCATGGCGACGCAGGTCGTCCTCGACGCCCAGCTTGGCCAGGCGGTCGGCGAGATAGCCCACGGCCTCGTCGTTGTCGAAGTTCGTCTGGCGCACCCAACGCTCCGGCTTCGCGCCGGTGACGGTGAACCACACGTTGCCGTTCTTGTCGCTTTCGCGCTCGACATGGAAGTCCTGGGAGGTGCCACGCTCGTCGTCCGCACGGCGGCGACGCCTGTGGGCGTTCTGCTCCAACGGCTTGATGACCACGCGGGCCTCGTCGCGCTCCTGCTCCTCCTCGGCTAATTTCGCGCGCAGCTCGACGACCATCTTGCCCAAAGCGAAGCCAAGCTCCTTCAGGCCCTCGTGCGAGGCGGTGGAGACGATGAAGGTCTTGAGCCCCATCTTCTCGAACTCAGGGCGCACAAATTCCGCCAATTCCTTGGCCTCAGGCACGTCGGCCTTGTTGAGGATGACCACACGCGGGCGCTCGGGAATCGGGATGACGCCAATCGGAAGCTTCAGCTTGCTAGCGTATTGGGCAAGCTCGTTCTCCAGCGCGTTGTAGTCGGAGATCGGGTCACGGCCCGGCTCCAAGGTGGCGCAATCGATGACGTGGGCGATGATCTCGGTGCGCTCGATGTGGCGCAGGAACTCGAGGCCGAGGCCCTTGCCCTCCGAGGCGCCCGGAATCAGCCCCGGCACGTCGGCGATGGTGTAGCGATATTCGTCCATCTTCACCACGCCGAGGTTCGGCACCAGGGTGGTGAAGGGATAGTCCGCGATCTTCGGCTTGGCGGAACTCATCGCGGCGATCAGGCTGGACTTGCCGGCCGATGGGAAGCCGACCAGCGCCACGTCGGCGATGGACTTGAGCTCGAGGATCACGTCGCGTTCCTCACCCGGCTCACCCAGCAGCGCGAAGCCTGGCGCGCGGCGGGTCTTGTTGGCCAGCGCCGCGTTGCCTAGGCCACCCATGCCACCCGCCGCGGCGACGAAACGGTCGCCCGCATGGCGCAGGTCGGCCAGCTCACGGCCGGGGTGCTTCGACTGCCCCTGTGGGCCTTTCGCCTCGAAAATCACCGTTCCCGGCGGCACCGGCAGCACCACGTCGGCGCCCTTGGAGCCGTCCTTGGTGTCGCCGAGACCCATGGTGCCGCTCGCCGCGCTGCGGTGGGGCACGAAGCGGTAATCCAGCAGGCTGTTGGCGTTGCTGTCGGCCATGAAGATGACCGAACCGCCGTCTCCGCCATTGCCGCCGTTCGGCCCGGCGAGGGGCTTGTACTTCTCGCGCTTGATGCCCGCGGACCCGTTGCCGCCGTCTCCGCCCTTGACGTGGACGGTCACTCTATCTACAAAGTCTGTCATGATTCCTTACCATACCGGTGGGTGTTCATCTTGCCACATCCCCGCCGACGAACCCACAAATTATCGTTTTGGGCAAAATGGCACAGTAGGCCGAACGACGATTCGCAAACAAGTCTGGTGAGGAACCATGAACGGGCTATAACGCCTTCACCGTTTCTTCGCACCTATACATATCGCACAAGCGGTTAAGACTATCCCGCTCCTTCGCAGTAAGAGGTCTTAACTGGATAGCAGCACCTGGCGCAAGCGGAAAAGCATCGTTTTCGGCTTCCTCAGCCAACTTATCCATTTCCTGCTCAGTAATATGGAATCTCTCGTAAATCTCTTCTTCGGTTAACATCACCTCATTGTGCCTTTCCATACGCTCTACCTAAGCAGTTGCAGTAGCAACCCGCTTCTTAGCTTCCTCGGCATCCTTAGCGTCCCAGTAATCCCACGCTCGATTGATGGATTCCTGCATCTCGGACGTCATTGGCCTTACTTGGACAATGGAATCGGGGTCTACATGAAAAGTCCCATTTTCCGCCGCCTCAATGCACTCATCCATTTCTTCTCGCGTCATACCGAGCATTTCGCAAATCTCTTCTTCGTTTAACGTCACCTCATTGTGCCTTTCCGTACGCTCTATCTAAGCAGTTGCAGCAGCGACTTGTTTCTTCGCATTCTTGGCGTCTTGAGCGTCCCAGTAATCCCACGCCCGATTAATGGATTCCTGCATCTCAGGCGTCATTGGCCTTACATGGGCAACAGAATCCAGATCCACGTGGAAAGTCCCATTTTTTAGCGCCTCAACAGACTCTTCAATTTCCTGTTCCGTGATGTCAAATTGCTCGTAAATCTCTGCTTCGCTTAACGTCACCACATTGTGCCTTTCCATACGTTCTAACGTCTAAGCAGTCGCAGCAGCAACCTGTTTCTTCGCCTTCTCAGCATCCTTAGCGTCCCAGTACGCCACCGCCCTATTAATCGACGCCCGTACTTCAGGAGTAATCGGCCTCAGCTTAATGAGCGAATCATGGTCCACTGGAAAAGTATCGTTTTCAACTTCTTCAGCCAACTTATCCATTTCCTCTTCCGTAATGTGGAACCGCCTGCATATTTCTTTTTCGTTCATTATTACCTCTCTATAACATTCCAAGTTCTTTTAGTATACCTTTTGTCGGGGGCGTATAAGCATGGAAAATAAGCCACTTGCCATAATCATCAAAAGTTGCAACTAATTCCAACGATCGCCCATATCGGTCAACTCCTATAGCAACCCAACGGTTGGAATTCCCATCCCTTTGACTCATATGAATCATCCGATGCCACGCGGCACGCACGTCGGCATCGGTGATGTCAGGGTGGCGCTGGTGGATGCGCGGGTGGATGATCGGCTCTTCGTTCATGATTCCATTGAAAAGGAAATCGGACGAAAACCGAAGGAAAATCGGGTTATGTGGTCGAACGGTTGGGGTTATCCACATTTGAGGCGTGTCGCGGGGTCAGGCGAAAAGTTATCCACCGGAAATAACGGTGCGCCGAACAGGTTATCCACAAATCATACAGACAGGAAAGAAGTTATCCACAAATCAGACAGACAGATGAGAAGCCATCCACAAACATGCCATCAGAAATCAACCATTTAGGGTCATAGACCGAATACTTTGGCTTATAAAACCCTGGTCAACATTCCCTATAACCCACTACCTACGTGGCAAAACAAAACGCAAAAAGGCCGCACCCCAAAGGGCACGACCTTTTCTTAAAAGCTACTGGCTCGGCTGTCTCACTCGGAGACGACGTCGACGACCTTGCGATCGCGGCGGACGCCGAACTTCACGTTGCCGTCGGACAGCGCGAACAGGGTGTGATCCTTGCCGGTGCCGACATTCTCGCCGGCGTGGAACTTGGTGCCACGCTGACGCACGATGATGTTGCCGGCGACGACAGGCTCGCCACCGAACTTCTTGACGCCGAGGTATTGCGCGCTCGAATCGCGACCGTTGCGGGAAGCGGATGCGCCCTTCTTATGTGCCATTGTCTTTTCCTTTCAGTCCTTGATTGCCGTTGCCGAAATCAGGCGATGTCCGTGATCTTGATGACGGAGAGCGGCTGACGATGGCCCTTGCGACGGGCGACACCGGTCTTGTTCTTGAACTTCTGAATGTTGATCTTCGGGCCCTTGGCCTCATCGTCAACGACCTCGGCCTTGACGGAGTGCTTGGCAAGATCCTTGGCGGCGAGCGTCACCTTGGCGCCGTCGACCACGAGCGCGACCGGGAACTCCACGGTATCGCCCTTCTTCGCATTGAGCCGGTTGACCAGGATGACGTCACCGACCTCGACCTTTTCCTGATGGCCACTGGCCTTCACAATCGCGTACATATTCCGTTCCTTGCTGTTTGAAAGCTAACCTGCCCAGCACGTTTGCGAGTCTCACAGCGAGTCTCATGGCCAGACACCAGTTTTTTAGAGTACACCGACCCTCGTACTTATGCAATTACGATATCCACATGCCGCAACCGGCCTTGCAGACGGCGCGAATGGCGCTCGGAGCAACGCGACACACTCGGAATAATATCGAGCCATACCCCGCAAAACCGCAACAAAACCGAAACGGCGTCATCGCAAACCGTCAGGTCCGCGATGACGCCGCCGAACGTCGCTGAAGTGTGCCGCCTCAGTCCTTCGCGTCCTTCGAATCATTGGATTCGTTGGTCGCGCTGGATTGGGTATCGCCCTTATCGGACTTGCCCGCGGACGACTCCTCGTCCTGATTCTCCGCGTTCTCCTCGTCGTTGGCCGCGACGGCCGCCGCCGCGATCTGCGCGAGCTTGGCCTTCACCGCCGGGCTCGAGCCCTTGGGCGCCTGCACCTCGGGAGCGGTGCCGTGGCCGTGCTTGTTGGTGTGCACGAACGGATCGCCGCCCTTCATGGCGTAGGGATCGGAGTAATCGGACGAGATCGTGGGCTCGTCGTGGAGGATGAAACCGCGACCCTTGCAGGTCGGGCACTCCTCGGAGAACGCCTCGACCAGGCCCTGGCCGATACGCTTGCGGGTCATCTGCACGAGGCCGAGCGAGGTGACCTCGGCCACCTGGTGCTTGGTGCGGTCGCGCGCGAGGCACTCGACCAAGCGGCGCAGCACGAGGTCGCGGTTGGCGGGCATCACCATGTCGACGTAATCGATCATGATCATGCCGCCGATGTCGCGCAGACGCAGCTGGCGGGCGATCTCTTCCGACGCCTCGAGATTGCAACGGGTGACCGTCTCCTCAAGAGACTTGCCCTTGCCGATGAACCGGCCGGTGTTGACGTCGATGGTGGTCATGGCCTCCGTGCGGTCGATGACGATCGAGCCGCCGCTCGGGAGGTAGACCTGACGCTCCATGCCCTTGCGCAGCTGGGAGTCGATCTGCCACTTGTCGAACACGTCCTTGCCCTGGTGCTCCTCGGGGTCCCACTTTTCAAGGCGGTCCTTCAAGTCGGGGGCCATGGTGTCGAGGTATTCCTCGATGCGCTCGTAGACCTTGTCGCCCTCGACGATCAGCTTGGAGAAGTCATCGTTGAAGATGTCGCGCACCACGCGGATGGCGACGTCCGGCTCGCCCTGCAGCAGCTTGGCGCGCTTGCCGTTGCGGTAAAGCTTGCGCTTGTCCTCGATCTTGGCCCACTGGCCCTTGAGGTTCTCGAGGTCCTTCTTCAGGGCCTCCTCGCTCGCGCCCTCGGCGGCGGTGCGGATGATGACGCCCATATCCTTCGGCGCGATCTTGGAGACGATGGACTTCAGACGCCCACGCTCGCGCTCCGGCAGCTTGCGGCTCACGCCGGTCATGCCGCCCGAAGGCACCAACACGAGGAAGCGGCCGGCCAAGGTGACCTGCGAGGTAAGGCGCGCGCCCTTGTGGCCAATCGGGTCCTTGGTGACCTGCACCAGAACCGGGTCGCCAGACTTGAACGCCAGCTCGATGCGGCGCGGACGGCCTTCGAGACGGGTGGCGTCCCAGTTGACCTCGCCGGCGTAGAGCACGCCGTTGCGGGGCTGGCCGATGTCGACGAACGCGGCCTCCATGCTGGGCAGCACATTTTGCACGCGGCCCAGATAGATGTTGCCGACGGTGGCGACCTCCTGGATGTCGGAGACGTAATGCTCCACGAGCACGTTGTCCTCAATCACGGAGATCTGGGTGTGCTGGCCACGCTCGCGCACGACCATCAGACGCTCGACGTTCTCGCGACGGGCGAGGAAACTCTGCTCCATGAGCTGGTTCTGACGCCCGCGCTCACGGCGATTGTCGCGGCGGCGCTGCTTCTTGGCCTCAAGACGTGTGGAGCCGGCGATATCGGTGATCTCGTCGATGTACTGCTGCTTGCGCGAACGGCCCTGCGAGCGGGATTCACGCGATTCGCCCTCGTCGTCCTTACCTCCGCGGCGACGGTGGCGGCGACGGGTCATCGGCTGCTCTTCGCTCTCGTCCTCGCGGTCGCGGCGACGACGGCGACGGGTTTCGGAGCGTGAATCCTTTTCCTGGCTATCGCGTTCGTCGCGCTCCTGGCGATCCTCGCGGTCCTGGCGCGAACGACGACGCTTCGACGACTTGCCCTCACGCTCATCGTCATCACGATCGTTGCGCTCGTCACGGCTTTCGCGGCCCTCACGCCCACGCTCGCGACGAGAGTCCTTCTCCCCGCCCCTGCGGCGACGGCGCGAACGGGTGGACGACTGCTCGTCATCCTCGAAATCGGTTATCGGACGATAGGTGATGTCGTCATCCTCGAGGTCCTCCTCGATCTGCTCCACCTCGTCGGCGGCGTGGCGCTCCTCGGCGTTGAGCCGGCGGGAACGGCGGCGGTGCGGTTCCTGCTCGAAGTCTTCGATATCCTCGAACTCATAGTCGTCGGAACGCTCATCATCGCGGCGATGGCCACGGCCACGACGGCGCGAACGGGTCTCACGCTCATCGTCGTCGTAACGATCATCACGGCTGTCGCGATTATCGCGTTCCTCACGGCCCTCACGTTCCTCACCGGAACGGCCACGACGCGAACGGGCCCTGCGGGACGAATGAGCCGAGCCGCGACGGGACGAACGCTCGTCGTCCTCATCATCGCCGTCGTCACCGTCGCCCGAACCTGAGGCCGGCAGCACCGGCTCCTGGAACAGCAGCGACGTCATCGGACGCGCGCCATGGCCCCTTGAATGGCCGTTTTCGCTCGATTCATCGGCCGCGGCATGAGTACGCCTGCGGGGCGAATCGTCTTCAGCATCGTCGCGGCTTGCGACGGAACGGGACCGAGTGCCACGCGTGGCGGTGCCGCCACGCGAGCCCGTGCTGCGACGGGTACGGCTGGAGGATGCCGAGGAACCGGAACGCTCCTCATCCTCGTTGCGTTCTTCGTCACGTTCCTCATCGTCACCCTCATACGAACGCGAACGCGCGCGGGTACGGGAGGAACTGGTGCCGGCGCCGGCACCAGTGGATTTGCGGCTGCGAGACGAAGCGGCGGAACCGGTCTTGCGGCTTCCCGCGCTTCGCGTTGTGGCTTTGTCGTCTTCGGAATCCAAAGCCCGCTGGGAAGCGGCGCTGGCCTTGGCCTCGCGCTCCTCCACCTTCAACGCGAGGGCCGCGCCGGCGGCACCTGCGCCACGGACCACGCGCCTGCCACCACGACGGCGGCGGGTGGTTGAGCCCTCTGCGGATGATTCGGATGATGAATTGTTATTATCGTTGGCTGATGCCATGGAATCGATGTCCTCGACCCCATCATGCTTTGCTCTGGGCACGATGCTCCTTGCGACACGCTGCAATCGCGTCGTCGTTTCCGGCCGCCCACGGTGGCTCACGCCGCGCTCTCACCGCAGCCACGCAACAATTGCGCCCGTAGACAGCATCCTAAAAGTCATTCTTGCTGACGGCGGACACCGGCGCTCACGAATCGACGTGTGAGGGGATCAACGCCATCAGATCTCAGTAACTTGCAGAATTACCTGAATTCATTATACCCCACCAACAACCCAGCGAATCTGGGGCGCGGAAAACGGACGGCATCGGCGCAAAATCATCACCGATGAATGATGAGCGAGGGTGGGTGGCCACCTTCTAGGCGACGGAAGCCGGACGGATGCCTAATATTTAAGGACCGAATCATTCCATATCCGAACGCACCGGAAACCGAAACATTCAAGTATCGAAAAAAATACCAACGCATCTAACAAATGCAAACGACGCACGATTGAAGCGATGAGCGATAATGACGCTGCGCAACCGGCTCGTCGTTCTCACCACTCCCATCACTTAGGCGCGCAGCCACTCCTCGAGGATGCCGGCCATCAGCGTCAGGTCGCTTTCCGGCAGCTGCTCGTCGGCTTTGTGCGCCAGCAGCGGCGAGCCGGCGCCGAGGTTGACGGCCGGAACACCGATCGCGGAGAAGCGCGCCACGTCGGTCCATCCGAGCTTCGCCAGCGGCTTGCGTCCGGTCTTGCGCTCCACAAGCCGAGCCAACGACACCGCGAGCGGCGCATCCATGCCGGGCCTCGCAGAGGGCGATTCGTCCTTCATCTCGATGTCGAAGCCCTCGAACATGCCGCCAGTCGCCTTGTGCTCGCCGTTTCCAAGCTCGGCTCCAGCGTCCGCGCCAATCATGAGCGCCTTGGCTTCGGGCAGGTTCTTGTCGGGGGCGAAGCGGTAGTTGACGTGCACGCGGCACTCGTCGGGGATGACGTTGGTGCCCTTGCCTCCGGAAATCAAGGTGGCGTTGACGCCTTCGCGGTAGACCAGGCCATCAACGGTGACGTCCTTGGGCTCGTAGGCGGCCAGGCGGTCGAGGATGCCGGCGGCCTTGTGGATGGCATTGACGCCCATCCAGGCGCGGGCCGAGTGCGCGGCGACGCCGTGGGTGATGACGTCGAAGCGCATGGTGCCGTTGCAGCCACCCTCAATGCCGCAATCCGTGGGCTCGCCGATGATGGCGAAATCGCCCTGGATCCACTCGGGGTGCGCGGCGGCGACCTTGCCCAGGCCGTTCTTCTCGGCGACGACCTCCTCATGATCGTAGAAAACGTAGGTGAGGTCGTATTGCGGATCCGTGAGCGTGGCGGCGAGATAGAGCATCACCGCGTCGCTGGCCTTCATATCGGTGGCTCCGCGGCCGAACATCACGCGTTCGCCAGGGTGTTTGCTGGCCACGTCCTCTCGAATACGCGGATCGCCAGGCTCGAGCCAGACCGGCGGGAAGTTGTCGATGATCGGCACGGTGTCGAGATGGCCGGCGAGCACGACGCGCTTGGAACGGCCGAGGTTCGTGGAGGCGACGATGGTATCGCCCAGCCGATGGACGGTGAGGTGTGCGAAACCACGCAGGAACGCCTCGACCTGGTCGGCGAGCGCCGTCTCCTCGTCGCTGACGGAACGCACCTCCATCAACCCCCCGAACAATCCCTCCAGCGCGGCCTTGCGCGAGGCCCCTTGCTTCATAGTCAGACTCATGCCTCCATGGTATCGAACGAACGCCGCTCGCCAGCCGCCACGTCCACACTCGTCGCTTGCCGTCGGCTATATCCATGCCGCGATTCAGTTCCTACGGTAGAAGTCGAACAGTAATCCGACGAAATTCATCCGTCTCCTACTGTCGAGGAAAACGGCAGATCCCGGACAATATAATCCGTGCTCAGCCAACCCTCCTCGAAGACGCTAGCGAGGTGCGAAACCGCACCCGCCCCAGCTGCGCGACATGATATGAGACCACTCTTCACAAATGTGGGATGACGGGGCACTATATTGTGTGGAGCGGGATTTATATCGCCCGCTTAAGGGAGAATTCATGGGTTTGCTGAACGCGATGCAAGGCTTCGTCGTGATCGCCGTCATCATCGGCACCGGCTACGTCGCCGCGCGCTTCAACATCGGCGGCCCGACCGCGCAGATGGTTCTGAACCGCTACGCCTTCTTCGTCACCAACCCGTTCCTCATGTTCGCTATCCTCTCCAAAGAGCCGATCATGGAGATCTTCCACCCCTCGATCTTCGTCGCGTTCTTCTCCGCGCTGGCCGTGGGCGTGCTCTTCCTGATCCTCAACAAGATCTTCTTCCATATGGGCCCGGCGGACGCGACGGTGGGCGCGCTCAACTCGCTCTACCTCAACTCCAACAACATCGGCCTGCCCATCGCCACCTACATTCTCGGCAACCCCGCGCTCGTGGCGCCGATTCTGGTGATGCAGCAGGCGATTTTCACGCCCATCGCGCTGACGGTTTTGGACTACACGACCACCGGCAAGATGTCGGTGAAGAAGGCGCTGATGCAGCCGTTGCACCAGCCGCTGCTCATCGGCTCGCTGGGCGGAATCCTCGTCTCGGCCATCACCGCGTGGATTGGCTTCTACCCCATCCCGAAGTTCATCTTCGACCCGGTCAACATGATCGGGCAGGCGGCGGTGCCGATGATCCTCATGGCGTTCGGCATGTCGCTGCACGGCACCAAGCCGATGCAAAACAAGCGCTCGCGCTCGGCCGTCATCGCGGTCACGATCTTGAAGAACATCGTGATGCCGCTGATCGCGTTCCTCATCGCGTTCTTCATCATGGGCTTCCGCGGCAAGGTGCTCTACGCCTGCGTGGTGCTCGCCGCGCTGCCCGCCGGCCAGAACGTCTACAATTACGCGGCCCGCTACAACGTCGGCATGGCGTTCGCGCGTGACGGCGTGCTGATCTCGACGGTCTCCAGCCCCATCGTCATCGCCATCATCGCAGCGTTCTTGAGTTAGTGGAGTTACAAAAGTCGAAGATACAAATCATGAATCGGCTTGATTCCGCCAATTTGTGTTTCGTATCTTCGACTTTTGTAACTTGCACCCTCGCACTTTAGGCCAGATAGATTTCTACAATCGTTGATATTTCGCCGATTACCTATTTCTATCTGGTCTAAAGTGCGAGCGGCCTTCCCTTATCGACCCGAATATTGACGAGCCAAGTCGCCCAACCGCTCGACGAAACGCGGCCAATCGGCGTTCATCGCCGTCAGCAGCTTGCGGTGGGGCACCTCATCGATCGGAATCCAGGCGATCTCCATGCTCTCGTCGTCATTGGGATGCGGATTGACCGTGTGGCCCGGCTTCTCGAAGGCGAAGACCGTGGTGTAGGCCCAGGGGCCGTGCTCCTCGCGGTGCGTGCCGACCACCTCGATGTCCTCCGGGGTGATGTTGGCCTCTTCGTAGCTTTCACGCAGGGCGCCCTCGATCGGGCTTTCGCCATCCGCGAGCGCGCCGCCGGGGATGCCCCAGGTGCCGCCTTCCGCGCTCCACATCGCGCGGTGCTGCATTACGACATCGGTGACCTCACCGGTCGTTTCATCCCGCCGGGCGAGCAGCACACCGGCGGCCCCGTTGAGACCCCAGTGGCGACGGCCGCAGGCGCACTGCACCCAACCGTCGCCCGGTTGGTGGACGTTGTCTTTGGGCGGGACGATCGACGCGGCCTGTGCTTCGGCGGAAGCCTTGGCATCACTGGCAGAGCCGGCATTTGCGCTATTCGAAACGGCTGCCGCTTCCATCCTTTCCATCTTCGCCGCCGCGACCTTGCCAAGGCCGACGTTCCACAAATCGGTCCATGCGACGCCCATCTTCTCGACCATGCGGCGCAGCAACGGCAGGCTCAGGCCGAGCACGCCGCTCGGATCGCCGTCAACGCCGTCGATGAACGCGCCACCAAGACCTTCCAGCGTGAAGCATCCCGCCACTTCCAGCGGCTCGCCCGACGCGATGTAGGCCTCGATGTCACGGTCGGAATAATCGCCGAAACGCACCGTCGCATGGCTTGAGGCAAGCTCCTGACGGCCCGTCGCGAAATCGATGAGGCAGTGGCCGGTCCACAGCTCCCCTGACTTGCAGCGCATGGCGCGAAGGCGTTCGCGCGCGATTTCCGAGGTATGCGGCTTGCCCAACGCCTCGCCCTCGAAGAGGAACATGGAATCGCAACCGACAATCAACGGTCCGACTTCCGCGGCAGCGAAGCCCGGATGATCCGCCAGAGCCTGATCCATCGGTTCGGCGACGACGGGCACGGAGACACCCGAAAAGTCGCGGGTTAGCGTCGAATGGTGGTCGTAGGTTTCCTCGGCATACTTGCCGGTGGTGAAGCTGGTGGAACTGTCGTTATCCATCTTCCCGGCATTGCCGCCAGCTTCGGCCTTCGAAGTCCCCTCGGCCTCAAGCGGGTAAGCGGTGACCTGTTCGCCGCTGGCACCCTGGGACGCCTCGGCGACCTGACGATACGCCTGATACACGCTCCGCGCCTTGGCCTGCGCCAAAATCATCACGCGCTGCTCGCAGCTCAAATCCTCGACTGCGACGCCACGTGCCTCTGCCTCTGCAGCGACGGCGGCCGGCTCATCCACATGCGAGACGTGAATGGTCGGGCTGATGCCGGCGGCATTGAGCACGTTGCGTCGTGACGGCGACTGCGAGGCGAGAATCAGCGGAACAGACATAACACTCCAAACATACGAAAGGCCAGATGAATCGATCGATTACTGGCAACACATTCAAAACGAGGCTCTTCCCCCATGCTACCTACTTTTCATCGACGGGCAAGACTCAATCTCGCCGCAATCGGCCTTCGCCGTCCCCCACTGTCTTCCAACTCACAAATTCGCTTTTGCCATGCAAAACCATCGTTGACATTCACAAGCTCTGAAGCTGGAAGCAACGCGAAATCGAAAACGCCAAAACAGACGGGGATGCTGAAGATCAGAGTCAGAGGGAAACCTGGACACCGTCGGGGCTCACGGGGAGGTGGAGGACGCGCCAGTGGGAGCCGGACAGCTCCTCGGAGGCAATCTTGTCGATTAGGGCGGAGGCGTCGCCGTAGTGGAGCACAAGCACGCAAGGGCCGGCGCCCGAGACGGCGGCGGCGAATCCCTTGGCGCGCAGCTTCTCGATAAGCGACCACGATGGCGCCATCAGAGCCTTGCGATAGGGCTGGTGCAGACGGTCCTGCGTGGCGGCGAAAAGCAGTGAGTTCGAACGGGAGGCAAGCGCGGAGAACGTTTTCGCGCTATCTCGCAAATCTGAGATAAGACTTGAAAGCGGCCCCGCGGCAGAGCGGTCGGAAACATTTTGGCTGGCACCTGCGCCCGCATCCGAATCCGCACGCAGGCGAGGATTCATCGCCTCGGGCAGCAGCGCGACACGGGAGACGTTGAAAATGGCGTCCTTATACGGCACCGAAGCGGGCAACGCCTGACGCGCGCGCTCGGTGGAAAGCTCGTAATCGGGCACGAAAACCGTGGCGGTCATCGCTGGGTCGACCGGATAGTTGACCGTATGGAAGCCCTTCTGCAGGGGCTGCCCGTCAGGAATCGCGACGGATCCGACGCCCTCGCTGGTCTCGAAATTCCACGAGGCCGTCAAGCCGCCGAACACCGCGGGCGCGACGTTGTCGGGATGGCCTTCGATCGACGCCGCCATCTGGAAAATCGCCTCGCGGTCAAGCTCGTTGTTGCCTTGCGCGAAAGCCCAGGCGGCCGCGATGCCGGAGACGATGGCCTCGGCCGATGAGCCCATTCCCCGGGCCTGCGGGATGTTGTTGTGAGCCTCAAGCGTGAAACCGAACCGGCGCAATCCCAAGGCCTGGCAAGCGCGACGGAAGGTGGAGACCACCAGATGGGTCTCGTCGCGGGGCAGTGAATCCTCGCCTTCGCCGTGGATGATGACGCGCGCGGCGGTGTCGCTCGCGCCGTCGTTTTCGCCATCGACATCCGCCGAACCGTTTGTTGCCACATCATTCGCGGTGAACGTGAGCTCGTCGTGGAAATCGAGCGCGAGGCCGACGGTGTCGAAACCCGATCCGAGATTCGCGCTCGTCGCAGGCACGCGCACCTTCACAACCTTCGCCTTCGCAGCCATTCCAGCCATATTCACCTCGTCTGTCGTCTGATGAGCACCATGATACGGCATCCCTCAACACCCATTTAAGCCGATTTCAACGCTCCGCAACCGCGAGTAACCATTAAGTGGGTGCTTTGTGGGTTAAGTAGGTGCCTATTCTCGGAATCGCTTCTCAAGAATGGCACAATATCGGTGGCTCTGGCCCCAGTATCTTCCAGAGAGGCACCCACTTAACGCCAAAAGCACCTACTTAACCCAAAACCAACGATTCCAAATCCAAAAATGCAGCGGAATACTGGTTCAGCCACCCATCAGAACGTTCAGTTCCGGACATAGAGGCGAAATCGACTATTGTCCAGCAACGCAGGAATCTGAAAGCTCCAACGTCGACGACAACGCCGTCCGTGCTCCCCCGCTCACATCACACGGAGAATCGAGGGGTTGTCCATCACGAAGCTGAACTGGCAGACCTCGTCGACGCACTTGCGCAACGTGATCTCGTCGCACAGATGGGTGACCAAGCGCAGAATCTGCAGCTCGCCCGAATAGCCCGGGTTGTGCGGCGTGGGCTTGAGGTCTTGGTTGATGCCGTTGATCGAGACGCCGTAGTCCGCGAACTTCTTCGAGATCGCCGCGAGGATGCCGGGCCTGTCGCAGATGCGGAAGCACACGGCGAACACGGCGCGCGAGGCGCTCAGCGGGGCCTTGGGCAGATTGTTGTAAAGCGGAATCTGCGGGCCGACGGAGCCACCGGCGATATGGCGGGCCTCGGTGACGATGTCGCCCAGCACGGCCGAGGCGGTGGGCGCGCCACCGGCACCAGGACCGTAGAACATCAGGTCATCGGCGGCTTCCGCGTGCACGAACGCGGCGTTGAAGCTGCCGTGCACGCTCGCCAGCGGATGCCCCTCGGGAATCAGCGCCGGGTAGACGCGCGCGGAGACGCCGTTCTCGCCGTTCTCGACCACGGAAAGCAGCTTGACCACCTTGTGCTCGGCCGCGGCCGCCGCGATGTCGTCGGCGGTGACCTTGGTGATGCCCTCGACGGCGACGTCATCGATGCTCACGGGTGTGTGGAACGCGAGGGTGGCCACGATCGCCGCCTTGTTGGCCGCGTCCTCGCCCTCGATGTCGCCGGTCGGGTCGGCCTCGGCGTAGCCCTTGGCCTGCGCGTCCTTGAGCGCCACGTCGAAATCGAGGCCCTTGGTGGTCATCTCGTCGAGGATGTAGTTGGTGGTGCCGTTGAGAATGCCGATCACGCTGGTGACGGTGTCGCCGGCCAGCGACTCGCGCAACGGGCGGACCAGCGGAATCGCGCCGGCCACGGCGGCCTCGAAGTAGAGATCGACGTTGTTGTTCTCAGCCGCGCGATAAAGCTCGGTGCCGTGCTTGGCAAGCAGCGCCTTGTTGGCCGTGACCACGGAGGATCCGTTGTTGAGCGCCTCCAGCACAAGCGTGCGTGCGGGCTCGATACCGCCGATGAGCTCGACGACGATGTCCGCGTTTCGGGCGACGGATTCGGTGTCTTCGGTCAGCAGGCTCTTGTCGATCCACGGGAAATCGACATTTTCGGGGTGGCGGCAGGCGATGCCGGTGATCTTCAAGCGACGACCGATGCGCTGCGACAACTCTTCACCTTGCTCGACCAACAGCCGTGCGGTCTGCGAGCCGACGGTTCCAGCGCCCAACAAGCCGACGCGAATCGGATTTGTGTTGCCTTCGCCTGCTTTTGCGCCATTATCGTCGCGTCGCGCCTGAGAAAAATCCTCCGTCTGCCCCATGATTGCTCCTACCTATTCGAACGTTCCCGCTGCATTTCCGCATTGCTACGTTTCCGCATTGCCACAATACCGCAATATTGCATTACCCAGTGCATCAATCCTAAAAAAACAAATCCGACAGGCGTGTGCAAGCCACCTCACCGACCCGCCGCCATACGCCCTCACTACTCCCCAATGTGCGTTTTCTATCGCTGACTTGAATTCAACGATAGAAAACACATATGAGTGGACAAAAACTATCGGTGACACGAGCTCAGCGATAGTTTTCGTACTGTCCCGTAGTACGTGGCCTGGTCACTAGATGGCCGACGCGGCGCTCAGCTGACGTCCAGGGCGAGGAGGTCGTTGATGGTCTGGCGGCGCATCATCACATGGGCATCCTGCTCGCTGACGGCTACCACCGCCGGAATCAACGCCTGGTTGTAGTTGCTGGCCATGGTGCGGCCGTAGGCGCCGGTGACCGGGACGGCGAGGATGTCGCCACGATGAACGTCGCTCGGCAGAAGGCATTCGCGCACGATGATGTCGCCGGATTCGCAGTGCTTGCCGACCACGCGGGCGAGTATGGTCTCGGTGCCGTCGGCCATCTTGCCCTCGCCATCGATGTCGCCGCCACGGTCGCGGTTGGCGAGCAGCGCCGTGTAGTCCGCGCCGTAGAGCGCCGGGCGGATGTTGTCGCTCATGCCGCCATCGACCGAAACGTAGGTGCGCTCCGAGATGGGGTTGCCGGCCTCGTCTTTGGTACCTTCGGGCAGCGCGATGTGCTTGACCGTGCCGACCCGGTAAAGCGTGACGCCCGCAGGGGCGACGATCCAGCGGCCGGGCTCGAAGGAGATGACCGGCGCGGGCATGCCCAGCGCCTTGTTGATGGTGGCGACGGCATCGGACAGGCGGCCGAGCTCTGCATCGATGTCCATGGAATCCTCGGCATCGGTATAACCCACGGAATAGCCGCCACCCAGATCGACCTCGGGCATCGTGTAGGCGTCGGTGGCATAGAAGGTCTTGCGCAGGAGCATCATGCGCCGCGCGGCCTCGATGAAGGAGTTGGCGTCATGGATCTGCGAGCCGATATGCGAGTGGATGCCGACCAGCTCCAGGTCTTCCTGACGATGATAGATGTCTTTGAGCACCGCGAGCGCCGGCCCGTCCGCCACGGCGTTCATGGCCTCGGCCAGTTCACGTTCCTCATCGGAAACCTTGACATGGCTGATGTCATAGGGATATTTGACGGAGTAATCAAGTTTAGATTCGTCCGAAGTCTCTGCTGAAGCGGAAGACGCGTCCACGGAATCGCCATTGGTATCGGCATTGCCGAGCTTGCCCAGAATATCAAGGATTCCCGGCCTTACGCCCGCAGGGAGCAGCGGCACGCCGAATTTCTGGTCCTCGTGCGCCGTGGAGATGTATTCGTGGCCGCCGGCGTGGATGCCGGAGGTGACGCGGACCATCACCTTGGCGCGCTTGCCGAGACGATGCGCGATGGCTGCTATACGCTCTGGCTCATCGGGCGAGTCGACCACGATCTTGGCGAATCCCTCGCGGATGGCCAGCTCGATCTCCTCGTCGGACTTGTTGTTGCCGTGCAGCACCAGCCTGCGCCCCGGCACCCCGGCGGCGAGCGCGATGCGAATCTCGCCCATCGAGCAGGTGTCGATTGACATGCCTGCTTCGGTGACGATGCGCACGACCTCCTTGGAGAGGAACGCCTTGCCTGCGAAGCTCACGTGGGTGGTGTTGGTGTTGAAGGCGTCGGCCGCGGAACGGACAAAGCGTTTCGCGCGCGCACGCACCTCATCGGTATCGATCAGGTAGAGCGGCGAGCCGAACTCGCCCAGCAACGAGGACGCGCTGTGCCCATGGAACGTCAGTTCGCCCTTGTCGTTGAAGGCCGTCGCCTCCGGCCAAATCGAAGTGATACCCATATATTCCGTCCCCTTTATCGTCCCTCACGGTATTGTTAAGCTGCATTCAACGATAGCGAATCGATATGAAAACGCCGAAACCATCTCAATTTGACGGTTTGCTTATGGACGTCGGGCAAAACCTGCCCGAAAGCGCAACATATCGCGCAAACCGACTGCGGAAATTCAACCCTTGCAAATCTGCATGGCGACGCCATCCTGCATGATCTTGAACCCATGCTGCTCGTAGAATGACGCGTTCTTGCTTTCTTCGGGCATGACCTCGATGTAGAAGTAATCGGCATAACGCCGCTTGACCATCTCGACCATATGACCGGCGATTCCCCGCCCCTGATATTCGGGGTCGACCAAGACGTAATGCATATAAGCCATCATCGAGGTGTCGTCCAGCACACGCGCCAACCCGACAAGCCGGTCGCCGTCCCACGCGGAAAAGACCGTCGAGGAACCCATCAGGGCCTTATACAGTTGTTCGGGATATTTTGCGGAAACCCAGCCGACGGAAAGGAAAAGACGCTCGGCCTGATCCTGTGTGAAACATTTGTCGTCCGTGAACCTGATGCTTTCGTCTACCATGTTTCCCTGCTTCTCTTCTCTCGTTTAATCCCTACGTATTCAGGCTATCTGACGCATAAAAAATCGGCCACGTCATTTCATAATGAAAGACGCGACCGATTTACTATTCGCTATTTGCTACAGATTTCGCTCTCACATCTTGTCGGGAGCGGTGACGCCCAGCATGTCGAGGCCGGAGGCGATGACCTGCTGCACGGCGTCGTTAAGCTTGAGACGCGCGGCGGCGCGGGCCGGTTCCGGGTTCTTGGCGATGCGCAGGGCCTCACGCTCGGCCTCGCCCTTGGCTTCCTCGGCGTCGGTGAGGGCCATGGGCACCACGCGCTCGACGTTGTACCACTTGTGGTACGAGCCAGCGAGGGCCTCAAGATAGTGCGCGACCTTGTGCGGGGCACGCAGGTCGGCCGATTCGGCGACAATCGCGGGCCACTGGGCCAGCGAGGCGATGACCTCGCCGTCCACCTCGGTGTCGAGCAACGACATGTCGGCGTTGGCGGCGTCGATCTTGGCGGCGGCCGCGTTGCGGTCGACGTTGCAGCTGCGGGCGTGCGCGTACTGCACGTAGTACACCGGGTTCTCGTTGGTGTGGGAGGCCAGGAGGCCCAAGTCCACATCGATGCTGGTGTTGTAGTCGGTGCGGGCGAGCGAATAACGCGCGGCGTCCACGCCGACCGCGTCGACCAGGTCCTCGATGGTCACGACGTTGCCGGCGCGCTTCGACATACGCACGGCCTTGCCATCCTTCATCACGTTGACCATCTGGCCGATGAGAATCTGCATGTTGACGCCCGGGGTGTCGCCGAACGCGTCGCACACGGCCATCAGACGGCCGATGTAGCCGTGGTGGTCGGCGCCGAGCATGTAGATGGCGACATCCGCCGGAATGGAGGGGTCGCCGTCACGATGACGCTTGTTGTAGTAGTAGGCGATATCCGCCACGAAGTAGGTGTATTCGCCGTTGGACTTGATGATGACGCGGTCCTTGTCGTCACCATGCTTGGTGGAGGCGAACCAGGTGGCGCCATCCTTCTCGTAGATGTCGCCCTGCTGGCGCAGCTTGTCGATGTACTTCTCGATGGCGCCGTTCTGGTAGAGGCTGTTCTCGTGGAACCACACGTCGAAGTGGACACGGAAGTTGACCAGCGAATCCTGAATCTCGGTGAACATCATGGAGACACCGCGCGAACGGAACTCCTCGCGCTGCTCGGAATCGCCCTCGCCGAGCGACTCGCCGTTCTCGTCGACGCCGGCGCTCTCGCGCGGAAGCGACAACACGTCGACGCCGTCGGCCTTGGCCTCGTCGATCACACGCTGGGCGATCTCGTCGATGTACTTGCCCTTGTAGCCGTCGGAAGGCGTCGGCTCGTTGTGGGCGGCGGCAACCAGCGACTTGGCGAAGCGGTCGATCTGCGAACCGTGGTCGTTGAAGTAATACTCACGAATGACCTTGGCGCCGTTGGCCTCAAGCACGCGGCCCAGCGCGTCGCCGATCGCGGCCCAGCGCACGCCGCCGATGTGCAGCGGGCCGGTGGGGTTGGCGGAGACGAACTCGAGGTTGAGCACCTTGCCACCGAGGTGGTCGTTGGTGCCGTATTTCGCACCCTGCTCGAGGACGGTGTCGACCACGGCGGCGGCCGAGGCGGAGTCAAGGGTGATGTTGATGAAGCCAGGCCCGGCGACCTCGACGGAGGCGATGCCATCGGCGCCCGCGAGCTTGTCGGCGAAGGCCTGCGCGAAATCACGCGGCTTCATGCCGGCCTTCTTCGCCAGCTGCATGGCGATGTTGGAGGCCCAGTCGCCATGGGCACGGTCCTTGGGTCGCATGACGTTGAGCTTGTCGACGGACGGGATCATGTCCGCGGTCAATTGGCCGGCGGCACCTGCGTCTACCAGCTCATGGGCGGTTTTCGAAATAAGTTCACTTAAGGCTTCTGGATTCATAGGCCTTATAATACTATATCTCATAACCAATTAACGACCCGGCACACGCAGCCGTCCAGTATTCGACACCAAAACGCCCATACCACGCCGCGCCATCGAACCGGCCGGAAATTCGCCACATGGAACGCACTGTCACCAGAAAAACAAACCAGACACAGTTGGACTAGACCACCGAAGCCTTACACCATCGCCGCCATGTTCCATTCCTTGTATTTGCCAGTGACGACACCAGGGCCCCAATCCCAGAGCAGGAGCATGAACACCACACCGATGATCGGCTCCAGATCGATCTCAAGATGGACCGTCACGCCCAGAATCACGCCGACGGCGACGAACAGCACCACCGAGCCCAACAACACCCAAGACAGCACCCGCAGCAAACGATAATTCGCCGCAGACAGTCGCCTCACGCACTTGAACATGGCTACTGTATTGGCCAGCAGCAGCGCGCCCTGCGCCAGCAAAATAAGGCAACCGGGCAACTCCGAAGGCGACAGCCACACCATGCAGACCACCGCGGCGGCAATGGTTATCGCGGTGGCGACCACGCTCATCATGGCAAACGTATGCAGCAACCGGCGGTCAGGGCGATATCGATCGCCGGGTTCCGTGATGAACAAACCGTCTTCGGTCTCATCGCTGAAATGCAGCTCATCGCCTTTTCTGTCGGCATCGTGACCGTCATGCGGGCCTGTACCATCATCCGGGCCCGCGCCGTCGCCCTCATACCGGTATCCGTAAGTGGGCACCTCTATCTTTATGCGGTTCTCCGGGTCGTAGGGCGAACATTGCGGCTGACCGGTCAGAAACATGTCAATCGCCTGCTGGACGTCGCGCCCTCCACCGACACCAAGCTCCCAGGCGTATTCCTCGGCGCAACGCAGCGACCACGCCATGTCCGCCATAGCCTGCAGGGCTTCGGGATACGTCTGGTAAAAGCCGACATGGTACAGATTGTATTTTTCGCGGTAGTAGTAGACGAACCATTTTCCCTGGGATTGCGCGAGACCGACGTTCCGGCCCGAGCTTTTGGGCGGCCCGCAGGCGAAATTGTCCTCGCCGACGCAATCGGCGAGCGCTTGGGGAACCCTCCATTCCGGGATGTCGCAGGACGCGACGTTTCTCACCACTTCCGGACGGGTGAGCTGCGGGTTCTTCATTTCCAGCGCGAGAAAGAGCACCGCGCTCTGTGGCTTGTCGAAACTCGCCAACTCGGTGCTTTTATGGCCGTCGAGGCGGATTATCGTCCATTCGCCACGCCGTCCGTGAGAGACAAGTCGATAGGTCGCGGGAGCCGATGCGGACTGGCCGCCACCGTTTGGATGCCTTGGCTTCGTCCGCGGCGCTGCGTTGGCCGGTGTCGTGGGCAAGACTACAGAGGACAAAGACAGGGATGAAGGCGAACACTCGACCACACCGCCCTGGTCGGACACCTCGTAGCCCGTGACGGCGGCGACGGCCTTGAGCGCGCCCAGCCAATCACGTTTCGCGTTCACCGATTCCGGGACATTCAACGTCGCGGTATCGACGTTGCCAGCACCATAGTCAACCATGAAAACCACAATACTCTACCGTTGAATAGGTTTTAATAGACACAGCCGCATCGCTGATTTTGTGGGCCCGATGGGATTCGAACCCACGACCTTTTGCTCCGGAGGCAAACGCTCTATCCAGCTGAGCTACGGACCCAAACAACAGTGTTCAGTTTACACGGCCATGTGACTTCGCGACGCACACCCAAACAGGGGGTTTCAAAAGGCGACGCTTGGAAACAGTACGGTATCTTTTGGTAACCGCCCTGTTGGGTGTGCGTGGTCCGGTCTAAACTTGATGTATGTCCCCTGAAACGAACGACTTCGAATTCGACCGGCGGTTCTTCTGCCACGAAATGCCCGACGTCTATGACGACACGCCGACTCTGATCGTGCAGAGCTACTACGTTCACGCCGACAACTACGCGCTGCGCGTGCGGCTGGTGAGCCGGAAGACCCACATCGCCATGGACGCCGACACCGACGCGCACGAAGTGCTCGACCAGCACCGCGACGACTTCACCGAGGCCTCCGTGGCCATCAAGGGTCCGTCCGTGGGCGGCACGCGCTACGAGGCATCGCGGCCCATCGACGCCAACATCGCCGCGGAACTGATCAAGCGCGGCGGCGAAATCATCATCAAGAACCGCTTCGCCGCATGGATCGGCGAGGACGGCTGGGACATCGACGTCTTCGGCGGCGCGAACGCACCGCTGGTCATCGCCGAAGCCAAACGCTCGCGGCCGGTGACCAACCTCGTCATCCCCGACTTCTGCGTCACTGAGATCACCGATCAGGCGCGCTTCTCCAACGACGGGCTCGCCGGGCGTCCCTTCAGCACTTGGAGCGCCGACTTCGAGCGAGAGCTGGCGCAGACCGGTCCCCATTTCGAGCAGATTTACGGCCATAACCGCCACGAGTAAAACGGGCGAATCGGGACCGTTCTTTCCTCACTATCCGAGATATTCGGAAACTGATACCTGCTGCGTGACGACAGAAAACAGATGCATTCATATCAGATTTTGCTCGAATCATGCCGTCACTTGAATCCGACGGAAAACGGACGAAATCAAGCCGAATCACATCCGTCTTTCTACCGTCAACGAATGACGACGAATTATGGACATGAATCAGCAGATTATCGGGCGATTTGTGCCGTCGAAAATAAGCAACGGCAGATATCGGACATAATATTGCCAGATTCCGTCCAATTTCAGCTGTTGGTAAGCAGTAACGGCATATTTTGGATAGGAATCACGTGGATTCTGCCCGAAATATGCCGTCGAAAAGTCGAAGAAGAGTTAGCTCTGCGGCGGCGCGAAGCCTCAGTACATCAGCGTGGAGAGGCGACGACGGGCGGACTTGAGGCGCGGGTCATCGGGCTCGGGGATGGTGAAGTACTCAAGCAGACGCTTGCGAACCGGCTCGATGTCGGCCTTATGGCCAGCCGCCAGGTAATCCAGCAGGCGCGAGAAGGCGTCGTCGATCTGCCCGCCAATCATGTCGACATCGGCGACGGTGAGCTGCGCCTCCACGTCATCGGGCTTGTCGGCGGCGGCCTTGCGCGCGTCACGCACGTCCACATCGTCGGAACGGCCCAGCAGCAGCGCTTTCGAACGCTCGCGGGCGGCCAACGTGTCGTTGGGATTCGCCTCAAGCACCTTGGCGTAGGCCTCGGCGGCACCGGCGTAGTCACCATTGGCGGCGAGCTGGTGGGCCTCCTGATGCTCTGGAGGCACGGCGGAAGCGGCGGCGTCACCGTCACCAGCACCATCCGCGTCGGGATCGCCGGAATACGGCGCTTCGCCGGTCACACCCGACTGCTGCGCCAACTGCACGATCTGCGGCAGGAGCTCGTCGACGATCTGCTTCATCTCCTCATCGCCCGGCAACCCTTGCAGAATCGGCATCGGCCGCCCGCCGATCAGCGCAAACAGCGCCGGAGCGCCCTTGATCTGCAACGCCTGCGCGATCTCGGGCGCCTCGTTGATGTCGATGCGGGCGAGCTGCATCTTGCCCTTGAGCCCGTTGACCGCCTCGGCCAACTCGCGCGCCATTGGGAAAAGCCTGTCGTCGGTGGGAATCCAGAGCAACAGCAAGACCGGATAGGTGGCCGAAGTCTGCAACACGGCCTGGAACGTCGCCTCGGTGACGTCGATGACGTAACCACCAGCGGCCGGCGCGCCACCTGCCTGCCCCGGCTCGGCCTTGACCTGGTGCTTCAACGCGCTCAGATCGACCGCGCCCGCCAATGAGATACCCGGATTCGCCTGCGGCTTGTTCTCTGCCATCATGCCTCTTTCTTCGTGCATGCCTCTATCGCATGCTCAAACGATAATTCCCAACTTACCTGCGCCCCCACCCGCCAGCGAGCACTTCATCTTATGGCGGACCAGGCACGGTATCGTCCCAGCAAACTCGTTGCATTTGCGACGCAAACCAAGCCATCCGCGTCACATCTGCAGCCAAACGGTCACGAAGGTTGCGATTGCGACGATAATCGGCGTGTTTGCGTCACACCTGCAATAAGAAGACCATGCAGATTGCAATCATGACGGTAATAAGCATATTCGCGTCACATCTGCAACGAGAAGGCCACGAAGGTTGCGGTTGCGACGGTAAACCGGCTACAGGCGTCGCATCCGCAACCAAATGATGACAGTGGTTGCAATCTTGACGGAAACTAAACGATAACTTACGTTGCATTTGTGACACAAATCGAACCCTTTGCGTCACATTTGCAAGCCAGCGACAACGAAAAGGTTGCGATTGCGACGGTAATCAGCCTGTAAGCGTCACATTTGCAACCAAACGGTCATGAAGGTTGCGATTACGACGCCAAACTGACCATTTGCGTCACATTTGCAACGAGAAGGCCATGCAGATTGCAATTGTGACGGTAAACCGACTGTTTGCGTCACATCTACAACCAAACGGTAACGAACATTGCGATTGTGACCGTAAACAGCATATTTGCGTCACATCTGCAATGAGCGGGGGCTTAAGCTAGACGGCTTCGACCTTGATCGGCTGGCGTTCGGCGCCCACGGCCGTGATCTTCTCGCCGGATTGGGCTGGCGGCACGTAGAAAGCGACCACGTTGACATACGTCACCTTCATGGTGCTGGTGGCCTTGCCCTGGCCGAACAGCGCACGCTCGGCGTCGGAGGCGGGCTGCGACTCGCGCCCCTCACCGGCGGCACGGGTCCACTCGGAGTTGATCTGCGCGACCACCAAATCGCCGCCATCGCTGGAACGCATCACCGCGACCTGCCCCTTGACAGGTGTGAAGGTCTGGGTCTGGGTGCCTTTGTTGCGCTCCATGCCCTCCGCGACGGTCTGCGAAAGCTTGTCGAGGTCTTGGCGGAAGTAATCGTCGGCGAACTTCGAGGCGTACTTGCTCTGCTTGCCCTTCTGCAGCAAATCGGCGTATTCGCTCACCGTGTCTTGCGGCTTGGCGGCGAGCCCAGAGTCGTCGGAGGAGCCCATATCGGCGCCGATGCTGGGAATGGCGAACTTCGGCAGTTTCGCGCCCTGGAAGAGACGCACGACACCCCAGAGCTTGTAGTTGCTGCGGGCGCTGTCCTGGTTCATCACCATCAGGCGCTTGGACTGCTGGTCCTTGGTCGTGGTCGTGATCGAGAAGACGGAACGCGGCCAGCCGGATTGCGTGGGGATGACGGTCTGCGCGATGTCGCGCGGAATCGTGGCCTTCGGGTCGAGGTTGCCGGTGGCCTTGGCGATCTGCAGCTCGCTGGTGCGCACCTCAAGCGCCGGGCCTGAAAGACGCGCCGAAAGCTCGTCCGGGCTCTTGGCCTTGTCGGCGGCGTCCAGCACGTCGAGCATGTCGCCGCGCACCTTCTTTTCCTGCGCCTCGGTCATGTCGGGAGATTGCGCGGCCGAAGAGGACTGGCTCTTGGGATGGGGGACGCTCCCCTGGCAGCCGGACATGCCGAAGAGCGCCACGATGGCGAGTCCCGCGGCGGCTATTTTCGTTGAAATCCTAGTCATCCTCACGCCTCACCTCCGTCGTTGCCTGTGCTGTTTTCATTATTATCGTTATTAGCGTCGCCGTCCGAATCATTGCCGGATTCTTCGGCGGCGAGACGCTGGAAATAGGCCTGCAACTCATCGGCAGGCGTGGAGGGTGTGGCAGGTGCGGCAGGCGTGACGGCAACGGTCTCGGCAACATTCGCCACATCGTCCGGCTGGCTGTCACTCGTGGACACAACGTTTTCGGCGGCCCCCATATCAGGTTCGGCGTCATCGGGCTCCGTTTCGGTCTGCCCGGCCAAGGCCCCCAGCGAAAGCGAGGGAACGCTATACGCCATGCCGTTGTCGCCAAACAGCTTGGACGCCTTGTCGTCAGCCCCGGCCGCGGCCGACTTGTCGCCAAGATTGGTATTGATATCGGTATCGGCAGACGAGCTCTTGTTATGGTTGCCAAGATCTCCGAGATCACCGAGGTCCCCAGGCTTCCCAAGCCCACCATTCAAGGCCTTGTTCATCTCGTCCATGTCAATCACGCTGGTCTCTGCGTTCGGATCATAAGCGTTCGGATCATAACCGATGTCGGCCGCGCTCTGCGCCTGGACGTTCGCCACCATATTGCGCCGCATCGGGTCGATGATGCTGGGCGAGGAAGGAACGCCACCCTCACCCTGATCGGCGGCCCCGGCATCGTCCGCACCGTGCGAGCTGGCGATGTGGTTGGCGGTGTGCGCGGGGGCATGCTTGTGGCTGCTGTGCTCCAGGCTGGTCTTCAACGCCTGGAAGCTGCCGGTCATCGCCTCGCTGATGGTCACTTCCTCGCTGATGGCTTTGGCCTCAATATCCTTGGCCGCTCGCTTCGGCGTATGTTTGCCAACCATCTTCCTGATCCGCTCAGGCTCCATGGCGAACACGGAGGCGGCAAGCACGGCCGCAAGCACCAATACCGCCGCGACGATGAAGAAGCGCAACGCATAATTAGGAGCATGCTGGCGCACCCAGTGCATACGCAACGTCACGGGAGCTTTCGCCACATCGGCGCTCTTAGCGGAATCCTTCGAAGACCCGGCGGCCTGCGCGTCCGCTTGGGCCTGGCCACCCGCCAAATCGATGATGGCCACATCTCCGGCCGCGACGTTCTGCAGCTCGATGCTGGCCTCGCCCGTGCCACACTGGACCTTGCGCCACATATCGGAATCCTTGAACGCCACATCGCCATCGGAGGCTTTGCCCGCGTTCTCCTTGGATGCGCCGTCGACCTTGCTGGAAAGCGTGGACCAATTGCTCAGGCCCGTCACCCTCGTATAGCTATGGCCGGCCACCCAACCGGTGGCGTCCTTCGAGGAGGCCAGGGCCACGCACACCTTCGACTTCTGCGCGGCGCCACCCACACTCACCTTGAGGTCCACGGAGGTGTCGACGAGGTTCAGCACCCCCGGGTCGGTGACGATATAGCGGGTGCCGCTGATCTGCTGGGAGGCGGCGACCTCGGGATCGGGTTTCCAGATGGTGGCGTTGAGCGCGCCCAGGACAACGAACACGACGGCCAGCAGCCCGAGAATCGGCGCCACGATACCGCGCATGACGCGAGCACGCCGCGTCGGCTTGGCGTTCGCCTTTTGATGTTCATTGTGCATTGAAGTCATAACTTTTCCGATTCTACAAGGCGAGGCTGATAGATTTCTGAATTTCAGCTATGCCTATCATTGGAATCCGGGCCTATATATCCATTCATATGCATAACAACCACGGCCTAAATCATGGTTAAAGGCTAAAGTTGATTACCATGCACAATCTCAAGACTGTAACACATTCTAAATCCCTGGCGCGGGCGTTCGCGGCGTTCTGCGCGTTGGCCCTGTCGGTGGGCCTGGCAGCCTGCGGGTCGTCAAGCGACTCGTCCTCGACGAACTCCAACGACCCCCAGATGGCCGGCGTCACCGCCTCGGGCAAGCTCGGCAAGAAGCCGAAGATCTCGTTCCACACCCCCATGCAGGTGGTCAACAACTCCTACGCGGTGCTGCAGAAGGGCGACGGCGCGCAGATCCAGGACGGCGACCGCGTGTGTGTGCAGGCGGTCTCGATCAACGCCAAGGACGGCGGCGAGATGATGAGCACCTGGGAGAAGAACACCCCGGACTGCTCCATCGTGATGAACAAGAAGAGCCTCAACGACATGTACTACAACGTACTGAAGGGGCAGAAGATCGACTCGACCGTGGCCTTCGGCGTCAACGACGGCAACAAGTCAAGCACCTCATACATCATGGCGCTCACCATCGTCTCGCGTTCCAAGGCCGTGACCAGGGCCACCGGCGAGAAGGTGACCGACGTGCCGGCCAACCTGCCCAAGGTCACGCTCGCCTCCGACGGCGCGCCCTCCATCGATTTCAACGGCTACAAGCCCGACGGCAACCTCGTGGCGCAGACCCTCATCCGCGGCAAGGGCAAGCAGGTGGCCGAGACCGACACGGTCGATGTGCAATACACCGGCTGGGTGATGGACAAGGACGGCAAGGCCTCGAAGTTCGACTCCTCGTGGGACAAGGGCGCCCCCACGCAGCTTTCGCTCCAGCAGGTCGTCAAGGGCTGGACCCAGGGCCTCTCCGGCCAGACCGTCGGTTCGCAGATGCTGCTGGTCATCCCGCCGGAACTTGGCTACGGCGACAAGGCGCAGAAGGGCATACCGGCCAACTCCACGCTCTACTTTGTGGTCGATCTGGTCTACGATTACGGCCCGCAGCAGTCCGAGCAGTGAGCGTGGCGAAATGCTGAAAGCGCGTAAAACGATGCGCTGAGAGTATGAATGGGTGATGCCCCAGGCCTTGTGGTCCGGGGCATCACTGGTTTATGGGCTGTTTATGGGCGTATCTGTTCAGTCGGCTATGCCGAGCAAAACGGCCGACAAACTCAATCAGAAGAGGCGCAGACTGTCGTCGTCGGTGCCCTTCATCTCGTCGTAGTCGAGGATGAGGCATTCGAAACCGCGCTCCTGGGCAAGCACGCGGGCCTGCGGGGTGATGGTCTGCGCGGCGAACATGCCTCGCACCGGTGCGATGAGCGGGTCCTTGTTGAGCAGCTTGCAATAGCGCGTGAGCTGTTCGACGCCGTCGATGCCGCCGTGGCGCTTGATCTCGATGGCGACATGCTGCCCGTTGCCATCGATGGCCATGATGTCCACCGGGCCGATGGGCGTGGGGTATTCACGGCGGACGAGCTTCGCGCCCTCGCCGATGCGGCCGATCTGCTGGGCCAGGTAGTGCTGCAGGTGGTCCTCGACACCGTCCTTGACCAGGCCCGGGTCCTCGCCCAGGTCGTAGGTCTCGTCGGAATAGATGTGCTGGATGGTCACCTCGAGGATGTCGTTGGACTTCTGCGCGGCGACGCGGAACACCTTCTCCGGGGCCGCCTCCGCGACGTCCTCTTCTACGACATCTTCAGCAGTTTCCTCGGAAACGCTTTCGGAAGCATCGTTGGCGACGTCTTCGATAGTCTCAGCAACGTCTTCCACAACCTCTTCGGTCTCGGAACCGGCACCAGCGTCGGCACCGGAACCGGCCTCCGCGTTGGCTTCCGGCGTCACTTCTTTAATGGTGCAAGGAGCGGCCATCCAGTTGAGGGGCTTGTAGGAGCCCAGTTCGGAGAAAATCAGCAGGCTGTTGTCGGCCTTGATCAGCAGCACTCGCTTGGCCATCGGCAATGAGGCGTTGAGCCTTCCGGAATAGATGGCGGAGCAATCAGCAACAATAATTCGCACGGCCCCACTCTACCCGAGCCTCTGGGCGAACGCGACGATATAGTCCTTATATATAGGACAAAACAATTGAAATAGTATAAATAGCACCATATATATAGTGTGGCAATTCGGCAATGTGTATAGCGCAACGAACCATAGACTAATCCACACCAGCCAAATACCGCTTATATACCACCAAAAACACAAAAACAGCGGCCGGCCGCCGAACGAATCGACTAACCGGCCGCTGCCAGATAATGTGCGGCAATCGCCAGCGACTACTTCTCTTCACCCTCGTGAGGGATCAAGAAGGAGAACGCGAAGGCCACGAGCACCATCACGACGGAAACGACCAAGCTGATGGCGTATCCGGCACGCGGGCCCTGCGAGGTGGTGAAGGCGTTCATGACCGCATAGAGCACCACGTAGCTCAGGCCAGCGCCGAGGTTGAACCCGCCGGCGTTCAGGCCAGGCAGGTAACCGGTGTTGTCGGCCGGCGAGAGCACGACGCCCAGGCCGTTGAGCATGATGTTGACGGTGCCCGCGTACGAGACGCCCAGCACCAGCGAGGTGAGCACGAGGGCCCAGATGCTTGGCTGGAAGGCGGTGTAGATGCCCAGGAGCACACCGAGCGCGCTGACCAGCATGCCGGCGCGCAGCACCTTGTGGTAGCCGAACTTGGAGGCCAGCACACCGGCGACCGGGCCGAAGACGAGGCCGACCAGCGCGTAAGGCGTCAGGGTGGCGAAGGAGACGACGTTCGCGCTCAGGCCGACGCCGACCTTGGCATCCTGCGCCATGGCGGGCACGACGCCGTTCATGACGGCGAAGATGGCGGTCATCATCGTCAGCGTGGTGAGCAGCAGACCCCAGGTCCTACGCTGCTTCAGATACTTGGTGGTGACCATCGGGGCGTGGCTCTTCTTCTCCACGTTCCAGAAGACCACGAAGAACACGACCGCGATGACGATGCCGATGGCGACCATGGTCCAGTTGGCCTCGGCGAGCTTCTCGATCTCGTTGATGGCCAGGTAGGCCGCCACGAAGGCGACGCACAGGAAGAAGACGCCGACCCAGTCCATGCGCGGGGTCTCCTCCGCGTGGCTCTCCTGGGCGAAGAAGATGACCAGGACGATAGCGATGACCGCCACGGCGACCATGACCAGGAAGACGGAGCGGAAGCCGAAGGTGCCGGCGAGCCAGCCGCCCAGAATCGCGTCGACGCCACCGATGCCGCCGTTGACGGCGGTCAGGATCGACATGAGCCTGGCGTAGCGCTCGTCCTCGGTGACCTGGTTGTGCAGCATGATCAGGGTCATCGGCACGACGGGGCCGGCGACGCCCTGGATGATCCTGCCGATCATCAGCACGACGACATTCGGCGCGATGGCCGAGACAAGGCAGCCCACGGCGGTGAGCACGAGGATGCCGAGCAGCACTTTCTTGCGCCCGACCAGATCGCCCAGACGGGGCAGGAAGAGCGAGAAGACCGCGCACGAGGTGAAGAACACCGTCTGGGTCAGGCCGATCTGCGCGCTGGTGGTGTTCAGCTCGTACTGCATCGTCGTCAACGCCGGCGAAAGCATGGAGGCGTTGAGCTGGAAGGCGAAAATCGCCGCCATCAACGCGACCATCAACGCGACGATCGACTTGCCGCCCTTGTCGAGGGTCTTGTTCTGGGCGGACCCGCTTGTTTGTTGTTCACTCATATCTCAACCAATCCTCTTGATCGCGTCAATAATCAGATTCCAGAAGCCTTCGAAGTCCAGCTTGACGGCCACTTGCGTGTGGCACTCCTCGGCGCTCGGCTCGGGGCCACGCAGATCGGCCACGGTCATGCCCTGGGTCAGCTCGCCGCGCAGCTCGATGTCCACCGGGCAACGACGGGTCTTGACGATGTCGGGGTCGATCAGGTAGGCGACGGTGCAGGGATCGTGCACCGGCGGATCGACGAAGTCCTGGTTGTCCTGATAGGACTTGCGGAAGAAGTTCATCAGGCCGCAGACGATGGACGACAGGTCGGTGCCCAGGCCCTCGATGCGCTTCTGCACCGCGGGGGTGCACAGCGCCTGGTGGGTGAGGTCGAGGCCGACCATGGTGACGGGCCAAGGCTCGTTGAAGACCACATGCGCGGCCTCGGGGTCGACCTTGATGTTGAACTCCGCGACGGCGCTCCAGTTGCCGACGTGGTAGCCGCCGCCCATGAGCACGACTTCCTTGACACGCTCGACGATGCGCGGTTCCATGCGGGCCGCCATGGCGATGTTGGTCAGCGGGCCGGTGGGAACCAGTGTGATGGTGCCGGGCTCGTTGCTCATGATCGTGTCGATGATCCAATTGACGGCGTGGCCCTTGTCGAGCGGGCGCGTGGGCTTGGGCAGCTCGACGCCGTCGAGGCCGGTCTCGCCGTGGATCGACGCGGCGGTGTCCAGAGGCTGCACCAGCGGGCGGTCGCATCCGGCGTGCACCGGGATATCGGTGGCGTGGGCGGCCTCGAGCATGGCCCGGGCGTTGTACGTCACCTTGTCGAGGCTCTGGTTGCCACCAACGGTGGTGACGCCCAGCAGGTCGATCTTCGGATTGCCGACGGCCAACAGAATGGCCACCGCGTCATCATGCCCTGGATCGGAATCCAGAATAATCTTCTTGGGCATATCTCTCCTTTGTGTTCTTTGTCCTTAATCGGACGAAACCAGCCTACCAAAATCAACACGACCGGCACGGCGAAGTCGATCATTTCTTCGCCTACGTTAGACTAGCGCGAACCGAGAATATATGTCACCAACCGACCATAATGGCATCATTGCGCTAGGTTTGGCCGAGAAATCAAGTCAATTATTCACCCAAGCGGGAAACCAGAATAAAAAGCCAGAATATAAAAACGGAGCGGGGCAACCGGATTGTACCGGCTGCCCCGCTCCGTCATAAAGACAATGACGTCAGATCATCATCGATGCGGTGACCGCGTGGACGTCACACCACCGACTCGGCCTTCGCCTTGGGCTCCTCGCCACGCTCGACCGCGACGGTGAGCCTGTTGGAGTCGAAGGAGATGAAACCGTCGGAGACATCAAACGAGTGACGGTTGCCGTCGGTGTCGACCGCGGAGACCGTGCCCTCCTTGATGACCGTCAGAATCGGCTCATGGTCAGGCAGAATGCCCATGCCACCCTCGCTCGCGGGGATGGTGACGGACCTGGCCGCACCACTCCACAAGGGACGGTCGGCCGCGACGATGTTCACCTGCATGGAAGACTGTGACCCTGCCATCACGCACCGTATTCCTTCTGCATGTCATGCCACTTGTGCTCGAGGTCGTCGATGCCGCCGATGCCCGAGAACGCCTGCTCCGGCACCTCGTCATAGACGCCGTCGCAGATGCGCTTGAAGGCCTCAACGGTCTCGTCGGCGGGCACGTACGAGCCCTCCAGGCCGGTGAACTTCTTCGCCACGTAGAAGTTCTGACCCAGGAACTGCTGGATCTTGCGCGCGCGGTTGACGGTGGTCTTGTCCTCTTCGCCGAGCTCGTCGATGCCGATCAGGGCGATGATGTCCTGGAGCTCCTTGTTGCGCTGCAGAATCGCCTTGACGCGGTTCGCGGTGTCGTAGTGCTCCTGGCCCACGTAGCGCGGATCGAGGATTCGCGAGGTGGACGACAGCGGGTCGACGGCCGGGTAGATGCCCTTGGAGGCGATGTCACGAGCGAGCTCGGTGGTCGCGTCCAAATGGGCGAACGTGGTGGCCGGGGCCGGATCGGTGTAATCGTCGGCAGGCACGTAGATGGCCTGGAGCGAGGTGATCGAGTGGCCACGGGTCGAGGTGATGCGCTCCTGCAGGGAGCCCATCTCATCGGCCAGGTTCGGCTGGTAGCCCACTGCGGAAGGCATACGCCCGAGCAGCGTGGAGACCTCTGAGCCGGCCTGCGTGAAGCGGAAGATGTTGTCGATGAAGAGCAGCACGTCCTGGTTCTGCACGTCGCGGAAGTACTCGGCCATCGTCAGGGCCGTGAGCGGCACGCGCAGACGGGTCCCCGGGGGCTCATCCATCTGGCCGAAGACCAACGCAGTCTTCTCCAGAACGCCCGCGTCGTCCATCTCGCCGATCAGGTCGTTGCCCTCACGGGTACGCTCGCCAACGCCGGCGAACACGGAGACGCCGCCGTGGTTCTGCGCCACGCGCTGGATCATCTCCTGGATCAGCACGGTCTTGCCAACGCCCGCGCCGCCGAAGAGGCCAATCTTGCCGCCCTCGACGTACGGGGTGAGCAGATCGATGACCTTGATGCCCGTCTCGAACATCTTGGTGCGGCTCTCGAGCTGGTCGAAGGCCGGAGGATTGCGGTGGATAGACCAACGCTCCTTGACCTTGATCGTCTCGTCGGGCTTCTTGTTCAGGATGTTGCCCGTGACATCGAAGACATGGCCCTTGGTCACGTCGCCGACCGGCACCTCGATGGGGCCGCCCGTGTCCTGAACGCTCTCGCCACGGACCAGGCCGTCGGTTGGCTTCAACGCGACGCAGCGGACGGTGGAGTCGCCGAGATGCTGCTCGACCTCAAGGGTGATCTCCTTGACGGTCTCGCCTTCGGTGTCGCCTTCGTTGCCGATCTTGACTTTCAGGGCATTGTAGATGTCGGGCAGGTGGCCAGCCGGAAACTCGACGTCGATGACGGAGCCCTGGACGCGTGTGATGCGCCCGGCGCTCGGATCGATCGTCGGCTTTTCGGAAGCCGCTGTGGACTGAGCTGTTGACTCGTTTTCAGCCATATGCGTTCCTACTCTTCCTCTTTGTTCAGCGCGTCTGCGCTGCTGATAATCTCAGTAAGTTCCTGTGTGATCGAAGCCTGGCGAGAAGCGTTGAGCTGGCGGGTCAGGTCGTCGATCAGGTTGTTGGCGTTGTCGGTCGCCGTGTGCATGGCGTTCTGCCGGCTCGCGGTCTCCGAGGCGGCCGAGGTCAGCAGGCATTCATGGATGCGCGACTGCACGTACTTCGGCAGAATCGCGTCCAACACCTGGTCGAGGCTCGGCTCGAAGGCGTAGAGCGGCGAGGTCTCGCCGTCCTTGTCGCCCGACTTCGGCTTGGCGTCGGAGGCGTCATCGTCGGCCACCACGCTCTCGGCGGTCCCGGTCCTGACGACCTGGACCGGCAGCATGCGCAGCACGCGCACCTTCTGCACCACCATGTTCACGAATTCGGTGAACACGATGTAGAGCTCGGAGACGCCGCCCTCGCTCGCCGGCTTCATGTAGTCGGCCAGGAGGCGGTCGGCGATCTCCTCGGCGATACGCACACCGGGGTGGTCGCTGTCGCCTTCCCAAGTCTCGGAGATGTCACGGTTCCGGTACTTGTAATAGGAGACGCCGCGACGGCCGTAGACGTAGAGCTCGGGCTTCTTGCCGGCCCCGTCGAGGCGGTCGAGCAGCGACTCGGTCTCCCTGATGATCGAAGAGGTGTAGGCGCCGGCCATGCCACGGTCGGCCGTCAGGGCCAGGACCGCGACACGTGGGTTGCTTTCCTTCTTGCGAACGATGGGGTGATCGATGTCCGTGTGGGCGGCCAACGCCTGCACCGCATCCGAAATCGCGTCACTGTAGGGCTTCGCATTCAAAGCCACAGTGCGTGCCTTGGCGATGTGCGAAGACGCGATCATCTCCTGCGCGTTGAAGATCTTCCCCAACGACGTCGTGGAATTGATTCGTGATTTTAATGCGAGTTGCGAAGCCATGCGTCACTTATCTCCCGCCACGATCTTTTCCTGCTCGACCTTCGCGGGCGTGAATTCCGGATCGCTCTTCTTGGCCACCAGTGGCTTGCCGGCCTTGGTGACGTAGGTCTTGCGGAACTCCTCGACGGCATCATCGAGAGCCTTTTCGGTCTCGTCGGTGAAGTTGCCGGTGTCGCGGATGGTCTTGAGGATGTCGGTGTTGTGGTCGACATAGTCGAGCAGGCCCTTTTCGAAGGGCAGGACGTCGGCGATCTCGAGGTCGTCAAGCTTGCCGTGGGTGCCCGCCCAGACGGAGACAACCTCTTGCTCCATCGAATAAGGAGAGAACTGCGGCTGCTTCAACAGCTCGGTGAGCCTGGCGCCACGGGTCAGCTGAGCCTTGGACGCCGCATCCAGATCGGAGGCGAACATCGCGAAGGACTGCAGCGAGCGGTACTGGGCCAGGGAGATCTTCAGAGTGCCGGAGACCTTCTTCAGCGCCTTGGTCTGGGCCGCGCCACCGACGCGGGAGACCGAGATGCCAACGTCCACTGCGGGGCGCTGGTTGGCGTTGAACAGGTCTGACTGCAGGAAGATCTGGCCGTCGGTGATGGAGATGACGTTCGTGGGGATGTAGGCGGACACGTCGTTCGCCTTCGTCTCGACGATCGGCAGACCGGTCATGGAGCCGCCACCAAGGTCATCGGAGAGCTTGGCGCAGCGCTCGAGCAGACGGGAGTGCAGGTAGAACACATCACCCGGGTAGGCCTCACGCCCCGGCGGGCGACGCAGCAGCAGGGAGATCGAACGGTAGGCCTCGGCCTGCTTCGACAGGTCGTCGAAGACGATGAGGACGTGCTTGCCGTTGTACATCCAGTGCTGGCCGATGGCCGAGCCGGTGTAGGGGGCGATGTACTTGAAGCCAGCGGAATCGGACGCCGGGCTGGCCACGATCGTCGTGTACTCCATCGCACCGGCCTCCTCGAGGCTCTGGCGCACGGAGGCGATGGTGGAACCCTTCTGGCCGACCGCGACGTAAATGCAGCGCACCTGCTTCTTCGGGTCGCCGCTCTCCCAGTTGCTCTTCTGGTTGAGGATCGCGTCGATCGCGATGGCGGTCTTGCCGGTCTGGCGGTCGCCGATGATGAGCTGGCGCTGGCCGCGGCCGATCGGCGTCATCGCGTCGATGGCCTTCAGGCCTGTTGAAAGAGGCTCGACGACGGGCTGACGATGCATCACGTCGGGCGCCTGCGCCTCAAGAATTCTGCGGCCCTCGCTCTTGATCTCGCCGAGGCCGTCGATTGGCTTGCCCAGCGGGTCCACCGTGCGTCCGAGATAGCCGTCACCCACCGGCACGGAGAGCACCTCACCGGTGCGCCGTACCTCCTGGCCCTCCTCGATGCCTGCGAAGTCGCCGAGGATCACCACGCCGATTTCACGGGGATCAAGGTTGAAAGCCAGGCCGAGGGTGCCGTCCTCAAACGTCAGCAGCTCGTTGGCCATGCAACCAGGCAGTCCCGTCACGTGTGCGATGCCATCGCCAGCCGTGGCGACATAGCCCACCTCTTGGGTGGGGGTGTCGCTGGGCTGATACGACTCGACGAACTCGTCGAGGGCCTTTCGCACCGCGGTGGGATCAATGGTAAGTTCTGCCATGATCACTCCTTATTGATTATTGATTGACTGGTAAGTCTTGTTCGATTCGTCACGCCCTGGCCTCACACCTGCGCCTTGACCGTGCGATGAAGCTGCTCAAGCTGTGCGGCCACCGTGTTGTCGGTAACGTCGTCGCCCACCTGCACGCGCATGCCGCCAAGCACCGCGGGATCGACCACGGAATTGATGTGGACCGGGCGGCCCACCTGCTTGGTGTAATGCCTGGCGAGCTTCTCCACCTGGGTGTCGTTGAGCGGGGTGGCCGTGGTGACGGTGACCATCGACTGGCCCATATGCCGCGAGAACTTGCCGACGAGCCACTGCACGGTCTGCAGGAAGCGACGCCGACGGGGATTGGCCGCCGCGTGCTCCGCCAAGCGCATGGTCACCTTGTTGAGCTTCGAACCGGTGAGGGCCTTGCGCAACAGATCGACGCGGGCCTGGGCGGGAGTGTATTGGTCGGAAAGCTCCGAACGCAGCACGGACATCTTCAGCATGGCCGAATGGATCTCGGCGAGCTGGATGGAGACCTCAAGCGTGGCGTCGGTGCAATCCGCGTAATACATCATCGCGTCCACGCCGAAATCCTCGGTGGCGTTGGCGATATCGCCCACCTTGCTCCACCTGCGGGAGACCAGATCAGCCAGAATCTCAACGGTGACCGGGTGCGCCTTGGAGCCGACGATGGCCTTGATCAACGCCACCTTGTCGGCCGACGGCCTGGATGGATCCGTGAGCGAACGCTCCACCTGCACATCGTGGTCCAGGAGGTTGGTAACCACAAACAAATCCTCCCCGATGCGCCAGGCGTCGGCGCCAGCGCCCTTGAGCTTGGGGGCCAGCGAGTCACGAGACTCGCGGTCCGCGCTCAATGATGCCTCTCCTCGCATTGTTCACCTCACTTCCATTCAATCCGTTCGCCGCGCACAGCCGGTTGCCCAACCGCGGCGTTACTTGTTCTCGCTCGTCTTGTCGAGCCCGTCGATCATCTGGTCGAGCATGCCCTTCTGCACGTCGCCATCCTGCAGCTTGGTGCCGAGGATCTTGCCCGCGAGGGCGGTGGCCAAAGTGCCCACCTGCCCCTTGAGGCTCACCATGGCCTGCTGCTGCTGCGAGGCGATGGAACGCTGCGCGTTGGCGGCGATCTGGGCGGCCTCCGAGTCGGCGCGGGTGTGCGCGTCGGAGATGATCTTCGTGGCCTCGTTGCGCGCGTCGTCGGTTATCTTCGACGCGTCGACGCGGGCCTGGTTGAGCTGGTCCTCATATTTCTTCTTGGCCGCGTCCGCATCGTCCTTGGCCTTCTTGGCCTTGGAGATGTTGCCCTCGATCTTCTCGGCACGCTCATCGAAGATCGCATTGAACTTGGGCATGAAGAACTTGTAGAAGAACAGCGCGACGATAACGAGAATGATCAGGGACCACACAATGTCGTAGACCTTGGGAATGAACAGTTGAATGCCGCCGTCCGCAAGTGTCATCATGAAGTCCTCCTTTCACGTTTTGTTGCTGTTTGTGGTTCTGCCAAGTCTTGGACTACTTGATGAGCAGCGCCACGAAGCCGAGCAGACCGAGCAGCTCGACGAGAGCCAGGCCGATGAACATGATCGTCTGGATCTTGCCGCTCATCTCAGGCTGGCGGGCCGTGGATTCCATGGCCTTGCCGAAGAGGATGCCGAGGCCGATGCCTGGTCCGATGGTGGCGAGACCGTAACCGATGACGCTCAGGTTGCCTGCAACCTCTGCGAGGGTGATGATGTCCATTTGTTTTCCTTTCTAACGGGATGGATTCACGTTAAAAATCTGTGTTTTTCTCAAATTTTGATTTGGGACGAAGGCGTTGTGTTGCTCGCCTCACTCGTCCGGATAGCTCAGGTTGATATAGACCGTGGCGAGAATCGCGAACACGTAGGCCTGCAGGAAGGCGATGAACGCCTCGAAGAGGGTCATCACGAAACCACCGACGAACCAGAGGCCGCCCACCGGGATGCCGACGAACTTGTTGGCCGCGTCGATCATCCAGTACTGCGCGAACGCCAGGCAGGTCGCCAGGACCAAATGGCCGGAGATCATGTTGGCGAAAAGTCGAATGGTCAGCGAGGCCGGACGGATGACCAGCAGCTCGAGCAGCTGAATCGGGGCCAGCAGGATGTAGATGGGCCACGGCACACCCGGGGTGAAGCATTCGTCGCGGATGTAGCGGAAGAAGCCCTTCTCACGGCAGGCGGCGACCCAATACTGCACGAGCACCCAGATGGCGAAGACCAGCGGCATGGTGACCGTGGCCGTGGCGGCCATGTTGGCGCCCGGGATGATGCCGAAGAGGTTGAAGACGAAGATGGTGAAGAAGAGGGTGGCGATCATCGGCACGTAACGGCGGCCACGAAGCTCGCCCATCGTCTCGTAGACGACGTTGTTGCGCACGAAATCGATGCCGTACTCGATGAGGCCCTGCCAGCGGCCGGGGATGAGCTTGGCGCGCGCGGCGGTGATGCCCAGGACCAGCAGCAGCACGACCGTGGCGACCAACCGGATGAGAATGATGCGGTTGATGGCGAATGGCGTGCCTTGGAAGAGGATCTCAGGAGGCAGGAAGTCGTTGACGGTTGGGATCTCGGGACCTGACCCGGACGCCAGCAACAGACTCGTGCCGACCGTTTCCATCATGTGCGCCTCCTGACTCACTACAGACCTACCAGTTTAAGCCATGCGCAGGAAAAATTGTGCGACGTCTCAAGGAGAATGACGCCCGTATCTCGACGTCAAATCCTCAAGTAAAACAAGACTCGAGATCTTGCCCCACCGTTGTTTATCACTTGTTTATCCCCTGCATGGCCGACTTTCGTACAGCCGGAGATGATTTTACGTCAACTTGGTCATGCAGGTGTGAAATTCCTTGTATTGTAATGGTTCCTTCGGCGTTTCTTACCTCGGTTTTGTCTGCGGGAACCCTACTGCGGACTGTGATTGAGACATATAATTGCTGGCTGCCTAATTTACGAAAGCCAGTTTGGGCGAAATCACAATAAACGCTTGCACAATGCCTTGCTCAGCGCCTGTCCAACGATTGCCCACCGCTTGGTCAACGCCTAAACAACGCTTGGCCGACGATTGACCAACGATTGATCAACGATTGCTCGACCAATCAACGCCTGATCAACCCGTACCCGTCGCGCTCCACCGGTTTGAAACCGTCTTCTCTCGGGGAGCCAGGCTCGTGACGGATGGCGCGGTCGGTGCCTAGGCGCTTCTGCGCGCGAAGGTGCGGCACCTCGGAAAGGTCATAGGGCGTGGTCTGGTAGACCCAGTTGAGCCAGTTGCGCCACAAGAGGTTCGCATGCGCACGCCACGAGAAAAGCGGCTCGAGTTTAGGATCGTCGTGCGGGAAATAGTTCTTCGGGAACGGCACGTTTTTCAGGCCTTTGACCATGTCGCGCTCGTACTCGTCGCGCAACGTGTATTTGCCATACTCCCAGTGACCCAGCGCGAAGACCTCCGAGAAATCACGCGCCGCGATGAGGCCGGGGCCGGATTCCGGGCCCCAGGTGAGCACCTGCAGGTCGGGGTTTTGGGCGACGTCGCTTTCGTTGACGCCGGCGAGGCGGGAGTGAGGCTGCAGCGAGATCTCGTCGAAGCCGTTTGTGATGAAGCAGTATTCGTCCTGCAGGAATTGTGGGAAGACGCCGAAGATCTTCTGGTCGTAGTCGACCTTGCGCACGCCGTAGCGGTGATAGAGGCCGGCCATCGCGCCCCAGCACAGGTACATCGTGGAGAACACGTGGGATTGCGCCCAGTCGAAAATCGATGTGAGCTCATCCCAATAATCCACCTGCTCGAAATCCATTTGCTCCACAGGGGCGCCGGTGACCACGAGGCCGTCGTAATAGTTGTCGGCGAAGGCGTCGAGGTTCTCGTAGAACTTGAGCAGATGGTCGGCGCTGACGTGGGTGGATTCGTGGGTGGAGGTCTTCATGAAATCGATTTCCACCTGGAGCGGCGACTTCGAGATCAGGCGCAGCAGCTGGGTCTCGGTCTCGATTTTCTTGGGCATGAGGTTGAGGATGACCAAGCGCAGCGGGCGGATCTGCTGCTCCTCGGCGTCGGGGCGCTCGAGCGCGAAAATCCGCTCCGAATCGAGTATGGCGCGGGCTGGCAAACCACTGGGAATCCTGATAGGCATAGCTCCATTATGCTCTTGGTCTGGGCTTTTCGCATGGCGTTTTGCGACGGCGGGTCGACGCTGGTTTCTTTGGGTTGGGATTGTTTTGAATGCCGGTTTCGTGATTACGTTTGATATCGATATATGGTGTCGACGGCGAAATGCGTGCTGCAAGCTGCGGAAAGTTGGATGCATCGCCAGATTGCGAATGCCGTTGGAAGTCAGAAAAAGTCAGGATATGGCTTGCCACCCTCACGTAACTACAAATGCCCTCGGAAAATGGACAAACTCGCTGAAACTGCTCGTCTCTGAGCTGAAAACGCGCCGAAGTTTGACATTCTCGCCATTTCTCGTATTGTTGAATATTGCTGTTTGAAACAGCCGTCGCGGGGTGGAGCAGCTCGGTAGCTCGCTGGGCTCATAACCCAGAGGTCACAGGTTCAAATCCTGCCCCCGCTACCAAAAGCCCGGAATCTCAACGATTTCCGGGCTTCATCATTTTTCGGCAACGCCAAGGTACGCTTAAATCTACGCTATCGCCAGAGGAATCGGCCCGGCGTCACCCTAACTTTCAGGAACGAAAAAAGAACGGCACGAAACACTCACTGCCGCTTGGCCAAACCCCGGTTATAAACCAAATATTCTGGCCTATAACCCCAAATTGACGCAAGCGGTTGATTTGGCGTCACGATTGCAATCTTGTCTTTGTTTGGTCGCAAATGTGACGCAAGCGGTTGATTTGGCGTCACGATTGCAATCTGCATTGTCTTCTTATTGCAGGTGTGACGCAAATGGTCGGTTTGGCGTCACAATCGCAACCTTCGTAACCGTTATATTGCATTTGTGACGCAGATGGCTTGGTTTGCGTCGCAAATGCAACTGGTCTGCTGGGACGGTACCGCGCCTGGTCCGCTACTCAGTGGCTTTCGGAGAAGTGAGGTCGTAGAGGGTGACGCCGTCTACGGTTTGGGACTTGAAGTTTGACTTGACCCAGGTGGCGATCTGGCTGGAGGCGTTGGAGCCGCCCATCTGGCTGCCATCCATGCCGCCGCCCATCTCGCCGCCGATGTAGTAGTGGATCTTGCCCTCCTTGACGTAGCGCTTGAACTGCGCGAGCGTGGGGCTCGGGTCGGAGCCATTGAAGCCGCCGATCGGCATGACCGGCTGCTGCGTGGCGAGCTGGTAGCCGGAGGCCGACTGCGAACCCGTCGCGGCCGCGACCCAGGTGTACTTGCCCGCGTCCTTCATCAACAGCTTTTTCAACTTGCTGCCGACCGAACTTGAGCCGTCGCCGCCGGTCAAGCCGCCACCATGCCCCATAACGCCACCATGACTCATGCGGTTTTGGCCGCTCCTCGAACCGTTTTTGGAGCTATTGCTTGCGCCGGGCATGCCGGAGGATGCGCCGTCGGACTTTTCGGACTTGCCAGAGTCCTTAGCACCGAAGCCGCTAGCGCCTGAGTCACTGGAATTGTCTGCGCCAGTGGCGTTCGGGGTGTCAAAGGACCTCGAAGATAAACCGTTACCGTTCGCGGAACTGTTGGAACTGTTGGAACCGTTGGAGGCGCTAGCTGAGCCGTTAGCGGAACTGTTGGAACCGTTCGCAGCGTTATTCGCACCGTTGGCGCTTCGAGAATTACCGGAATTACTCGGACCACCAGCGCTACCTCCATTGTTGCGGGAACCGTTGGAGCTGTTCGTTTGGCCGTTTTGGTTGCTCTGATTGCCTTGGTTATTGGCACCTCCGAATCCGGCGCCGGGACCGCCTTGGGCGCCTTGATTACCACGACTACCCTGACCGGTCTGGCCATCACCTTGACCGCCGGGACCGCCCATGCCAGCGGCTCCACCGGGGCTACCCTGACCGCCATGACCGCCACCGGGGCCACCACCCATGGAACCTGTGACCTCCGGACCGGCGGTGACGATCGAACCGTGATGACCGGTCGCGACCGTGTAACCCGTCCACGCAACCGGGCCGGCGTAAAGCGCGACCGTCGCCAGGACGATGCCAACCAAGCCAATGTTGCGCACAGCCTTGCCACCATTGCCCGAACGCATCGCGCGCAGCGAACGAATCGGCAAAGCGGCGATGACCGTAATCAGCAACGCGATCGTCGCAAAACCGCCGACTACCAGCACGGCAACCCGAAGCCACGGCAGCCAAGTCGAGCGCGAGAGCAGCTCGGCAGCCCACAACGTGTTGCCGAGCACCAGCAGCGTGGCGACCACGCGTGACCACAACATGCGCCGGTGCTCCCACAACGTGCGCACGGCGACGGCGACCATCACGGCCACGGCGGGCGCGAGCGCGACGGTGTAATACTGATGGAAGATGCCACCCATGAAGCTGAAAGTCAGCCACGTGACCACAAGCCAGCCACCCCACACCATCACGCCGGCGCGGCGCATATCGGTGCGGCGCACACGCAGCGAGACCGCGAGGCCGATGACCACACCGGCGAACGCGATGGGCGCGAGCCATGCGATCTGGGTGCCATAGACGCCGTCGAAGAGGCGGGTGATGCCGGTTTGGCCCCACATTCCGCCGCCTTGGCCGCCGCCGGTCTGGCCGCCACCGGGCCCGCCCGCCATACCGCCGGTCATGGCGCTATAAGCATTGCCCAAGGCCTTGGAGGCCTTGCCTCCGCCGCCACCGCCGGGTACGACCGAACCTGTCTCATTGCCGGTCAATCTGCCGAAACCGTTGTATCCGAACGTCAGCTCAAGGAACGAATCGTTCTGTGAGCCGCCGATATACGGGCGCGACCCGGAAGGCACGATGACGGTGAGCAATACCCACCAGCCGGCGCTGACGACCATCGCCGCGAGCGCCACGAGGCTGTCGGCCACGCGGCGCCAGAACTTGGTCGGCGAGGCAATGAGGATGGCAAGCGCGAAGCCCGGCAGCACGAGGAAGACCTGCATCTGCTTGGTGAGGAAGCCGAAACCGATGCACACGCCCGCGAGCGCCAGCCATAGGGTGCGCTTGCGGTTGGCCTTGCGTGCCGGGTCGTATTCCAGCGCCCTCAGCACGGAGGCCGAGGCGGCGATCATCAGGAGCACAAGCAGCGCGTCGGGGTTGTCGAAGCGGAACATCAGCGCGGCGACGGGCGTCAGGGCCAGAGTGGAACCGGCGATGATGCCGGCCCAATTACCCCAATACCTGCGCACGGAGACGTATAGCAGCCAGACGCTCAGCACACCGCACAGCGCTTCTGGCAGCAGGATGGCGAACGAACTCAGTCCCAAGAGTCGGACGGAGAGCGCCATCAGCCAGAGCGCGGCCGGCGGCTTGTCGACAGTGATGGAGTTGGCCGCGTCGGACGAGCCCCACAGGAACGCCTCCCAGTTTTTCGATCCGGCTTGGGCGGCGGCCGCGTAGAACTCGTTGGCGTAGCCGTTGGCGGTGAGGTTGACGAACATGATCGCCACGGCGCCGGCCATCATCAGGGCGAAGGCCAGCCAGTCGATCGTCGTGCGTTTGCGGGCGATGGAATGGCGGACGGTACGCGAAGCGTCGGCCGAGATGAACCGGCCGCCGGGCACACCTTTGAACGCGGTGCGCATGCGGGTGAACGGGTTGGTTGGATTCGAGGCGTCGGCAGTGGCTGCTGCTCCGGTGGCAGCATTCCCGGCGACTGAGCTATTACCGGCGTCGCTGCCAACACGAGGTGAATCAGCGCCGGGCTGGCCGCCGCTCCCCCGTTTGTCGGTTGAATCGTTCATTTGGAGTCCTTAATAAGTAGGTGTGATTGGGAACGTGATTACGCGTGTGATTGAAAAAACGATTAAAATATGGGCTGGCGTCAGCGCTGAACGGCGAGATGACGCGCGCCCTGGGGCGAAATCCACGTATGCCGCGCCACAGGGATGCGACACGAACGAGGGAAGAGAGCCGAAGATTTGCCGGCCTTAGTAACTTGATCCGCGAGCGCGTCATGTCGTTTCGCATCATCGACCAGACGACGCTCCTCAAGCGAGCCGAGAACGTGGCGCATGCGCATCATGCCCTCGATGTCCTTGCGCGCGGTATCGGGGATGTCGACGGTGGTGCCGGCGTCCTCCACCCAGCGCACCGGGAAAATATAGGTGGGCAGACCGTAGGCTTGGGCGAGCGTGAGCAGTTCGGTGTCGAAGAACCACTCGTCGTCTTGGATTCGCGGAAGCAGGAATCTCGCGGCCGAGGCGCTGATGGCTTTGAAACCGCACTGCGCGTCTTGGAAATCGGCACCGAGGGTAGCACGCAGCAGGACGTTATAGCAACGCGAGATGAACTCACGCTTCGGTGAACGGTCGACCTGCGACTCATCAAGCAGACGGCAGCCGGTCGCGACCTCGGCCGGACCGTCGAGAATCGAGTGAATCAGCACGTCGGCGCAGCGGATGTCGGTGGAAAGGTCGACGTCCATGTAGGCTCGGACGCTCGCCCGGGACTCGCCCCACGCCAGTTTCAGCGCGCGGCCACGGCCTTTGGCGGCGATTCTTATGGCCCGAACACGTTGTGGGTATTGCCGCGCCAGATAGACCGCGATTGGCCAGGTGCCGTCGGTGCTGGCGTTGTCGGCGATCACGATGTTCCACGTGTAGCCCGCGCCATCTCGCCGTTCCCGTGCACTGCGCTCGAGATAATCCATCAAGGTCCGCACCGAATCCGCGAGCTGTTCGCTCTCGTTGTAGACCGGAATGACGATATCCGCGTCGACCTCATGGGGACGTCCGACACGGTCGGCAATCACGTTGAGGCGTTGTGCGGATTGGGATTTCCCCATACGTCCAGCTTCAACTTGGGGGCCAAGTTCTGTTATGGGTTTCAGCCCAGATTCGGATTTGACACCGGATTGGTACGTGGCGCCGAATTCAGCCGAATACCTTGAATCGGAATCAGGCTCGGCCGCCGGATGAAGATGAAGAGTTGAGGGATAAGCCGCCTCGGGCTGTTGCAGTGATGTCATAGTGCCAGTAAAGGTGGCGGGACTTGAAACACACTCGGCATATGGTTGGGCCAGGCCAAGAGGTTTTCACCAGTATCCGCAACGTACGCTGGACGTTCGCTGGATGGCAAATCGCCCAAGAAGCTTGGAATCAAGCCAAAATGAAAGTGGAAGGCCAACATTCCACAGAATGGAACATTGGCCTTCCACATCGTCGTCCAGGTCGGCCGATGCGATATCGGAAACGACCCGGAACGACAATCGGTTAGATCGAATCCAGGCTTGTGCCAACGCCAGCTCTGGTGGATGAACTCGACGAGCTGGACGATGAGTTTCCGTTCGAGGAGCCATCGGAGTTGCCCGAGCCGGAGCCCGAACCGCCTTGCGAATCAAGGCCTTGGGCATCGCCACCTGACTGGGAGTCGGAACCGCCAGACTGGGAATCGTTGCCACCACGCTGCGATTGCGAGCCGCCAGACTTGCGCGAACCCGATCCGCCCGGCTGGCTACCAGAACCAGGCATGCCCTCGCCGCCCATCGGCTCGCCCATGCCCTCGCCAGCGCGGCCGGAAGTCTGCGAACGCTCGTTGTGGTGGCTCGGGGTGGCCATGCTTGCAGCCCCGAAACCGCTGATGGCACCGCCGGCCAGACCGCAGACCAGAGCTATCACCGCGGTGATGGCCCAGAATTTAGCCCGGCCATGGTTCTTCGCCGATATGTCGACTGGAGGAACATAACCCCCGAGCTGGAAATCGCCGTCCTTCGACGAACCACCAGTCGTGTCAGCGGAAGAGCCGCCATCATTCCCATATTGCTGTCCCGCAAATTGCTCGCTGGCATATGGTTGACCCGCATACCGCCGACTTCCTCCTTGCGGGTTTCCGTACGGCTGCCCGCTATACGGCTGATTCGTGGGCGCGCCGGCGGCCGCCTGCCCCTCCTGCCAAACCGCGGCGGAATCGACGGCAATGGTCTCTTGGTCGGCGGCCTGGTATTCCTTGGTCGGTTGCAAATCCTCGGGATTCGACGGTGATGTGTTGGCCATGTTCGGCTCCTTTATATACGTGTTCTTTTTGTCTTGTGCAAAACCATTTCGTCACGGGAAACAGAAACCCCGCAAGCGCCGAAACCCTTTGGCCGCTGGGATTCACGGCCATAACCGGGTTCCGTCTGGTTCATATTGCACAACACGAGATTGGAGAGCCGCTGGAGCCAAGCCGTACGGCGTCTAGTGAATTGCGCAAATCTTCAGGAAAGTTTTCTGGACGTCCGCTGGACGCGGCGCCCCGCATGGCGTCACCACCATCCGAGACGACCGCATCCAGCAGGCAACAGCCGGCATCCAACAACCGTCGCCTAGCAGCCACTGCGGCGGCGAATGGCGAACACCATGATCGCACCCACCGCAAGCGCCCCAAGCCCGATGCCCGCAAAGACCAGCACCGTGGCTCCGGTATGCGCCAGACTCTCCGATTGCGGCCCGGGACCATCGCTGACGGTGACCGTCTCCTCACGCACGCCGACCTCGTGGGCCGTGAGCACATCACCTTGTGGCGAGACCACAGCGGCTTGCCAATAGACCTCACCGGGCTTATCGACCTGCACGTCCGGACTTGAGACCTCGGAGCCCGAGTGCCTCGAGGGCACGCTGACGCGCCTGGCGTCCATGATCTTGCGGCCACTGCCGGCCGGGGCTCCCTTGGACACCGGTTCGTAGGCCGTGAACTCCACGTAGGAGCCGACGGGCAGATCGCCGGTGACCCTAGCGACGTCATGGAAGGTGTCGCCGACGTTAACCGCGCTCTTGTCGACATGGGTGGTGATCATCGGCAATTCCTGCGGCGAGAAGCCCTCGACGCGGGTGCGCTCCCAAGCGTCGTCGTAGTCGCTGGCGGCGGGCTTCACCCGGTCATCGCCGCCGAAGCGCCAGACGAACACATACCATCCATGATCCTGCGCCACGATGTTGACCGGGGCGCCATGGGCGTCCAGAACCCCGCCGCCCACGCGAATCGTGCCGTTCTTCGCAGGGAAATCCCATGTGCCGACGAGACGGTGATTGGCGTCCGGAGCCGGAGCGGCCTTGCCCTGCGGCCGGTATTGCGCGTCATCCTGCTGGCCATCGGCGCTGCCGGCCCACCAGACGTCCACCTGCGCCAAGGGCTGGTCAGGCCTGAACCCATAGTTCTGGTTGCCTTGGAAGCTCCCGTGGTCCTCGGGAAAGCCGGAGACGGTGATGGTGTCGCTCAGTTCGGAGCCGATGCTGGCCGAATGCTCGGTGACGCTGGACTGCACCTCGATCCTGAACCTGTTGGAATTGGTCTCGTTGGGTTCCAAGAAGGATGAGACCGAGTCGCCTTTGAGATACTCCTTGGCCTCCTCGCTCTGCTTGTCGCGTTCGAAGGCCCACACCCAAGTGCCGAAACCTCCCGCCGGGGCGCGATACTGCTGCGATCCGCCGGCAGTGGTGGTGGCCGTGGCCCTCACCGTCTGCCCGGGCCCCGTGAACTCGGCCTGTCCGTAAGCCGTGGGCTCGTGGCCGCTGGCGGCGAGACAGTTGAGGAAGGTGTCGGAGGCATTCGAGCCTTGGGCCGCCGTCACCTCTCCGCGAAGCTCGTCAGGACGCAAGCCCGCGAAATACCAGCCCGAAGCCGTCAGCTTCATATCGGGCACCCAGTAGTTGTCGTCACCAATGAGCGTGGAGGTCAGGTCGTCGGAGACCGGCTGCCCGTCGTTGACCACCTTGGCGGCGACGGAGCTCAAGATATCCGGCTTGAAATCCTTGCGTACCTTGAACTCGATCGACCCGGCGTCGGTACGCACGTCGTTGCCGATTCGGGCGTAATCCTGACCGCTGTAGATCATGTCGAGCGTCTTGCGGTCGTAGGTGACGGAGGCGGTCACGTCGCCTTTGTCGGTCGCCTTCCAGCCCAACGTCACGGGCTGCGAGGCGGAGACTCCGCTCACCTCGTCGCTGCCGTTGTCGAAGACGGCGGGCCCGTTGAGCCGCACATGGAAGGTGACGCCCGCGATGGGCAGGCCCGAGTCATCCTCAATCGCGACGTTGACGGACCCTTTTCTGATGCCCTGAAGATAGGACTGGCCGATGTCGGCCCCGCCCGGGGTGTTCCTGCCGGCCTCGTCCCACAGCTCGTTGACGCGACCCGCCAGGTCGGGGTACTGCCCCATGATGATGTCCTTATGCTGGCCCCAAACCCCGAGATTGTGGTCCAAATAGTCGTGGGCGAGCACGCCGATGGCCGCCTGCGTGCGCTGGTCCGAATCGCTGTAGCGCCCCATGAGCCAAGAGAGGCGTCGCGCTTTGACGCTGTCGGGGAAAGCGACGATGTTGTTGATGTCGTGATTGGCCGGCGCGCCCGCCTCGATGCAATAATATTTTCGTCCTTGGGAGTCCTTGTTGAGCACCCCGATGCGCATCGGGCTCCCGTCGAACCGATAACTCAGATAGGTGTCCCTGCCCGTCCATTCAAGCGTGTCTGCCTGCGCCGTGCCCACGCCCGCCACACCAACGGCCACGCTTGTCGCTATCATCGCCATCGCGCCGAGCACGGCGGTCAGGCGTCTCTTCCATACTTTCATCGCTGCATCCTTTCCGTTCCTCCCTCCCGATTTCGAGCGGGTAGACAACAGGATGGCCCTTTTCGGATGCCTAGCGAAGGAATTTCAGGTACTGTGGTCGAACGGTCGGGGTCTCCGGCGTGTTGTGGATAACTCCGTTTCACTTATCCACATTTCGCCGTTTTGAAGACCTTCACACCGAATTTATCCACAGAGTTATCGACTTTTCAAAAAATCCCTCCGAAGTTATCCACAAATTTCGCGTATGTCCAGAAGATTGACGAAAACGACCATCACGCTCCCCTACAATGAAGACACGATGCCGGGCCGGGCAAGGCGGTTCGGCACTTGGAAACACTACCGAGCGGAGGCACAGATGAACACAACGAAGGCCATCGAAGAACCAGCCACGCCCAGTTTCCCCATCACCAAGCCCGACCAGTTCGGCCGCATCGTCATCCTCTCCGCGACGCCGAATGAGGAATGCGGGACGTTCCCGGCACGCGTCGAGCTGGGCGAAGTGTTCAAGGTAAGCGCGCAGATCTTCATCGAGGGCCGCAGCAGGACGAGAGCCACGGCGGTGCTGCACGGGCCGGATGGGAAAGTGCGTCGAGTCAAGGCGATGGCTTATGTCAATCCCGGGCTTGACTTGTGGACCGTGGACCTGGCCGCCGGTGAGGCCAGCAACGTGAGGCCTTGGGAACCTGAGTTCGCCGAGGTCGCCGAACAGCTCGGCGAATGGACGGTGGCGCTTGAGGGCTGGGAGGACATCTACGCCTCGTGGCTCGCCGACGCGCGTATCAAGGTTGAAGTCGGTGACGACGTCGACAACATCCTCACCACGGGCTCGGCACTCTTCGCACGCTGGGCGCGGACGAAGGACGCCAAGCTCGATGACGCCGAAAAATCGACTTTGCTCAACGTCTCGCGAACGCTTGGCGACGCGGATATCGACGCTGGCGAGCGCCTGAAAGCCGCGGACAATCCAGCCATTGAGGCGCTGCATCTGGAGCACCCGCTGCGCGACGGGCTCACGTCGAGTGACCCGCTGCGATTCCGCGTCGAACGGCCGAAGTCGAGTTTCACCGCGTGGTACCAGTTCTTCCCGCGTTCCGAAGGCGCGAAACGCGATCCGGCGACCGGCAGAATCACGCAGGGCACCCTCACCACCGCCTTGAGCGGACTCGACCGCGCGGCCGCCGAGGGATTCGACGTGGTGTATGTGCCGCCCATCTTTCCCATCGGCGTGACCAACCGCAAGGGCCGCGACAACGCGCTGGTGGCCGGGCCCGACGACCCGGGCTCACCATTCGGCATCGGCGCTAAAGCCGGCGGACACGACACCGTCGACCCATTGCTTGGAGACATGGACGACTTCAAGACGTTCTGCGACCATGCCCACAAGCTCGGCCTCGAGGTCGCGTTGGACTTCGCGTTGCAATGCTCGCCCGACCACCCGTGGGTGCGCGAGCATCCGGATTGGTTCCGTCACAAGCCCGACGGCACCATCGCCTTCGCGGAGAACCCGCCGAAGAAATACCAAGACATCTATCCCATCGATTTCAACATCGACATGCCCGGCATCGAGCGCGAGACCGAGCGAGTCATGGACCTCTGGATCAACGAGGGCGTCACGATGTTCCGCATCGACAACCCCCACACGAAGCCGGTGCGTTTCTGGCAGGACGTCATCAAAGCCGTGCAGACCCGGCACCCCGAGACGCTCTTTCTGGCGGAGGCGTTCACCCGCCCGGCCATCATGCAGGCGCTGAGCCTGGCCGGATTCACGCAATCGCACTGCTACTTCCCCTGGCGCAACACCAAGGACGAGCTCACCGAATACCTGCAGACCACCAACGGCGACAAGGCCTATTACCAGCACAACACGTTCTGGCCCACCACACCCGACATCCTCACCGATTACCTGCGCGACAACGGTGCGGAAGGCCATAAGGTGCGCGCCGTGCTGGCCGCGATGGGCTCACCCTCGTGGGGCATCTACAACGGCTATGAGCTGGTGGAGAACCGGCAGCAGGAGGGCCACGAGGAACAGGCAGACAACGAGAAATACGAGATCAAGGTGCGCGATTGGAGCCAGGCCGAGCGCTATGGCATCGCCGATCTGCTCACCCAGCTCAACCACATCCGCCGCGAGCACCCGAGCTGCCGTAGCTACCACGACCTGGTGATGCTCTGGACCAGCGACCCGAACGTCGTCGCCTTCGCGCGCCACACGCCGGCCGACCTCAACGAATCCAAAACGGACGACACCGTCATCGTCGTGGTGAATCTCGATTGCCAGGCCGCCCACACCTCGGAGGTCAATTTCGACCCCGCATTGCTCGGCCTGCCACGGGACAAATCTTTCACCGTCCACGACGAACTCGGAGGCGGCGACTTCATCTGGACGAGCAACAACAAACTCACGCTCGACCCCGCCAATCGCCCCGCCTATATCCTCACCGTTGCATAAAATTATGGCTATAAATCCGCTAGCTTGGTGCGACGAGAGCATCGTCAAGGAGCACGGGTCTACATCGTCTCGATATCTTATCGGTGCAAGCCTTTGCGGCCTTGATGAAAAAACAATCAGAACATTCTTCATCAAAGAACATCTTGTAAAACGAACCAAAGCTCACTGGCATGATATGACCCTGCCAGAACGAAGAAAATCAATCGCATTCATTGATGGTTTGAATCTGGTGCATATCGTCGCTTCAGTCGAATTTACTTCTGGCATCACCCGGCCCGAACGTGCCCGCAGAAGGTGTCTCGAACACTTACTTCCCGTTCTTGAACAAGATTACTCAGTCGCTCAAGTCTTTATGGAAGGTCGCACCAAACAACAAAACAATGCCGAAATCACATTCATTCAGGGACTCAGATCGCGAGGATTTTTCAGAGTTTTGCGCTATGACCTGATGCCAGGGTCGCAAGATGCCAGACTTTGGATTCCCGATCAGATACTCGGAGCGGTAGGAAGTGCAGACAGGTCACTTTTTCACCCGCAAAACGTCATCAGACTACCCACTACCAGCATCATTTAATTCATAATGTCACTTGATAAAGTAGAAAAATCCACAAAAGTATCTATAATGGGACTATCGCCTACCTCCGAGGAGGCAAGGAAGTGGAAGCCGGATTGCCCGTGTTGCACGGGGACCGGTTTCCGCGTTTTTACCAGTTTTTCTTTATGATTCGGCATGGATATGCGCTAAGCTAGAGGGCGAATAATCAATCCTTATTAAGGAGCAAACATGGCAGAGACATTCAACGTCCTCGTCGAGATCCCGCGCGGGTCGAAGAACAAGTATGAGATGGACGAGGAGACCGGCCGCATCAAGCTCGACCGCACCCTCTTCACCGCGATGGGCTACCCGGATGACTACGGCTACATCGAGGACACCCTGGGCGAGGACGGCGACCCGCTCGACGCGCTCGTGATGATCCCGAACTCGGTGTTCCCGGGCTGCGAGATCAAGTGCCGCGCCGTGGCGCTCTACCACATGGAGGACGAAGAGGGCGGCGACGACAAGGTGCTGTGCGTGCCCGCCGACGTGCGCTTCGACGACATCAAGGATGTCGACGACGTCAACGACTACCACAAGGCCGAAATCAAGCACTTCTTCGAGCAGTACAAGGCCCTGGAGCCTGGCAAGGAAGTCATGCCCGGCGATTACTGGACCGGCGCCGAAGAGGCCGAGAAGCAAATCGTGGCCGCCCGCGAGCGCCTCGCCGCCAAGAAGTGAGCAATCGCTCACGTTGAAGATCGACCGGCTGTCGAGTTGATAACCATCAGCCAATAGCCATTCGACATTCTTCATCAACGAAACCGGAACGTGCGTCATGCATCGTCCCGGTTTTCGTTTGCCGTATTCGCAGACCGCCAAACCGCCGAACGAGACATCGGCCCAGTACTATACTGAATTCAACAATTGTGGCATGCGAACGGTATTCACATCGGGAATTCAAAGCCGGAACAGTAAGGAGTTGCCGGCAGTTCTCAATGCCGAAACACAAGGCGTAGGCGGGCGACCGTCGAGGCCCATCCGCGTGCGACATGCGCTGGCAGCGAATCGACGTTGCCGTTCCCGAAATCGCGTTGCGGATGAACACGAAAGTGCAAACGCAAGCTTATGATCGTCGAAATTCTGCTTATCGCCGTGTCCGTGTCGATGGACGCCTTCGCCATCGCCATCGGCAAGGGTCTGGCCACCAAACACGTCAAGCCGGTCAATGCCATCAAGACCGCGCTCTGGTTCGGTGGATTCCAAGCGCTGTTTCCGATTCTGGGTTATTTCTTCGCATCACTGTTCGGGCGTTACGTCGAGGCCGTCGACCATTGGATTATTTTCGGATTGCTCGCGCTTATCGGTGGCAATATGATTCGCGAGGCGTTCGGCGAACCCGAGGAGGACGCCAAGGAGACCGCGCAATTCGACTGGCGCCACATGGCACCGCTGGCCGTCGCCTGCAGCATCGATGCCTTCGCGGTCGGTGTCAGCTTCCAGTTCATGCCGCTCAATATCTGGGGCGCGGCCACCATCATCGGTATCATCACCGGCGCCTTCTCCATCGCGGGCCTCTACCTTGGCCACGTCATCGGCGTGAAATGGCAGCAGACCGCCCAGATCATCGGCGGTATCGTCCTCATCCTCATCGGCCTGAAAACCCTGCTGGAACACCTCGGCATCATCGCCTGGTAGTTAAGTTATTCGACCATAACGGTGACCTGCCCATTCACAGCGAGCAAACGTCCAAATCCATTTCGGCACAGCTCCGAAGACATGGCATATTCAAAAATGTGTTCGCTGATATACCGAACCAGCAGGGAACGGAATTCCAACCGGAATAGAGTTTCCCTGCTGCAAATATATTCCTCACGACAATTTGCCAGTCACCAGAATCATTGATATTTCAACGTTGTGCGATTCTCAAGCAAAACACGACATAGCACCGAAGAACAATCACGGCATATACAAGCGTTCCGTGCTATGAATCGCCACGATAACCATCAGCCAACGAAAACAAGCAGCGCGACCAACGCCAGGAACACAACCAAACCGCCGTACATAATCGGTGCAAGACCAATGCCAATCCATGAGTAACGCCGGCGCTCATCAGCGCTCCAATGCGGAACGACCTCACTGCGATCAGGCTGACTCACCCTATTGTAATCACACCACCAGCGCACCGAAGCACAAGCCAACGCCACCAACAGCGCCAGAACGACGATGACGATAATCGTCACTATACCGATTTGAGCGGTGCCGGCAACCTTCGCGTCCTTCAAATCCCCCGAGAAATAACGCAGCAGCACCGGAAGGAACACCCATCCGGAAGCGGCAACCAGGGCAACGTTAATCATCAAACTTTCCGAAAGGGAAAGCACCATATTCGTGCGTTCACGGCGCAGCATCTGATGAAGGAATCCCAAAATAGCGAAAACGGTAAGCGCCACCAACAGCGCACCTGCCCAAAGCGTGCAGACATGAAGCAGGCTGCCGGTAGAAACCTCCTCGAATCGGCCAACATGCGCCCGATGGTTGCCGCTGGTTTCGCCGGTTCTGGGCAGCAAATCCAAGAGCACCATCTGCGTGCCGCCAATCATCAGCTCACCGCCGACGATACCGATGATCCTGTCGACAATCGAACCGCGCATAGGCCAGAAAATAATACCGAACACCATCATCTGCGCGATGAGTTCCGCAATCGTGAGTTGCACCTGGCCGTCGACAAAGCAGGAGGCCACAAGCATGACGGCAATGACGACATAGACGCAAACCTCAAGCAGCACAATGTGTTTGGCCGAGCGACCGGAACCACCCTGCCCGGCACCAACACCGACAACACCCGAGCCAGAGCCGGCGCCGGCCACGTCCACGCTGGAGCCGGACGACGAGCCAACCGCTTGCCGTCCTTCGGCGCCTTGATCCACCCCAGCGTCCATATTGTGAGCTCCAATCTCGAATGAGGGAATTGCCCTCACACCGCCCGTTTTGGCCGCAGCACAGGCGTTCCCAGCAACATTACCAAGCTCCGGGAGCGTCGAGCGTAACACAGCCGACACAATCCGGGCTTTCCATAGCAATATATGGTAGCCGCAAGTGTCCACAACCAGCAGGTAAAATGGCACACAATCGGCGAGGGCCAGGCTGGCGCGAGTTCCGCCTCGGGCAACAACCTGCGCCCATCATGGGAAGGGGGCTCAATGACCGACTTGACGTTGATGACGGCGGCCTCCGACCCGGCCACCGTGCTGCCGAGCCTGGCCCTGCTCTCCCACCGCGTGCGCGTGCTGCCCATGGAGACCGCCAGCCTCATCAAACTTCCCGAAAACACCATCCTCTTCCTCGACGCCCGCGACGACCTGGCCACGGCCAAGACGCTGTGCAACCTCATCCACGCCTCGGGGCTTGGCCTGCCCATCATCCTCATACTCACCGAAGGCGGGTTCACGGCGGTCAACGGGCAGTGGGGCGTCACCGACGTGGTGGTCTGCACGGCCTCGCCCGCCGAAGTGGAGGGGCGGCTGCGGCTGGTCTGCGAGCGCGGCGCGAACGCTCCGGCCGTGGCGCCAACGCAGAAGGACCAAGGCGTCTACCGCGAGGACGGCCGGGTGCGTTCCGGCGACCTGATCGTGGATACCAAAAGCTATACCGCCAGCCTCAAGGGCCAGCCAATCGACCTTGCATACAAGGAGTTCGAGCTGCTCAAATACCTGGTGCAGCATCCGCATCGCGTCTTCACGCGCGCCCAGCTGCTGCAGGAGGTTTGGGGCTACGACTATTACGGCGGCACACGAACGGTCGACGTGCATATCCGTCGTCTGCGCGCCAAACTTGGTGGCGAATACGAGCATATGATCGGCACGGTCCGCAATGTGGGCTACCGTTTCGACCCGCCGGAGGAGTGCAGCTCCGAAAGCGCGGATGGTGGCAACGCCGCGGATGGCGCCTCCGACAATGCTTCCGACAACCACACCGAAAACGCGTCGAGCGATAATTCCTGATTTTGTGCGGTTTGGTACCTATAGTGGCGACAAGATAGCGGTCGACGGATATATTCGGGTACGTCAAGCATATTCAGCGATATCGCGTGATATCCATTGATATCCGACGCCATCCACGCAAACGCGACGCGCACAACGCGCCAACACAGGAAGTGAACGATGCCCAGGGAGACCAAAAAGCAACGATTCGAGCGCATGCACGCCGAGTACGAGGTGCTGCGCGAGATCATCCCCGAGCCGGAGTGCGCCCTTGATTTCGAGACCCCGTTCCAGCTTCTCGTCGCCACGGTGCTGAGCGCCCAGACCACCGACGTGCGGGTCAACAGCGTCACACCCACGCTCTTCAAGGACTACGGCACACCCGACAAGCTCGCCGCGGCCAATCCTGAGCGCATCGAGGACATCATCCACCCGGTCGGCTTCTACCGCGCCAAGGCCGACCACATCATCACGCTTTCGGGCCAGATCATGCGCGATTTCGACGGCGTGGTGCCCAAGACCATGGAGGAGCTCACCACCTTGGCCGGCGTGGGCCGCAAAACCGCGAACGTGGTGCTCGGCAACGCCTTCGGCATCCCCGGATTCCCCGTCGACACCCACGTCATCCGCCTGACCGGCCGCCTGCGCTGGCGCTCCGACTGGCGCAGCACGCATCCCGACCCGGTGAAGATCGAGAAGGAGATCACCGACTATTTCGAGCCGGACGAATGGACGAACCTCTCGCACCGCCTCATCCTCTTCGGCCGCTCCACCTGCCACGCGCGCCGGCCGGAATGCGCCGACTGCCCGCTCAACGACACCTGCCCCTCCGCCGGCATGTTCGGCTGAGTCGGTTGACAATCGGCCTCAAAAAGCCGAAATTCCGCCATTTCTTCACCGCCGTTCCGTCATCTCTGACGCTGGCGCAATGCCACGCGATGCCGCGACGATCACACCTCTGAAACGATGTATGACTTTCAGCTATCATTCAGCCCGGCACGGTACAGTGTTGTATTATGTCACGGCATGCACAGCGTTCGATTCGACCGATGAAGGGTCTGGCCTTCATCGGTGTCGCCGCCGTGCTCTTCGCCGCCGTTGGCATCGGCTGGGCCGCGCACAACCGGCGCCCGATCAACAGCCTCACCTCCATCGTCCCGCTCACCGAAGTGGCCGTGGGCATTGACGGCCCCGCCCCGCAGACGCTCGACATCCGCAAGACCCCGGGCAAGGAGCTCGACCAGGCGCTGCTGGGCAATGTATACGAGACGCTGGTCGGCCGCGACCAAGACAACAACCTCGTGCCCTCCGTGGCCAAAGGCTGGGATATTTCGAAGGACGGCCTGACCTACACCTTCGACCTGCACAGCGATATGCGCTTCTCCAACGGCGACGCGATGGACTCCTCCGACGTCGTCTACTCACTCCAGCAGGTCATTAACGACAGCTACGTGGGCGCCGAGGACCTCACCGGCATCGCCCAGGTGCGCAACCCCGATACCTCGACGGTGGTGGTCACCCTGAGCACGCCGAACCCGAAGCTGCTGCGGGCGCTCTCCTCGCGTGCGGGCATCGTATACGATTCCAACGCCAAGATCGACTACGCCAAGCAGGCGCTCGGCAGCGGGCCGTTCACCCTGCGCACGTTCGAGCCCGGCAATTCCATAAAACTGGTGCGCAACACCTTGTATTGGCAGCAGCAATCCGCGTCCTCGCAGGTGCGCCTGCACTATTACGACTCCGCCGACTCGATGCGCTCGGCGATGAGCGACGGCGAGATCCAGGTGGCGGTGCTCCAGCCCGCCGAGTCGCCCAGCCCCTACGAGAACAACGACAAATACAACGTCACCAAGGGCTCGGGCACAGTGAAGGTGATGCTGGCGCTCAACAACGGCACCAATTCCATATTCTCCGACGAACGCGCGCGCAAGGCGGCACGCTATATCCTCGACACCCCAAGCCTGGTGAAAAGCCAGCCAAGCGCCTCGGCCCCGCTGGGAGGTCCGATCGGGCCGCTCGAGCCCGGCTACGAAGACCTCAACTCGCTCTACCCGCACAACCTCAGCGAAGGCGAGAACGACATCAACTACTTCTCCCCCGCCTACCTCGGCAGCGCCACCTTCCTCGTGCCCGAGGAATACAGCGACCTCGGCAACCAGATCGCCAAGCAGTTCGCGCCCACCCGGTTCAACCTGACGATGCAGGTGGTCAACGACGCCACGGTGCGCCAGCGCATCGGCAACGGCGACTACACGATGGCCATCACCACCATGGACGGCACTGACGACGCCGGCCAGTTCGCCGACAACAAGTTCGGCTACCAGAACGGCGACACCCAACAGATGTACCGCAACGCCCTGGCCACCACGAACGACGCCGATTACCAAGGCGCGTTGAAGACCTACGCGAAGGCCGTGAGCCTCGACGCCGCGGGCGCTTGGCTATACAACGAGAGCAGCACCGTGGTGACCACCAAGAAGGTGACGGGCGCCCCACGCAACATGACCGACCAGCTGCTGCCGTTGCGCGATGTGCTCACGAAATAGCCCCGCTGCCATACCGAAACAGCCTCGTCGATATCGCCGTGAATAAAGCTTTGGGTATCGCCACGCATATTCCCTCAAATATCAACGTGGACAGGCACGCCCTGATGTCACCATTGCTTTCTAAACTTGAGGGTTATGACTGATCAGGACAATAACACTATCAACGCAAGCCTTTCGCCGCTTCCCGACAGGGTCGGCGTCGACGGCCTCGAGGACAAATGGCGTGCCGATTGGGACGACAACGGCACCTATTATTTCGACATCCCGCGCGACGGTAACGGCGAGCCCGACCGCAAGGCCGTCTACTCCATCGACACCCCGCCGCCCACCGTTTCGGGCAGCCTGCACGTGGGCCACGTTTTCTCCTACACCCATACCGACGTCATCGCCCGCTACGAGCGTATGAAGGGCAAGCACGTCTTCTACCCGATGGGCTGGGACGACAACGGCCTGCCCACCGAGCGCCGCGTGCAGAACTATTACGGCGTGCGCGTCGACACGTCGCTCAAGTATGATCCTGATTTCAAGCCGCCGTTCGAGGGCACGCAGGGCAAGAAGATCAACGCCCGCGACCAGGTGCCTGTCAGCCGCAAGAACTTCGTGGAGCTGTGCGAGAAGCTCACCGCGCAGGACGAGAAGCAGTTCGAGGCGCTATGGCGTTCCTTGGGCATGTCCATCGACTGGCGCCAGACCTACCACACCATCGGCGAACACCCGCAGCGCGTGGCTCAAAAGGCGTTCCTGCGCAATCTCGCGCGCGGCGAGGCCTATCAGAAGGACGCCCCCGGTCTTTGGGACGTCACCTTCCAGACCGCAGTGGCACAGGCCGAGCTGGAAAGCCGCGAGTACGACGGCTTCTACCACCGCGTCGCCTTCCGCTTCGAGGACGGCACCCCGATCTACATCGAGACCACCCGTCCGGAGCTTTTGGCCGCTTGCGGCGCGTTGATCGCCAACCCCAACGACGAGCGCTACCAGAAGTACTTCGGCCAGTACGTCTACTCCCCGCTTTTCAAGGTGAAGGTGCCAATCCTCGCGCACCCCGCCGCGGAGATGGACAAGGGCGCCGGCATCGCGATGTGCTGCACCTTCGGCGACCAGACAGATATCGAGTGGTGGCGTGACCTGAACCTGCCGACCCGCCCGATCATCCAGCGCAACGGCCGCATCATCATGAACGTGCCCGATTGGATCACTGACGAAGGCGGCAAGAAGATCTTCGAGGAGACCGAAGGCAAGACCACCTTCACGGCCCGCAAGATCATCGTCGAGCACCTACGTGAGTCCGGCGACCTCGACGGCGAGCCGAAGCCCACCAAGCGTATGACGAACTTCTACGAGAAGGGCGACAAGCCGCTCGAGATCGTCACCTCGCGCCAGTGGTACCTGAAGAACGGCGGCACCGATATGAAGCTGCGCGCCGAGCTGCTCGAGCGTGGCAAGGAGCTCGAGTTCCACCCCGACTTCATGCGCGTGCGCTATGAGAACTGGGTCAACGGCTTGAACGGCGACTGGCTCATCTCGCGCCAGCGCTTCTTCGGCGTCCCGTTCCCGCTGTGGTACCCGGTCAAGGCCGACGGCGATCCGGATTACGACCATCCGATCACCCCGAGCGAGGACCAGCTGCCGATCGATCCGACCAACGATGTGCCGGCCGGCTACAGCGAGGACCAGCGTGATGTGCCCGGCGGCTTCACCGCCGAGAAGGACATCATGGACACCTGGGCCACCTCGTCGCTGACCCCGCAAATCGTGACCCACTGGGCCGAGCCCGACCAGGAAAGCAAGGACCTCTTCAAGGCCACCTTCCCGATGGACCTGCGCCCGCAGGGCCAGGACATCATCCGCACCTGGCTCTTCAGCACGATGGACCGCGCGCATCTCGAGAACCATTGCCTGCCGTGGGCGCACACCGCGCTTTCCGGCTGGATCCTCGACCCCGACCACAAGAAGATGTCGAAGTCCAAGGGCAACGTCGTCGTTCCGAAGGAGCCGGTCGACAAGTACGGCGCCGATGCGGTGCGTTATTGGGCTGCCTCCGCCAAGCTCGGCCTCGACGCCACCTACGACGAGGGCCAGATGAAGATCGGCCGCCGTCTGGCCATCAAGCTCCTGAACGCCACCAAGTTCGCGCTGGCCATCGGCCGCGAGGACGACAACCATCACGTCGGTGCCGCCGCGAGTGCCGCCTGGAACCCGGCCGATGTCACCGAACCGCTTGACCGCGCCGTGATGGCACGCATGGCTTCCGTGATCCGAGAGGCCACCAAGTCGATGGATTCCTACGAACATTCCAAGGCGCTCGAGATCATCGAGACGTTCTTCTGGCAGTTCTGCGACGACTATATCGAACTGGTAAAGAACCGCGCCTACGGAACGGCTGATTCCACTGGCAAGACGCCAACGGAAGCCGCTGTGAAGTCCGCTCGCACCACGCTGGGCTTGGGTCTCGAGGCGTTCGCACGTCTCTTCGCGCCATACATGCCGTTCGCCACCGAAGAGGTCTGGCACTGGATGCACGCGGGCGAGGGCTCTGTGCACACCGCCGCCTGGCCGAAGGCCGAACCGTACGAGGCCGCCGCTGGTGACGCTGATCCGGACATGCTCGTCTGGGCCGGCAAGGCGCTGGCCGAGCTGCGTGGCTTGAAGTCTCAGGCCAAGGTCTCCATGAAGACCCCGATCCTCAAGGCGACGCTCAACGTCCCCGAAGCCGGCAAGAAGGCCATCGACGAAAGCCTCATTGACATCGCCGAGGCTGGCAAAGTCACCGGTCCGCTTACAGTCGCGGTCGACGATTCGGCCGACGTGCCCGACAACGAAATCGTGGTGAAGGTCAGCGACGCCGAGCTCGGCGAACCGCCGGCCAAGAAGCCGAAGAAGAAGTGATGGCTCGATAGCCGAGGCGAAAGCCAAGAGAAAAAGCCAAAACCCGGGTTCTTGTGAATCCGGCAAAGAAGTGGGTCCGCACCGTTCATCGATGCGGGCCCACTCTCGATATCTCACAATATTCAACGCCTCTCGCGCCTCACAACCAATCGTTCACAACCACTCACTGATGGTCGACAAATCGCCACAAACCAGCTTCTCACTGGGAACGGTGCCCACGACGGCCGTGTACGGCTCGCACAGCGTCTTGCCACGTATAGCCATGCTTTCGATGGCATGCATGAACCCGGTGACCTGCGAGTCCGGCATACGCGCCACATCATCCTCCAAAATCACCGAGCGCATCACCAGCCGCACATGCTCGACATCATAGGCCGGGCCACGCTCGCCTTTCGTCGCGTCGAAATCCGTGGAGAATTCCAGCCCGTTCTCGCCCAGGCAGGCGGGCGCATGGGGCGCCCAGGAGATATTGGAGATGCACGCCTTGAGCAGTGAGGAGAGCCCGGTGAGCAGCAACTTGCTTTGCGTCATCGACAGCCCGGCGCGCTCACAATACAAAAACCACGACACAGGAAGGTCCTGGGTGCCGCCCAAGGCCTCCTCGAATTCGACCATCGCCCGCTCCATCAGCTCCACGCGGTCCTCAAGCCGCTTCTGCGCGGCGATCATGTCGTCATTGGCATGGGAACCTTTCTTTTTGTCGTGCTTCTTGCCGGACTGCTTCTTGCCCATACCATTCTCCTCGCTGATATGCGACAGTATGTGTCAATACCAATAATATTCCATACAACTGAAATTGGTATTTGTAAACTATCATCATTGATACATCAAAGTCACAACCCGATACGGCAGAAGGGTTCGCGGTCCTTATAAAATCCGTTGACGCGAAGGCGACAAACCGTTTGACAGATTTGACATCCCGATATCCGCAAACTGGATTTTCAGGCTATACGCTCTCGACTCTCGATTACCTACGCCTGCCCCGCTACACCACTCATGCATAGACGTCGAGTACGCCGGGGTCGCCGCCGGCCTCAGCGATGCGCTGGTGACGGTTCTTGGCCTCGGTGACCACGAACTCGCGGTAGTTCTCCTCGATGTTCGGGTCGAGCCCTGCGCTGATGGCGACCTGCTTGAGACGCACGGATTGGCGGCTTTCACGCTCGCGGTCCTCAGGGGCGAACCCCGCCTTCGCCTTGAGCGCCCCCACCTCGGCGGTGTATTTGAAGCGTTCGGCGAGCAGCGAGACGATGGCCGTGTCCACGTTGTCGATGGACTGCCGCAATTGCTTGATGCGCGCGACGTCGTGCGCGATTTCAGGGTTCTGCGCGGCTTGGGCGTCGTCGATGGTCGTGTTGCGCCAGCCAGAGGAGTCACTATCGTTCATAATCCAAGGATACCGCGCGCAACGCCAACCACCCCACGGCCTGGTCGCAAATGTGACGCAACCGCGTGGCGGCCGTCACAAATGCAATCACATCCATTCCCCGATTGCAAACGTGACGCAAACCCCAGCATAAACGTCACAAATGCAACCGGGGCTATCCAAAAACTTGCGCTTGTGACGCAAACCAGCCCATCCGCGTCACATCCGCAACCAAACACACCCACAAATTGCAAATGTGACGCAAACAGCTTGTTTTGCGTCACATTTGCAATCAACAGTTGGCAGCAGCTAGCAGCTATAGCTCAGGAAACGAGCATCAGTTGTTGTTCTGCTTGATGATGGCCTGCAGGAAGTCGCGGTTGGTGGCCGTCTTCTTCAGGCGCGGCACGATGGTCTGGTAGGCCTGCTCGGGCTCGAGGCCGCCAAGCAGACGGCGCAGGCGATAGATGACCGCCAGCTCGTCGTTCGGGGTGATGAGCTCCTCGCGGCGCGTGCCGGAGGCGTTGATGTCGATGGCCGGGAAGAGGCGCTTGTTGGCCAGATCGCGCGAAAGGCGCAGCTCCATGTTGCCGGTGCCCTTGAACTCCTCGAAGATGACCTCATCCATCTTGGAGCCGGTCTCCACCAGCGCCGAGGAGATGATGGTGAGCGAGCCGCCGTTCTCGATGTTGCGGGCCGCGCCGAAGAACTTCTTGGGCGGGTAGAGCGCCTGCGCATCGACGCCGCCGGAAAGGATTCGACCGGAGGCGGGCGCCGCGATGTTGTAGGCGCGGGCCAGGCGGGTCATGGAATCGAGCAGCACCACCACGTCCTGGCCAAGCTCGACCAGGCGCTTGGCGCGCTCGATGGCCAGTTCGGCGACGGTGGTGTGGTCGGAGGCGGGACGGTCGAAGGTCGAGGAGATGACCTCGCCCTGCACCGTGCGTTCCATGTCGGTGACCTCTTCGGGGCGCTCGTCAACCAGCACGACCATCAGGTGGACCTCGGGGTTGTTGGTCGCGATGGAGTTGGCGATGTTCTGCAGGGTGATGGTCTTGCCGGCCTTCGGCGGGGAGACGATCAGACCACGCTGGCCCTTGCCGATCGGCGATACCAGGTCGATCAGGCGGCCGATGAGCTTGTTGGGCGTGGTCTCCTGCACCAGGCGCTCCTGCGGGTAGAGCGGGGTGAGCTTGGAGAAGTGCGGACGGTTGGCCGCGTCCTCGACGCTCATGCCGTTGATGGTCTCCACGGACTGCAGCGGCACGAACTTCTGACGCTGGTTGCGGCGCTCACCCTCGCGCGGCGGGCGGATCGTGCCCTGCACGGCGTCGCCCTTGCGCAGGCCGTACTTGCGAATCTGGCCCATGGAGACATAGACGTCGTTGGGGCCGGCGAGGTAGCCGGAGGTGCGTACGAAGGCATAGGAATCGAGCACGTCGATGATGCCGGCGACGGGGACGGTGCCCTCCTGCGGATCGTTGCGGCGCTCGTCGCGATCGCGGTCACGGTCGCGCTCGGAACGGCTGTAACGCTCCTCGCGATCGTCGCGGTCGTTGTAATCGTAATTGTTGTTGCGGTCACGGCCACGCATGCGGCGCTGGTGACGCTCGTTGCCCCGCTCGTGATCGCCACGGCCGTAACGCTCGTTGCGGCCGCGCGAACGGCGGTTGAACTCGTGGCGGGGCTGCTCCTGCCTCTCGTCATCGTGCTCGCGCTTGTCGTCCACCACGGGCAGCGTGGCCAGGATGTCGTCCAGGTCGCGCACCTCGCTGGAGTTGCCGTCATGGCTGGACTCGCGATCGGCGCGCGCGCCACGATGGCCACCGCGCTCCTCATCGTTCTCCATCATCCGCTCGCCATGGTGGTGACCGGCCACGCGCGTATGTCTGCGCATCGGCTCGTCGTCGGATTCCTCGGAATCCGAACCGTTGGACGAATGCGCCGACGCCGAGGCCTGACTGGTGCCGACGTGCCGATTGACACGTCTTTCCGCCTGTCCATCGTTGCGCTCGGCTTCGGACTCGCCAGGCTGGCCCTCGCGATCGTCTTCGCGCTCATCTCGCAAGCCGGCGGTCTTGCCGCTCATATTCGATTTCGAGTTTTCCGATTTCGCCGCGGAATCCTCGGCATCGCGCTTCACTGAATCGACGGGGCTTTTGACGCTGGTCTTGGGGGCACGGACGGTGACGCCGCTGGGCGCCTCACCGCCGGAACGGGCGGCCTGCAGGGTGGCGAGCAAATCCGGCTTACGCATCGTTGACGTGCCCCGGAGTCCCATCTGCTTGGCGAGCTGCTTGAGCTCAGGCAGCTTCATATCCTCAATATTCTGGCTTGTTGCCACTGGTAATGCCTTTCCTTGGCTTCCCATAGCACTACTGCTTGGAAGCTTTGTGAAAAAGATGCGGATTACTATAAACCGCTTAAGAACGTTCGCCGCCAATATGCGGCTTTCGAACTGGTTTTCACCATACAGTAGAGCTAAGACCAATAGCGACACGGAGTGCCGCGTGTCGCGGGTGCCGCCGGAACATGAAAAAATGCGTCACAAAATCGTGGGACATCACGCAATATTTGCGAGATGAAACCATACGACGAAATGTGCAACGCAATCTCGCGATAATACAAAATCAGCCACCCAACAATATGGATGGCTGATTGCGAAAACCTAAAGACCAGGAAACGCTACTTTTCCTCGTGGTAGGACTTCTCGGTGTTGACCGACCAGACGTTCTTCTTGTCCGTCTTGCCGGACTTGATGTTGCCGACGGCCTCCATCGCGCTGGCCATGGAGTGGTCCTGGTTGTTGTAGCGGTGCTGGCCGTTACGACCCACGCAGTAAAGGTTGCCGAAGGAATCAAGGTAGTCGATGAGCTGCGGCATCTCGTCGTAGGTGTCGAAGTAGGCGGGGTACGCCTTCTTGACGTGCTCACGGTGGGAGTCGAGGACGTCCTCGGGGCCGTTGATCACGCGCATGCGGGTCAGTTCCTTGATGGCGAACGCCGTGGCCTCCTCGTCGGAGAGGTTCCAGAAGTCGTCGCCCTCCTCGCAGAAGTACTCGAGGCCGACCCAGACGGTGTTGTCCACATCCTTGACCAGGTAGGGGCTCCAGTTGTTGAAGATCTGCACGCGGCCGACCATGTAGCCCGGGTCCTGCACGTAGATCCAGCAGTCCGGCACGATCGGCGGGTTGCCGAGCGTCTTCATGTCGGTGGTGTTCTTGAGACGCAGGTGCTTGACGAGCAGGCCGACGGTGACGAAGTCGCGGTAAGGCAGGCCGTTGGCGATGCGGGTCATGTCGGCGGGCACGGCGGCAGGCTTCGTGGCGACATCCTGCGACGGGGTGTCGTCTTCCTTGACCGCCTTGTCGATCGCGTTGACGAGATCCTTGACCGGCATCGAGGAGATGAACTGGTCGCCGCCGAGCTCGACGCGCTGGCCGTCGGCGTCCTTATAGACGACGGAGGCGATGCTGCCGTCATCCTTCTGGCGCAGCTCGACCACGTTCGCGTCGGTGATGACCTTGCCGCCACCATCGACGACCTGGCTCTCGACGATCTCCCAAAGCTGGCCCGGGCCGAGCTTCGGGTACCAGAATTCCTCGATCAACGAGGTCTCGACGTCCTTGGAATCACGCTTCTTCGGCATCATCTTCTGGATGGCGTTCTTGAGCACGCTGATGACGCTCAGGCCACGGACTCGCTGAGCGCCCCAATCCGCGGAAATCTGCGACGGGGTGCGGCCCCAGACCTTCGTGGTATAGCCCTCGAAGAACATGGAGTAGAGCTGACGGCCGAAACGGTTGATGTAGAAGTTCTCGAGGTTGTCCTCGGGAAGCTTGTGGATCATCGACCAGAGATAGCTGAAGCCGGCCTTCAACGTGAGCTTCAGGCCCAGCGCCTTGAACAGGCCGGGCGAAAGCGAGATCGGGTAGTCCAGGAAGTGCTGGTTCCAGAAGATGCGCGAGACGCGGTGGCGCTTGAGCATCACTTTGTCCGTCTTCTCCGGATCGGGGCCGCCGGGCTCGAGGTCGTGGTGGCGACCGAGCTTCTTGTCGTCGTACGAGGGCGCACCCTGCAGCGGCATGATGTTCTTCCACCAGTCCATCACGCGGTCGTCCTTGGAGAAGAAGCGGTGGCCGCCGATATCCATGCGATTGCCGTTGTGCTTGACAGTGCGGCTGATGCCGCCGAACTCCTTGGTCGCCTCCAAAACGGTCACGTCGTACTTGTCGGCGCCGCCGTCCTTGAGCAGCTCCCACGCCGCGGTCAGGCCCGCAGGCCCGCCGCCAATGATCACCACAGACTTCTTATCCGCATCCGCAGCCACATCTACCTCCTCGAAAATCCATACTCTGAGGCGCAATACGCCCCACTACACAAATCATCACCAGCCTACACGCAAGCGCAAACCTCCCCAGCCACCCCACCCAAACATCCACAATCCATCTCCAACTTACGCGGATTCGTATCATTAAGGTCACAAACCCACGATGCTGTCTGGAAATATGCCTTGCTCGGGACGCTCCTTGGCCGCTCGGCCGTGTCTTACGCCCGAGCAAGGCATATTTCCAGACAGCATCTTCATCTCAATCCCCGCCACTAAAGAATCATCCGGTCCACAATCCGAGCTCTTATCCGCTCCAAATGCGCCCAGAACTCCGACATCCTCGCAGCCAGTCCCCTGAGAAACACCGGCCACCTCAAAGATGGCAGAGGAGGATATATACGTTGTTCGGGCGTAAGCTTGGCCGAGCAAAATCTACGATTTTGCCTTCGCGCTCGTACATCGCGCTCACTTCGCCTACGAAAACCCCACAGGGCTTTTCGCTTAACGGCTCAGCCAAAGCGTCCCAAACCCAATCCTTATCGCTAAAGAATCATCCCAATCGCAGTCGTAGCTCTATCCGCTCCAAACGCGCCCCAGAACTTCGACATCCTCCACAGTCAGACCCCTGAAACACCGGCCACCTCAAAGATGGGCGGGAAATATATTCGTTGTTCGGGCGTAAGACACGGCCGAGCGGCCATGGAGCGTCCCGAACAACGAACATATTTCCCGCCCATCGCATAAGAGCGCAAACGAAGCTACACCAAGGAGTCGGGAATATCGATGTCGGACTTCTGCACTTCCTCTACGTTGACATCCTTGAACGTCACGATTCTCACGTTCTTGACGAACCGCGAGGAACGATACACATCCCATACCCATGCGTCGGTGAGCCGCACGTCGAAGTAGACGTCCTGGCCGGCGGAGCGCACGTTGAAGTCGACCTTGTTGGCGAGGTAGAACCTGCGTTCGGTCTCGACCACGTAGGTGAAGAGTTTGATGACGTCGCGGTATTCCTTGTAGAGCGCGAGCTCGGCGTTGGTTTCGTAATTGTCGAGGTCTTCGGCACTCACCGACGTCCTCCTTTATGGTCGTTTGATTGCTGGGTCGATTTGTCGGATTGCTTGGAGCCGCTCGTCTGGCGCTCGGTCTTGCCGTCCTTGTCCCCGTGGCTGCTGTGGCCCAGGTTGCGCCACCACGCCTTCTTGGAGGTCTTGGTCTGCGTGGCGGAATATGGCCATACCGAGTCGGTGTCGCCCTCTTCGTTGCCGACCACGACGGGGGTCTCGTCGCGCTTGTCGTCGTCCGCGGGCTGCCCGTCGGATTCGGCCGCGGAGGGAGAATCGTTCGACGAAGCGTCAGTTGCTCCAGATTGCGCGGCGGTTGACGACGGCGACGACGCCACGGACGAATCCGCTTTCGCGTCATCATCAACACTAGACTCAGGCTGTTGAACCGCAACGTCATCGACATCGCCGCAGGACGCGTCCGCCGGCTTCGCGACCGCGGCGGCCAGCTCGTCGGCCTTCACCTTCGAACGCTGCTGAATCTCAATGGAGTGCTCGCGCGCGGCCATGGCCTCCTTGACGCCCGGGTTGCCTTCGATGACGTGCATGCCGAAGGCGTCGAGCGAGCGAATCGGATCATATTCGTCGACGAGCGTGTCGAGGACGATGAGGTCCTGGTACTTGCCGAGAGTGGCGTCCCACAGCGAATCGCGCGAGGTGCCGGACTTGATGAAGCCAAGCGACTGGTAGACCGAAAGCGTACGGGCGCTTTTCTCAGGCACGGCCACCCAAATGCGATGCATGCCGAGGCCGGTGGGCTCGGAGGCGAAGGCGTAGGTCATCACGCGGGGCATGGCGTCGCGCGAGTAGCCGCGGCCACGGTAATCCTTGCCCAGCATCACCTGGATGCGGGCCGAACGCGACCATCCATCGAGGTCGATGAGGAAGATCATGCCGATGACGTTGTCGGTCTCGCCCGCGTCAATCTTGCCGTCGACGTCGTGGTCGGCGTCGGTCAGAATCGCCCAAGCCATCGTACGGCGAGATTCGGGATCGCCGACACCGGAATCCTCCGGGGCCACGCCGCTCACCCACGCCACGGAACGCTTCACCCAGGCGTGCACCAGGGCGCGTTCGGAGACCTCATCCTTGCCCATGTCGCCCGAGGCGTTGAAATAGACCTGCAGCTGGTCGAGTTTGGGAAGATCCTCCAGGGTCGCGGGGCGCAGATGCACCATTTCGCCGCGAATCTCAGGTATGGAAATACGTTCAGGCAGACGGCGTGACACATCCTCAGCAACCGAGTCTTCGGAGTTAGCAGACATAGATCTCATTCCTCCAACGCACTGGAAATCTTCATTCAGATTACTGTATTCGCCTGACTATTCGCTGGGTATTTGCCAGCGCCAGGTAGCCGCCACAACGCAGCCTTATAGAAACGGCAAGACGAAACTCAATAGTTCGCATACTCGTAGACGAGCCAGAAACTCCAGGTTTTCGGATTGGCCGAATACTCATATATCTGGCCCTCGCTGACCACGGGAACGTCGACAACCCAGCCATATCTGGCGGCACGTTTCAGCTCCTTCGACAAACGGTAAGGTCAGGATTCGTCCGCGCGCCCTTTGCGGCGCAACGCCTCGAAACTCGTGGCGCAAAGCGCGAGCACCAGCGCCAGACCGACGGGAACGACGACCGACGAACCGGTTTCAGCCATTTCCGCACCATTGGTATTGGGGCTGGCCTTGAGGAGCCTGGGGCGATCCGGGAGCCTGCCCAGGAGCCGGCGGTGTGCCACCAGGGACACCGGGCACAACGTCATCGGCCCACACCGGACGAATCCAAATCTCATGGCCGGGCATCGAGGAGCCGGTGAAAGTGAACGGGGTCCACGGACCCGAAGCCGAGGCAGCAACCTCCCAATGGTCGAAATGCTTGCCCGCCGGCGCATGCAGGTCGGCGGCAGCCGGCTGCGTCAGCGAATCCTGATACAGCGACGAGCCCGATGGCGCGGCGCCGGTCCACGTGCCGCCGTTCCAATCGTAATGGACCGCGAACGAATCGCGCACCCAATTGGGCCGCACATAAATGTCACCGGTCACCGCGGTGCCGGAACCCGACGAACCGAAGACGAACGCGCCGAGCGAGGCCCCGTTGGACGTCGAGGCGTAAATCCAACCGTCCTGGCGCATGCCGGTGGGCGCCACCATCCCGGTCACCGTGGGTTCGGTGGTAATCGTGTCGCCATCGTTGACCGCCAACGGATTCGTGCCGGAAATCGAGGTCCACGAGGCCCCCGTGCCGGGCTCGAACGTCACCGAACGCGTCACCAAAGGCGTGATCTCGCGCGTCGCCTTGCCACCATACATGCCGATATGGCCGGGCAGGGCGGTCATGAATTGGACGCTCACCTTGTTGACGTTGCCCGCGACGCTCGACCACGTCGAAACGCCGGTGGAGGGATCATACGACCAATTGCTGCTCGGAGACACATCATACGAGGGATAAATGGTGTTGCTGGCGGGATAGCTGCCATTGAGCATCTTGTAGAAATGATTGATCTTGACGTTCGTGCGGTAACTAATCGTGGGCTCCGTTATCGATTGGTTGCCCACGTATAGGGCGTCGTTCGTATCGGTGTTCGGGAAAGCCGTCCAACCGCTCAACGGCGTGAGGTCGGAAATGTGGTTGGTCGCCAGGTTGAGCGACGTCATCGTCGTGGCGTGCGGGGAGCTGGCGATGGACGACAGGTCGTCGATGTTGTTGCTGTGCAACGAAAGGTCGGTCACCGTCAGATGGTGGTCCATCACGTATTTCATCTGCGCGTTGTCGATCTTGTCCTTGTTCAGCGCGAGCGTGGTCAGGCCCGTCACCGGATCCAGCAGCGAGACGGTGATGCCGCCGTCCCTAGTGGAGTCGGGCACGAAACCGGAAGCGTCGAGAACGACGAGGTTCGCGTGATGCGTCGCGATGTTGGTCAGGCCCGTGTCGCCGAGGAGGTTGAAGCCGACCTTGAGGGTCGTGATGCTCGCGTGGCTGTCGAGGGGCGTGAGGACCGTGAGCTTGTTTTTATTCATGTCCAGATTGGTCAGCGTGGATGAGACGCCGCTGATCGGGGCGAAACCGGCGTCATCGATCTTGTTGTCTTCCAAATCAAGCAAGGCCAGCCTCGTCAGATTGCCGATTGTCGAGGGAATGACGGTGAGCGCATTGGACTCCGCCGCGAAATTGACCATGGACGGCATATGGTTCGTCACGACGCCGATATCGGTGAGCTGGTTGTAGCTGACGTCAAACTTGGCGAGATTCGCGAGATTGGTCAGGCCGGAGATGTCGGTGACGGAGTTCTGGTCAAGGTACAGCGTCGTCAGGCTCGTCAGCGAGTTCAAATCCGACACGTCCACGATCTGGTTGGCACCCAGATCAAGCGTTTGCAGACTGGTGAGGGTTCTCAGCGGGGTCACGTCGCTTATGTCGGCTTGAACCACTTTGAGGGTCGTGAGGTTGACCAAGGGCGACAAGGGCGTGAGCTTGTTGGCGCCGTCACCGATTCCGCTATCACCGTTCAGGTTAAGCGTTTGCAGACTGGTGACGGTCGACAACGCCGTCAAATCGTCAATCGAGCTGTCGCCACTCAGATCAAGCGTCGTCAGGTTCGTCAGGCCCGACAACGGCGAGAGGTCCTCCAGACTCCAATCATCATTGATCTGGATGGTCTGGAGATTGCGCAACAGGTTCACGCCGGTCAGATTGCCACTCGAAGTGCCGCTAGAAAGGACTAGGGTGGTGACGCGATCGAGCTCCGTCTGCCGCATCACCGACTCCTCGACGATGTAATTGCCGCCCAGGGACTGGTCAATCCTGTCTATAACTTCGGACCGCACTCTGTCATCGGTGAAGCACTCGTCATACATGCTTGAGTTCAGCACGCAATTTGATTGTGGACCAACCGAGGAGCCTCCGCGGGGCTGCAGTTCCTGGGATGACGGAAGCTGGCTCAACTGACTCGGAGAGGTTTGGACCGATGACTGGCCCGGTGCGAGCGGAGGTGTTGGAGCGCCGGAAGGTTCGTTGTCGCCCTGTTGCCCACCTGACGATTGCGCCGGGGCCGAAGACTGCGCTGACGTTGGGCCGGATTCGCCTGATTGCTGGGATTGCCGGGAAGATTGCGACGAACGTGACGACTGAGCCGACGAGCCTGGTTGCTCGTCCTGCGCCGATACTTGCGGCTGACCGGCTGCACCACCATGGATCCTAGGCTCGGCCGCGAACGCCATGGAAGGCATCATCATAGATGCTCCGACGATTACCGCCACGAAAACGGAGAACAGTCCCCTTCGATGGTTCTCACGCTTGTTGTTCGATTTTGGTCGTAACAGGTTTTGCTTCTTCTGATCTGGCACAATGCTCTCCTCTATGATTCGTTGTGTCGGCTTCTCCCGAATATGCCCAACTACGACATAGAGCAAATATTATTTTTGTGCCACCTCAAAAGTCATACGTTTCCCCAAGAGGAAAATCCCCTATCTAATTCCCTAATCCCCCAACATTTTTACGTCTACTAAACCAGTCAAACCACTAATCGCTACTGATATTCAACCCCTCTTCATCCCCTTCGACAAAGAGTTAGATTCCCTCCAATAGCCCAAAATCCACCAAATCAGCCCACACTAAAGAACCAGCCCCCACCACAGTCAGCAGCTAAATCCGCTCCCCCGCCAGACTGAAGCTTCGTGACTCACATACGCAAAAGCCTGGCTGAAAAGATATTCGTTGTTCGACCGTATGACTTGGCCGAGCGGCCCGGAGCGTGTCGAACAATGAATATCTTTTCAGTCAGGCGTCAGTTACACCTAGCTGAGAAACCTCAGCCCTTCATTTTCTTGATTACAAGAGAACTCACAGCCTTGGCATCCGCCTGTCCGTGGGTAGCCCGCATGACCGCGCCGATGATGGCACCCATCGGCTTCATGTTGCCGCTCTTGAGCTTCTCGGCCACATCGGGGTTGGCGGCGAGGGCGTCATCAATCGCCTTCTCGAGTGCACCGTTGTCGGAGACGACCTGATAGCCGTGCTTCTTCACGACCTCGTCAGGCGTGCCTTCGCCGGCGAGCACACCGGTGACGGTCTGCTTGGCGAGCTTGTCGTTGAGCTTGCCGTCGGCGACGAGCTTCTCGACCTCGGCCACGTCGGCCGGGGTAATCGGCAGCTCCTCGAGCGAGAGGCCGCGTTCGTTGGCGACGCGCGAGATCTCGCCAAGCCACCACTTGCGGGCACCGGCAGCGGTCGCGCCGTCCTTGACGGTCTCTTCGACCAAATCGAGCGCGTCGGCGTTGATGATGTCGCGCATCTCGAGGTCGCTGAGCTTCCATTCCTTCTGCAGACGGGCGCGATGCTCTCGCGGCATCTCCGGCATGGTCTTGGCGATCTCGTCGATGTGATCCTGCGTGATGTGCAGCATCACGAGGTCGGGGTCCGGGAAGTAACGGTAATCGTTCGCGTCGGACTTCACACGGCCGCCAGCGGTGGTCTGCGTGGCCTCGTCCCAGTGACGGGTCTCCTGCAGGATCTCGCCACCCTCGTCGAGGATGGCCGCCTGACGACGGATCTCGTACTGCAAGGTCTTCTTGATGCCGCGGAACGTGTTGACGTTCTTGGTCTCGCTACGGGTGCCGAGCTCAGTCTCGCCCTTCTTGCGCAACGAAATATTGACATCGGCGCGCATATTGCCCTGCTCCATGCGACCATGGGAGATGCCCAGGGTGCGCACGATGTCGCGGATGGCACGCATATAGGCGTCCGCGATCTCCGGAACGCGGTCGCCGCCGCCCTCGACGGGCTTGGTGACGATCTCGATCAGCGGGACGCCGGCGCGGTTGTAGTCGACCAGCGAGTGATCCGCGCCTTCGATACGGCCGTCGGCGCCACCGATATGGGTGTTCTTGCCGGCGTCGTCCTCGATGTGTGCGCGCTCGATCGGCACGCGGAAGATGGTGCCGTCCTCGAGCTCGACGTCGAGGTAGCCGTTGCCGTTGGTGGGCTTGTCGAACTGCGAGATCTGATAGTCGCGAGGCATGTCGGGGTAGAAGTAGTTCTTACGCGCGAACTGGCTCCACTCGTTAATCTGGCAGTGCAGCGCCAAGCCGAGCTTGATCGCGAAATCGACCGCGGTCTTGTTGACCACCGGCAGCGAGCCGGGCAGGCCAAGGCTCACCGGGGTCAACTGCGAGTTGGGCTCGCCACCGAACTCGATGTGCGCCGGGCAGAAGAGCTTCGTGTTGGTGCACAGCTCGACGTGCGTCTCCAAACCGAATACCGGGTCAAATTCCTTGACGGCATCGGAATACTTCATCAATTTTTCAGCCATGATTTTATGCTCCTTGCCGTCCGATTACTTCGCGCTCTTGACGGAACCGTCAAGCCACGGGGTCTTGAGGGACTGCCAGATCGGGCCGCCCCACTGCTCCTCGAGCGCGGCCTCGAGCGCGGCGGCGGGCTTGTACATCTGCTCGTCGTGCTTCTGCGGGGCCATGAACTGGAAGCCGACCGGCAGGCCGTCGTCGGAAAGACCGGCGGGGATGCTCATCGCGGGGGTTCCGGCCATGTTCGCCGGAATCGTGGCGACATCGCTCATGTACATGGTCAGCGGGTCGTTCATCTTCTCGCCGAACTTGAACGCGGTGGTCGGGGACGTCGGCGCGACCAACACGTCGGCCTTCTCGAACGCCTTGTTGAAGTCGTCGATGATCAGCGTGCGGACCTTCTGCGCCGAGCCGTACCACGCATCGTAGTAACCGGCGGAAAGCGCGTAGATGCCGAGGATGATACGGCGCTTGACCTCGTCGCCGAAGCCGGCTTCACGGGTGTAGGCCATCATGTTGGCGGCGGTCTGCGGCACGCCTTCCGGCGGCATGACGCGCAGGCCGTAACGCATGCCATCGTAACGGGCCAGGTTGGAGCTGACCTCGGAGGGCATGATGATGTAGTAGGCCGCGAGCGCGTAATCGAAGTGCGGGCAATCGACCTCGACCACTTCGGCACCCATGCCTTGCAGCAGCTTGACCGCTTCGTTGAAGCGAGCCTCGACGCCGGGCTGGTAGCCGTCGCCGCTCAGTTGCTTGACCAGGCCGACGCGCACGCCCTTGAGGTCGCGCTTATAGCCTTCGCGGGCGGCCTTGACAATCGGCGGCACATCCATCGGGATGGACGTGGAATCACGCACGTCGTGGCCACCGATGACCTCCTGCAGCAGCGCGGAATCAAGCACGTTGCGGGAGACGGGACCGATCTGGTCGAGCGAGCTCGCCATGGCGATCGCGCCGAAACGGGAGACGCCGCCATAGGTGGGCTTGACGCCGACCGTGCCGGTCAACGAACCGGGCTGGCGAATCGAGCCACCGGTATCGGTGCCGAGGGCAAGCGGCGCCTCGAACGCGGCGACCGCGGAAGCGGAACCACCGCCGGAGCCACCAGGGACGCGCTCGGTGTCCCAAGGATTGTGGGTCGGGCCGAACGCGGAATGCTCCGTGGAGGAACCCTGCGCGAACTCATCGAGGTTGGTCTTGCCGAGCAACGGCATGCCGGCGGCCTTGAGCTTGGTGATGACCGTGGCGTCGTAGGGCGGCACCCAGCCCTCAAGAATCTTCGAGGCAGCGGTGGTCTCGATGCCCTTGGTGACGATCATGTCCTTGATGGCGATCGGTACACCGGCAAGTTCCGGCAGACCTTTGGTCTCTCCTGCCGCGTTCTTCTTGTCGAATTCGTCGGCCTGGGCGCGAGCCTCGTCGGCGGAAACGTGAAGGAAGGCGTGCAGCTCCGGCTCGGCGGCGTTAATCACGCTGAGCTCGGCGTCGACCAGCTCACGGCTGGAGACTTCCTTGTTGCGAATCTTCTCCGCCATCTGAGCGGCACTGAGCTTGACCAGCTCTTCGTTTTCGATGTTCGACATCACTCGTCACCTCCGAGGATTCGCGGCGCCACGAACATACCGTCTTCAGTGGCGGGGGCGCCGGAAAGCGCCTCTTCGGTGGTCAGCGGCTTTTCGGCCACATCGGGGCGCAGATAGGCCTCGAGCGGCACGGGGTTGGCGGTGGGTTCGACGTCATCGGACGCGACTTCCTGCACCTTGTTGATGGAATCGGCGATGACGTTCAACTCGCCTTGCATGCGGGTCGCTTCCTCGTCGGTGAGCGCTATCTTGGCCAAATCGCCAAGGTGCTCCACTGTTTCTCTTGTGAAAGTAGGCATAGCCCTCATTGTATGGGCCACTTGTGACGTTGAGATGACGAGGCGAAGCTTGCTTTTACGGGCCGTTTTCACGGGCCCTCGGCGGATAGATCAAAGCAAGACGCCCTTCTGCCCCGTTTTGTGCATCTAACAAGACGGTTCTGCTGGAAAACGTATGTTTCAGGGGGCCAAAATGTACGTTTCCCAGCAGAACTGTCTTGTTACCAGCAAAAGGGAACGGCTAATGACAGTGGTCGGCAATCAGAAGGCCTTGAGAACCAGACGGGATCAAGCTGATAATTTCGCCGGCTACTTCACGTCGCGATGACGGAAGACCGCGGTGCCGACGGCCATGAAGAGCAACGCCCACAGCCCTAGGAGCAGGCCGCTCTGCCACCAGTTCGGCGCGCCCACGTTATATGTCATGACGTCCAATCCCGCAGCCGACTGGACCTCTTGAGTCGTATAGCCCGCCAAAAACACATCGAGACAGGACGACGGCATGTACCAAGAGAGCCAGAGGAAGAATCTCACCTGGGTGAACGCGGCCAGAATCAGCAGGCTGCCCGGGAACATGCCACCCATGAATATCATCAGGACCATGGCCCCGGCGGTCGAGCGGCAGATGGCTCCGATGCCCAGCGAGATCAACGAGAACAGCCCGACCGCCAGCGCGGCTCCGACGGTGGAGACAAACGGGGTCCATGAATGGTAATAATCGTCGTAATTGGAACTGATGTTATGGCCGCTCGAAAAAGCCGAAAGCGAGACCAAAGCGAGCAACGAGGCGACCAGCGTCGAGACGAAGGCATGGCAGAACACGACCACGGCCTTCGAACCGAAATACGAGACGCGCCTGGGGTCGGCGACCAACGCGGACTGCACCGACATGTTCGAGTATTCGCCGGTGATCGAGAGCACGGCGATGGCCGCCATGACCACGATGAACATCGGCAGTGACACGATGTGCGCAAGGTTGACGAAGTTCTCGCCGCGGGCGACGGCATTCAGGTCGTTGGGCTTGGTCATCCAGCCGACGAATATGCCGGCCACCCAGATCAGGCCCACGAATATTCCCGTGAACCACCATGTGGAGCTCAGACTGTAGAGTTTGACGAACTCGGCGTGGACGCTGCCGCCGAAGGTGAGGCGGGGTTGGCGGAGGGGGATGCGGGCGATTGGCGGGGAGGCGGGTTGGGGTTGGGGTTGAGATGCCGGCTGTGGTGGCTGAGGTTGTGACGTGGCCTGAGGTTGGGATTGAAATTGAGATACGGCCTGGAGCTGAGGCTGAGGCTGGAGCGAAGGCTGAGATTGAAGCTGAGGCTGCGATACCGCCTGGGGTTGGGATTGGAATCGAGACTGCGGCGCTGCCTGAGATTGATGCTGCCACGAGTATGGGGATTCCGACGGAGACTGTGGGCGAGAAGACACTAGCGACGCCGGCGGGGACGGTACCGACGATGGCGATACTGGCAAGGTTTCCGTCGCAGACACAGGCGCTGACGTCGACGCCGTCGCAGAAGTCGATTGGGGTTGCGTCGAGGCGGCAGACTTCGGCCCGCCATTCTGTTCATCCTGCCGCGTATACCCAAGATTCTGCGGCTGCTGCCGAGGCTGCGGATTCTGGACCTGCTGGGAATGTTGTTGCGACGAAGCCATAGGCTGCAAACCTTGCAAATACTGCGATTCTTGTGTACTCAGCTGCTGGGATTGCTGAGACTGCGTGGTTTGCGGATAACCCTGCGGGTACGTCTGCGACGAGTCTTGCGAATAACCCTGCGAATCGCCCAGAGATTGCGCGAAAACCTGCTCCGCGCCAAACGCGCCAACGGTACCGACAGGCCGCGTGACGTATTCCTCCTGCGAATTGGTCAGGGCCACGTAGGCGTCCTCGAGCGAGGTCCGCTCACGCAGCAGCTCATAGGTCGGCAACTGCGCCGCCGCGAAAATACGCACCACCTGGTCATAGTCATGCACGCCCTGGATCTCGAAGACCTCGCCGTCGGGAGCGTCATCCGCACGGCGCTGCACCTGGCGCACGGTCACCGTTGGCTCGTCGGAGAAAATCGCGTAAAGCTTTTGGAGCTCGGACGTGGCGACGCGAATGTTGCTGGTGGAATTCTCGTTGATGAAATCAGCGACCGACGTGGTCTTCATGATCCTGCCGCGGCCGATGATGACCAGGTCGTCGGCGGTCAGTGCGATCTCGCTCATCAGGTGGGAGCTCAGCAGCACAGCGCGGCCCATGCCGGCATAGTCACGGCACAGTTGCCGCACCCAGCGCACACCCTCGGCGTCAAGCCCGTTGATGGGCTCGTCCAGAATCAGGTTGTGCGGGTCGCCGAGCAGCGCCGCGGCAATCGAAAGCCGCTGGCTCATACCCAGCGAAAAATTCTTGGCCTTCTCTTTGCGGACATTCGAGAGGCCGGTTATCTCAATGACCTCGTTGACACGGCCTACGGGAATGCCGTTGGTCAGCGCCAGGGAATGCAGATGTTCGTAGGCGCTGCGGTTCTTGTGCGCGGACTTGGCGTCGAGCACCGCGCCGGCCGTCGTCATCGGCGCCCGGCTTTTGACGAACTCCTGACCGTCAATCAGCGTGCGACCAGCATCCGGGGTGATGAGGCCGAGCATCGTGCGCATGGTCGTGGACTTGCCCGAGCCGTTCGGGCCGACGAAACCGGTGACCCTGCCGTCGAGCGCCGTGAAACTCACATCGTTCAACACGGTCTTCTCGCCGAACTTCTTCGTCAGATGCTCTGCAATGATCATGGCTTCCAGCGTATCCGAGACATGTGCTGGATATGTGATTATCGAATCTCTGGCACAATTATCAATACAAACGTTTTACTATCGTCTTACAGATGTGGCCGACGCGAACCAGAGTCTATCTGGCCGAAACGGCTTGTGTCACCTCATGTTCTGCGAGATCCAGCAGTGCATCGAGACCGCGGCGGCGGCACCGGCGTTGATGGAGCGCACCGAACCGAACTGGGAGATGTAGACCACGTCGTCGGCCAGCTCCAGCGCGCGCTGCGAAAGGCCGGGGCCCTCCGCGCCGAAGAGCATGAGGCAGCGCCTCGGGAAGCGGTAGGTCTCGATAGGTACCGCGCCGGGGATGATGTCGAGAGCGATGATGCGCGAGTTCTTGGCGTCTTCGGCCGCCTCATGATAGTGGGCTTTATCGAAGCGAAACTCGGCCTTGGCCTCGGCGGCCTGCGCCTGCGCGATCTCCTCCTTCATCTCCGCCTTCCACGACGTCACCAAGTCCTCGATCGAGGGATGATGGTCGACGTGCTGGTAGAGCTCGGTCATCAGCGCACCCTTGCGGTTCCACTTGTGCGGGCCGACGATGTGAACCTTGTGGGCGGCGAAGGCGTTGGCCGTACGGACCATCGAGCCGATGTTGAAATCGTGGGTCCAGTTCTCCACAGCCACGTCAAAGCCATGACGGCCTTGTTTGTCAAGTTCGGCCTTGATGGCCTCGACCGACCAATAACGGAATTTGTCGAGCACGTTGCGCCGGTCGCCATTGTCAAGGAGCTCGGAATCGAAACGAGGGTCGAAATTCGGCGACTTCGGATCATCAGGACGCGGATCGTTCGGATGGGTCTCGTTCCAAGGTCCAACGCCGATCTGGCGGAACACCGGTTCGCCCGAGGCCTGCGCGGCGGCGGTGACTGGATTGGGCTCACGCATCGGCTTGGCTCCCCTCCGTCTCAGCGAACGTCCTCAGCTCCGACTCATGATAGGCCTGGATGAACGGCAATTCCTTGCGTTCCTGGGTCACAGGATTGATGACTTCGATATCTTCATCGTTATCCAACCCACCAATGAGCGAGGCTATGGCGACGACCTTCGCGCCCTCGTGCTCGACGATGCCGAAATCCAGACTCAGCTCGTTGCCATTGCGCAAGGTGACCAGTGAGGATGTCTGCACATACGATTTCTCGGAAAGCCACGAATCAAGAAGCAGCACGCGCTTACCTTTGATCGACGGCCCTTTGATCGACGGATACACGAAATCCATCACAAACCCATTGAGTTCGGCACCTCGCTTGGAGGCCGCGCCCACCATCGAAATCACCAGTGGCACCGCGGCCGCGGTCAACGCGCCCACCGCGTCGAAGTCGTCGAGCGAATATCCATCCGACTCCACCGCATCCAGCAACACGTCTCCGACAATCTCGACCCCACGCTGGCCGAATGTGACGCCGAAAAGCTCACTGAAGGGTTTCGCGCTCATCTCGGAGGTCAACATGTCGCGTAATTCCGCGCGGAAATTCGCCACCTCGGCAGCTCCCTGATCGTCCGCCGGTTGTTTCATCACAGTCATGCTGCCACCCTATCGTCTCTTGCGGTCAACCCAGCACTTACCCGGACCAACCTATACAACCCAACACTCAAGCCAGATCGAAACAACATCTGACTCGAATCAACTCAACTCCCAATGCAGGCTAACCCGTCGTCGAGAGCATCGCCATCTGCGCCAAGTCATTCGTAACGATCGGCCAACATCACCTAATCGGCCACCAAGACGAGTCGCCAACCACCATCAACAAGCATCACCAAAGCCAGCGTCACAAACCGCAATCGGCAACCGAGTCCGCGCTTCACTCCTCCTCGTCAAGATTCAGCTCGGGGGCGGTGAGTTCTTTGATGTCGGTCTTGTCGGAGTCGACCGGCTCCACCGGCTCGATGACCTTGCTGCCGTCGATTTTCTGCATCTTGCGGGCCGTGACCAGCACCCTCGACTCGAGCGACGAAGCGAAGGCGTTATAGGCCGAGACAGTACGAGTGATCGAGTGCCCCAGCTTGTTGGCCTTGTCGCCCAAGACCGCGAAGCGCTCATAGAGCTCGCGCGAGAGGTCGAAAAGCATCTTGGCGTCATCGGTCAGGCTCTGCTGTTGCCACGCGAAGGCTACCGACTTGAGCACGGCCCACAGCGTGACCGGCGAGGTCAGCGCCACCTTGCGCGCGAAGGCGTCGTCCATCAGCGTCGGATCGACCTGCAAGGCCGACTCAAGCAAAGCGTCGTTGGGGATGAAAGCGATGACGAAATCGGGAGCCGTGTCGAAAGCGTTCCAATAGGCCTTGTCACCCAAGGTCTTGACGTGCTCGCGCAACGCCTTGGCATGGGCCTGCAACAGCTCGTCTCGACGGGCCAATTCCTCCGGCGAGGCGGTGTCTGGAATCTCGCACGCCCTCTGATAATCGGAATACGGCACCTTCGCGTCGATGGGAATGGTCTTGCCTCCAGGCAGGTGCACCACCATATCAGGCCGCTGGATGTTGCCCTCTGGGTCGGTGACGACCACCTGGGTGTCGAAATCGACATGCTCCAGCAGACCGGCCGACTCCACGATGTTCTTCAGCTGCGCCTCACCCCACGCGCCACGCACCTTGTTGTTGCGCAAGGCCGCCGAAAGCGAGCTGGTCTCCTTGTCGAGCCTGGTCTGCTGCTCGTTGAGCCCCTTGAGCTGCTCGCCGAGCGCACCCATCTCATGCTTGCGCCCCTCCTCGATCTGCGAGACCTTGTGCTGCAAGGCGTCGAGGTTCTTTTGCACGGGCGCGAGCGCCGAAAGCACCTTGCTCTGCTCGGCCATGGCCTTCGCCTGCTCCTGGCGTTTGCGCTCGGCCTGCTGCGCCTCCTGCTCACGCTGCCTCTGGAGCCGAATCTGCTCGGCCTGCTGCGCCTGCGAAAGCTGGGATTTGACGAACGCCAACTGCTGGTTAAGCCCGTCCACCTGGGCGCGATATTGCGCCGATTGAGCCGTCAGGTTGCTGACCTGCCCACGCAAAGCGTCGTTTTGCGCCTGAGCGTCCTTGGCGTCGGAATCCTTGAGCGCCCGCGCGGAATCCTGACCGCGCGATTTGCCCAGCACAAATCCGGCCACCAACCCCAGCGCCGCCGCGAGGATGACCAGCACAATAATCACAACAGGATTTTCGAACATATGTTCTATTAAACCGGAGTCCATGGACGAAAAATCGGCACCAACGCTGCTATACACGACACGCCTAGAAACCACTCGAATATCCCACCAACCCCAGCCATCCCGCCCATCTCACGCCGTCAAATTCACATATCCCGTGTCAATCGGCGGGCCAAGAAGCCATAACCGCCGAAACTCTGCGATGATATAAGGGAAATCAAGGAGGGGACGTGGGATTCGACCTGTTCATGGGCGGTTTGGCGATAGTCCTGGCCGCGCTCGCCACCTGGCTCATCATCCTCTATTTCCGCTCGCCCACTTCGGCGCAATCGTCGGTGGAGACGGCGTTGCAGGGGCTGCGAAACCCCAATTCGACTTCTTCCGATCAATCGAAACCGACAACAAACGCAGTCGACGACAAACCGGAAACCAAGCGGACCACGGCAGAAGCCGACCAGACCCAAACCCAGATTTCGCGTATTTCCCGGATGCTGGTTTTCGCGATTGTGCTCACCGCCATCGTTTTCATCCCTTCGCTGATCAGCCGTTTCAGCACTTCCGTTGCGTCCACCTGGCTGGTCAACCCTTGGCTGCAGGCCATTCTGACCACGCCGACGATGTTTTGGTGCGGCGCCCCGATTCACCACGAAGGTTGGCATGCGCTGAGGCATCGCGCCCCGGACGTCAATTCGCTGATTTCGTTGGGGGCTATAGGGGCCTTCATTTATAGTCTTGCCATTTGCGTGGCCGGCAGCCAATTCCCGGAAGGTTCGCGGCGCGCCTATTTTGGCGGGGTCAACGTCATCATCACCTTGGCGCTGGCCATCGAACTGGTCCAACTGTTGATTCTTCGCGACGTTGAAAAAGCGCGGAATTCAATACATCCCGCAACGACAGCGCAGACCTCGTCCACAACAATGAAAGTTTCTGCTGCGAACAAAGGCTCGTCCGCCAACACGAACGAAGGCGACGAAGGCCCGGTCTCACCGCCTCAAGGCTCAGACACTGAGACCGGTACAAGCAACGACACCAGCACTATCGGTGCAAACGCAAACGTCACGGCCCATGCCATCGCCGACCGCGCTTTCGATACGCTCATCGCAGGCATCCGAAAACTCATGCATTTCGCCCGCATTTTCGTCATCACCGTCATCATCATCGCGGTCTGGGCGTTCGCGCTGTTGCTGGTGTTCGGCCCGCAGCCACGCCTGACATTCGCGCTGTTCGGCGGGGTTGGGGTGCTGGTCGTCGCCGGGTTCGTTCTCGCGATTTTGGCGCTCGTCCTTATGATCAATGGACGTCGCAAAGCGCAACGCGCCAACATCAATTAGCAAAGCACGCTGAGAACGATGCCGGTTCGCGGCGAGACGCTATCTTTACCGCGGACGTAGCACGGAACGAACTTCGTACGCGCTTTTACCACTCACTGCTATGAGTTGGATATCGACCGTTTACCAAATCATTGGAATTTTAAGGTTTCTTAATTCTAAAAAATTCCCGCCACTCGAACATTGCAGCACAGAATGAAACTTACACACGATTCCACCCTTCACTGCTGCAAGCCGGAAGTTGTCCATCCAACAGATTGTTGGTATTCCGCGGTTTTTTAAGTACAGTAGATTCCGCCCAACCAATTATCGCAGCACTGAACCGAGTCTTTCACGCTCATACCATTCTCTGCTGTACATTGGCGCGCCAAACAGCACTTGCACGCCAAGCAACACTAGCGCGCCAAACAACAATAAACATCCCCAGAACGACGCAAAAACCGGGCTATCGCATTGCTGCAACAGCCCGGCTCTCGTGCCAGACAATTACTATCTCTATCTGCTATCGACAAACCTGCCGCGAAACGCTTTATTGCCTGCGTTCCGTGACAAGCTTCATCGCATCAGACATCACTCACTTGTCGTCGTCCCCGCTCAGCGGATCCTCCGGCATCGTAGTGAGCTCGAGATGCTCGCCGCCGGTCTGGTCGACCAGAACGGTGTCGCCGTCGTGGACCTTGCCGGAAAGCAACATCTTCGCCATCTGGTCGCCGACCTCGGTCTGCACCAGTCGACGCAGCGGACGGGCGCCGTAAGCCGGGTCGTAACCGGCGTTGGCAAGCCATTCCTTCGCGGCCTTGGTGACGTCGAGCGTGATGCGGCGGTCGGTCAAGCGAGACGCGACCTGCTTGACTTGGATGTCCACGATCTCGCCCAGCTCCTCGCGGGTGAGCGGATGGAAGATGACCAGCTCGTCGAGACGGTTGAGGAACTCGGGCTTGAAGTGCGCGTGAACCGCGTCCATCACGGCCTTCTTCTTGGCCTCGTCATCCAAGTCAGGCTGCACTAGGAACTGCGAACCCAAGTTCGAAGTCATGATGAGAATCGTGTTCTTGAAGTCCACGGTCCTGCCCTGGCCATCGGTCAGGCGACCGTCGTCAAGCACCTGTAGAAGGATGTCGAAGATCTCAGGATTCGCCTTCTCCACCTCGTCGAACAGCACGACGGAGTAAGGACGACGCCGCACGGCCTCGGTGAGCTGGCCGCCCTCTTCGTAACCGACGTAGCCGGGGGCCGCACCGATCAGGCGGGTCACGGAACCCTTTTCCATGTACTCGCTCATATCGATACGCACCATGGCCTTCTCGTCGTCGAAGAGGAAGTCCGCCAACGCCTTGGCGAGCTCCGTCTTGCCCACACCGGTCGGGCCCAGGAAGAGGAACGAGCCGGTCGGACGGTTCGGGTCGGAGATGCCGGCACGCGAGCGCCGCACAGCGTCCGAAACCGCCTGAATGGCTTCCTTCTGGCCGATGACACGCTTGCCGAGGAACTTCTCCATATTCAGGAGCTTCTCATTCTCGCCCTGCATCAGGCGGCCGACAGGAATGCCGGTCCATTCGGAGACGATGCCCGCCACCGAATCGGCGTCCACGTGGTCGGGAACCATCGGCTCGGTCTCCTGACCGTTCGCGTTCTCCTCGTCCGCGGCCTGCTCGGCCAGATCCAGTTGCTTCTGGATCGCCGGGACTTCACCGTAGAGAATCTTGCTGGCCTTCTCCAAATCGCCCTCGCGGGTGTACTTGTCAGCCTGGACCTTCTTGGCGTCAAGCTGGGCGCGCAGATCGCCGACCTTGTTGTGGCCGGCCTTTTCCTGGTCCCAACGGGCCTTGAGCCCCGAAAGCTTCTCGCGGGTGTCCGCCAAGTCGCTTTGCAGCTTCTTCAGGCGGTCCTTGCTCGCGGGATCCTCGGCCTTCTTGAGCTGCATTTCCTCCATCTCGAGACGGGTCTCGCGACGTTGCAGCTCATCGATTTCCTCGGGCTGGCTATCCAACTCCATACGCAGGTGCGCAGCGGCCTCGTCGACCAAATCGATGGCCTTATCAGGCAGCTGACGGCCGGTGATATACCGGTTCGAAAGCGTCGCGGCGGCAACGAGCGCATCGTCGCCGATGGTCACCTTGTGGTGAGCCTCGTAACGCTGCTTCAGGCCGCGCAGAATCGCGATGGTGTCTTCAACGCTGGGCTCGCCGACGAAGACCTGCTGGAAACGACGTTCCAGAGCCGGGTCCTTTTCGATGTTCTCGCGGTATTCGTCGAGCGTGGTCGCGCCGATCAGGCGGAGTTCGCCACGGGCCAGCATGGGCTTCAGCATATTGCCGGCGTCCATGGAGCCTTCGGCCGCACCCGCGCCGACGATGGTATGAATCTCGTCGATGAAGGTGATGATCTCGCCGTTGGCGCTCTTGATCTCGTTCAGGACGGACTTCAGGCGTTCCTCGAACTCGCCACGGTACTTCGAACCGGCCACCATCGAACCCAAGTCAAGGCTGATGAGCTTCTTGTTCTGCAAGGTCGTGGGTACGTCGCCCGCCACGATTCGTTCCGCCAGGCCTTCGACGACTGCGGTCTTGCCGACGCCGGGCTCGCCAATCAGAACGGGGTTGTTCTTGGTGCGGCGAGAAAGAATCTGGATGACACGGCGGATCTCCTGATCGCGGCCGATCACCGGATCGAGCTTGCCTTCCTTCGCCTGCGCCGTGAGGTCGGTGGAGTACTTCTCCAGCGCCTTGTAGCTGCCTTCGGCATCCGGGCTGGTCACTTTCGCGCCGCCACGCACGCTCGGAACGGCCTTGCGCAAGCCCTCGGCCGTCACACCGTTGGCCTTCAAAATATCCGCGCTCTCGTTCGGCGCACTCGCCGCGATGCCAATAAGAAGGTGCTCGGTGGAGACGTATTCGTCGCCCATCTTCTGCATCTCTTTCTCGGCCTGAGCCAGCGCCGTCGTGAGCTGACGGCTGGCCTGCGGCTGCGAAGTGGACGAGCCACTCGCGCTCGGCAGCTTCACCAGCGCATTGCGCACGGCCGCGCCGATGCCCTGGCGATTGCCGCCCGCGGCCTCGATGAGTCCCGGCACCACGCCGTTCTCCTGACGCAGCAAAGCGTCAAGCACATGCAAAGTATCAACCTGCGGATTGCCCGCAGCCGACGCGCTCTGAATCGCGTCACCGATGGCCTCTTGGGCCATGGTCGTGAACTTCTGTTCCATATCTACCTCCGTTTTGTTCGCCCCGGCCGCGCTTCTCGGTTCTCGGTTTTCGCTCGCGCGCCAAGGCATATTTCGTTATCTGTCATACTCAACAGCAACCAAGCCCCGCCTATTCCCAAAACTTGAGTGAAAGAGACTCAACTTTTAGACCTCTTTGTCTAGTTAGGTACTGGCCATTCCTCAGACTGACTCGAGTTATCCACAATCAAGACATACCCAAACAGGCCCATTTAAAAATAAAACCGCGGAATTCCAACGTTTCTGATTTAAATACCCCTGTTTGGGCGTGTCGAAATCCAACCGTTCGACCACAGTACCCGAAATCATCACGGAAAAACTCAGAAATCGGATATGGTGCAACCATGTTTGAGATTATTCGAGAGCCAGATACGGAAAAACTCATGCGCCATGCCGCATGGGAACGCCAACAACGAGCCATCCACGCGTTCCTCAAGGTTCAGCGGCGCACGAAAAAGCAGCTCACCGCAAGCCATTTCACAGCAGCCGCGCTGATGGGCGTCGCCACGACGAAAGAGGACTCTGGAATCTATGTGAGCGTCAAGCAGCACGAGTCAAGATACCGCATGAAAGGGGTCCGCTTCAAAACTTGGAACAACGCGGACACAACGGGTGATGCCATTGAAATCGCGGGCATCTTATGCTCATCTCCAGAAGCGACCTTTGCACAGCTATCCCGCGAAATCAGCTTCGAAGACGCCATCATTCTTGGCGATTCGCTGGTTTGCCGAGATTCCATGCTTCGCAGAACCAACAAGAAAAGCATAGAAAACTACCTGCGAGATTGTCTCCCATTCCAGAACAGGAACAAATGTCTCCGCGCGCTTTCCCGAGTACGGGAGAATACCGATTCGCCAGCGGAGACGAAAATGCGAATCATGCTCTGCAGATACGGCTTTCCGGAGCCGGAAATCAATTATCGAATAAATCTCAGATCGTCATATTACTTGTTGGATATGGCCTACCCGGAATACCAGATTGGCATCGAGTTCAACGGGCAGCACCACCACCATCAAATCGCAGAAGATTGGGAACGCTTCAATACCCTTCAATCCCTGGGATGGCAAATTTTCACGGCCGAAAAAGACAATCTGGGGAGCCCGGCGCTCGATTTGCGCTTCTGCGACGATTTGGAGCGGGCCTATCGACGAGCGGGAGACACTGGGTTTTCTCATCTCGAACGGCCTATGAGCATGCTGCAGTTATGCGACCGGAAACATCAGAATAAGAAGAACCTACACACCCAAACAGGGGCATTTAAAAACAGAACCGCAGAATATCAACGTTCTTGATTTAAATGCCCCTGTTTGGGTGTGCGGCTTCAGCCCTTTACGACCACATTTCTCAGGGAACCGATGCCCTCGATGTTGACGATGGCCTCGTCGCGCGGCTTGAGCGAGCCCGAGGCGTTGGGGGTGCCCGTCATGATGACGTCGCCAGGCAGCAGGGTGGCGAAGCTTGAGATCTCAGCGATTTGCTGGGGAATCGAGTGAATCAGGTCGGCCGTGGTGCCCGAGGCCCCCGGCACAGCCTTGCCATTCAGGGTGAAGGAGATCTTGGCGTCCTGCCAGTTGAGCTCGGTCTGGATCCACGGGCCGAGCGGGCACGAGGTGTCGAAGCCCTTGGCGCGCGTCCACATCGGGTCGTCGCCCTGCAGGTCGCGCAGCGTCACGTCATTGACGCAGGTGTAGCCCAGCACGTAGTCCATGGCCTTGGTGACCGAGACGTTCTTGGCGATGCGGCCGATGATGACCGCCACCTCGGGCTCGAAGTTCATATCGTTGGAGAAATCGGGGATGACGATGGGGTCGTCGGGCCCGATCACGGAGGTGCTCGGCTTCATGAAGATGACCATGTCGCTCGGCGCATGCTCGGCCTGCGACTGGCCCTTGGCATGCATGAACTCGGCGTGGGCCTCGTAGTTCTTGGCCAGGCCGTAGACCTTCGAGGGGATGATCGGGGCGAGCAGGCGGACGCCCTCGCCGTCGACCGGGTAGCGCTTGCCGGTGGGCCGCACGGTCTGCCCGCCGAAGGGGTAGCCGTCGAGCACCACGAGATAGTCTTTGCCGTCGCCCTTGTCGGTCTGCACGAAGGCATATTGCGGGGCTTCGTCATCATGTGTGAAACGTGCGATTCTCATGGCTCCCAGCCTACGCCACTTCCCCGTCTTCAATCAGTCAAGAGCCGAAATAAACACACTCAGAAGGCATCGCGGCGAACACGGAATCCGGAGTCTTTATTATTGGAAAGAGGAATTTCCTCAGTCCGCACATGGTCGACGTGGCCCCACCTTGGGCCTGACTTCAGCACCTCGACCATTGCCGAAACCGCGTCGGCAGAACCCTGCGCCTCCACTTCGACCGAGCCATCACGACGGTTGCGCACCCAGCCGGAGACACCTAGGCGAGAGGCCTCGTTCACTGCGAAATAGCGGTAGCCGACACCTTGCACGAGGCCGCTCACCACTGCATGTACACGCACGTCGCCATTCGCCGCAGAGCCGTCATCCGCACCGGCATTCCCCAATTGCCGGGCGTTCGCGGAACCGTTCTGTCGCCTCATCGCTTTTGATACACTCCCTTCCGCTCCGCTCAGCCCTTCTCAGATGAATGCCCTCTCGCCAAAGATGGCCGTGCCAACACGCACGATGGTGGAGCCCTCGGCGATGGCGAGCGCCATGTCGTGGGTCATGCCCATCGAGAGCTCGCGGCAATCGGCGGTGCCGGCGTCGCCCGAGGCGAGAATCTGGTCGCGGGTGCGGCGCAGGTGCGCGAAGCCCTCACGGATGCGCTTCTCGTCGTCAACGTGGGCGCCGATGGTCATCAGCCCCTCAAGCCGCAGCCCGCCGATGGCGCCGATCTGCCCGGCCAATTCGATGGCGTGCTTCGGGTCGCAGCCCGACTTGGACTCCTCGCCCGACTCGTTGACCTCGAGCAGCACGCCCACAGTGATGTCATGCGCCACCGCCCGCCGCGCGATCTTCTCGGCGGTCTCGAGCGAATCGACGGACTCGATGGTGTCGACGTAAGGCAGCACCTTGTTGATCTTGTTGGACTGCAATTGGCCGATGAGATGGAAGGGAATGTGCGTGCGAGCCTCGGGATTCGAACCTTCCTTGAGCGGCGAGACCGACGCGCCCAGGTCGAATCCCTCGTCGGCGCAGTGGCGGATGAGCCCCTCGGCCTTGGCGGAAATCTCCTGCGGACGGTTCTCGCCGATCATGCGCACGCCTGCGTCGATGGCGGCCATGATTTCGCCGACGTCGCGGGTCTTGGTGGCCGCGAGCAGCTTGGCCGAGCCGGGTTCGCGCCCCGCGTCCGCGGTCGCCTTCGCCACGGTGTCGAGTACGCGGTGCACGCCGTCGGTGATCTCCTGGCGCCGCTTGGCGTCGATGGTCTCATTGGCCAGATTCTTGTGGTCCATATATGCCGTCATGATTCCCCCATTGAGCTTTCGCCTCCATAATATCCAACACCTCGTCACCGTGGCGGCGAAGGCGGGCAACAGTGAAATCCGAAGGCTTGCGTTCGCTGTTTTATCGCGATTTTGAACTCTTCACGAAGTGTTTCAAATCTGGCCTTAGCCGATTTCAGAACAATTTCACATTGGTCCAAATCCGTCTCAAACTTACCCAAGGTCGGTTCTAAATCCCTTTCAGATTATCCTCGAGTCCATCTCGAATCTGCCTTGGATTTCCCACAAATCCGCTTCCATTACGGCTCAGATCCGCAGGAGAGTTTCAAGCAAATCGTCGGGCAGCACCTTGTCAGTCACGTCCTCGCGTACCTTGCTCCACGAGAATCGTCGCAACGCCTCATCCACACTCATCGCGACGGGCTTCGTTTGGCCCAGTTCACGCAAGCCCAGCAACCACGCGCAATAGCCGATGACCTGCTCCGGGCGCACTCCCGCGGCCCGCAACTCCCCCATGTCGAGCGAGCGCCGACGCTTGGCCAGCCGCGTTCCGGAAGGGTCGTCAATCAGTGGCAGATGGGCATAGTCGGGATGGAACGGAGAACGCGAGCCTGAAGTGCTTGCAGCATTTATTTGGCTTGCACTATCAGCCAAACCGTTGGGATGATTGGGACGAGCGGAGGCGTCATCACGGCCGTCACTCGCAAACCTAGATTTTCTACAGACAGCATCAGCCAGCACAGCGGTATCCCGGATATTCTGAGTTTCAGCTGTCTCTCGACCAGAACCACTCTCGGTAGTTCCAGAATCGCGGTTTGATGCCGCCATTCCGACACCATGTTTCGCAGCGAATCCAGAGGCGACCAGCGCCCGCTGAATCCACATCTGCAAGGCAGTCGAGCGCAGCAAATCACGGCCGCGCACGATGTCGTTGACACCCATCAGCAGGTCATCGACCACAACAGCGAGCTGGTAGGAGAAGATGCCGTCCGACCGGCGCACCACCGTGTCGCCGACCTCACGCGCCAAGTCGAAACGTTGCGCGCCGTAGACACGGTCCTCGAACGAGATTATGGAAGCGTCACAACACGCATTCGCGGGCATCGAATTTCGGGGATTCCGTTCTGCCGTCTTGCCGCCAAACGCATCGTCATTACCTCGCAAGTTACGGTCGACAACCTCACCTTCAGACTCAACATTCCCCTGACTGCACCTAGGCACCGCAATACGCCACGAGTGACGTTCACCCGCCTCAAGCCGACGCCGCACCTCGGCTGGGTCGTACGCCAAAAGCCGCCGGCACGTGCCCGGATAGATGATGAAACGGTCACCTTCTTGGGGAGCCGACGCCGCACGGATGTCGGCCCGCGAACAGAAACACGGGTAAATCAGGGGACATGCAGCCTCAGCACCCTGCCCACCGGCCACGGATTCCGCCGGCCCAGCGGCACGAGGCCATGGTTGCCGTCGGCCCTGCCCATCTGCCACAGATTCCGCCCCATCGCCAGAACGCGGCAAAGCATTCAGAAACAAGGAATCCAACGCCGACAAACCTTGCGAATTCGTAGATTCAGACACGTTGGAAGTCGAAGACCCAGGCAACGATGAGCTTGATGAATCCGACATCTGCGATCCAGCAGTTATTGAATCAGCCAGGCCATGCGAGTCAACGGTGTCTGCCCAACCAGAACTGGAGACATCACCTGCCCTACCTCGCAAACGCAGTCCGCCATCAGCGGTCAGTTCCAGCGACATCAAGGAAAGCAACGCGTCCTCGTAGATGGCCGCGCGCTGGGATTGGTAGATTGGGTCGCCGTCCCATGCGAGCCCCAACCAGTTCAGATCGTCCATAATCCATCGGTCAGCGTCGGGCCGGGCTCGCGGTCCGTCGACGTCCTCGATGCGCAGCAACACGCGCCCGCGAGCGCCGTTTCCCGCGCCATCAGCGACCCTGTGCATGTCTTCAGCGCGGACGCCCGCGCTCGAAAAATCACGGGAATCAATTGCGGCATCAGACGAATCACACGCATTATGCGCATCACCACCATGCGCCGAAAGCCACGCGCCCAACATTGCATATACATTGCCGATATGCATGCGCCCGGATGGAGTGGGCGCGAATCGCCCTGTCACAGGGGTCGCGCCGCAGCCAGCAGCGCCCGTCATTCCTGAATCCACAGCTCTTGGTCGGTGGGCCACTCGTTGGGTACGCACCCATTGAGCCCCATCGACTGCTCCTGCATCAGCGGCGCGGGTTTGCCCGGCCCGGCGCACGTCGGCTCGTTGTCGATGTGCCCGAGGCGATGGCCGACCTCGTGGTTGATGACCATTTCGCGGTAGCGCTGCAGGGTGAGCCCGGCCTTGATGAGCTGCTTGGTCGCGCCGTTCCAGCGGTCCTCGTTGATGATCACGTCGTCGCCCACACGGCAGCTGTATTCGTCGGAGCAGTCCGCCGAGAACGTGCTCACCTGGTTGGCCTGCGCCAGGTACATGGTGAAGTCGCAGTTGCCGGCGTTCGCGTCGCCGAGCGTGAAGGTCGCCCCGGCGCGCGGCCAGCCCTTCGGGTCGTTCAGCGTGCGGAAGATGTCGTTTTCGAAGACGCGCATATTGGTGTCGCCCACGTTGCCACGGGTGCCGACGCAATAGGTGTATTGGTGCGCGGGCTTGCCGCTGGCGGCCACGGTTTTCTGCGCACGCGCCAAAATATCGCCGCGGCTCTGGTCGGTGAGCGCGGGCTGGGCGGGTATCTTGTAGGGGTCGTGGGCGGCCTTGCGTTTGGCTTGCGCGGCGGCCTTCTTGGCGGTCTCACGCTTTTGGGCGGCTTGGGCGATCTGCGCGCTTTCGGACTGCTGCTGCGCTTTCGAAGCCACCACGGCATGCACGGCCAGGGCGATCGCGGCCACCAGCACCACGGCAACAAGCGCCACGACGGTACGTCTCACACGGAACACGGAGGCCGAAGGTCTCCCCTTTGCTCCGCCACGTGCTCCACCGCGTCGAGCCTCGCCTCGCTGCGCCTCGCTTGCGGAGTCGGGTTCCAGCACCGAGCCGATGAAGCCTTGGGATATCGCCGCCATATCCACCACGGGAGGCGGTGGCGGCCCCGCGCTCAGGCCAGATTTCACCGTGGAATTTTGACCATCACGACGCTTGCGGCGACCTTGCCGTTTGCCAGCATCCTTATGGCCTTTGCGCCCCTTACGCCCCTGGCTGTTTTTATGGCCTTTACTATCGTCGTGTCGATCGCGCCCGCCGGAAAATCCCAGAAAACCGGACGCCGCCTGCCACAGCCGACGAACACCGTGGTTGAACGAGCGCAACACGACAAGCGCCCCGTGGCCCAACCCCCTCAGGCCGATGAGCGCCCAGCTGGCGATGAGGTCCAGCACGGCCAAGAACCTGCCGGCCGCACCCTGTTCAGATCGTCCGTCGCGCTTCACATCCACTCCCCATGCTGGGCTTCAATCACTTGGTTTCATGATATGCGCTCTTCATGACCTGCGACGCGGCGGTACAGGAGCAAAGCAGAAGCGCAACGAGAACGGAACACGCGAGACGGCGACGCCCAGCGCAATCTGGACGCCGCCGTCTCACAAAGCCTCGGCGATGCCGGATATCGGTTCCGGCAATCAAGCGAGTCAGCTCAAGCAATCAAAGCAATCAAAGCAATCAAGCCAATCAACCACCCAATCACTGGAAGCAGAAGTTGAAGATCCACGCGCCGATGACAGCTCCGATGATCGGCGCCACAACGGGAATCCACGCCTCGCCCCAACGCGAGCCGCCCTTGTTGGGAATCGGCAGGATCCAGTGCAGGAAGCGCGGCACGAGGTCGCGGGCCGGGTTGAGGCCGGGGCCGGTGGAGCCGCCCATGGAGGTCACCAGGCCCCAGACGATGAAGCCGACGACGATGGACGCGGCCGCCAGGTTCTTCGAGCCCCAATCCAGCTTGAGCATGCACAGCGCGCCGAGCACGAGGATGAGAGTGCCGAAAAGCTCGTTGAGGAAGTAGACGACCTTGTTGTTGGAGGCCTCGGTGGTGCTGAACGTCGCGAAAATGGCGTCGGGGCTGGTCTCCATCTTGTAATACGGAAGGTAGGTGATGTAGACGATCAGCTGGCCCAGAGCCGCGCCGAGCAGCTGGGCGGCGATGTACTGCGGCACCTCGTTCCATGGGAAGAGGCCGTTCGCCGCCTGGCCGATGGTCATGGCGGGGTTGATATGCGCCCCGGAGACCGGCCCGAACATCAGGACCGGGAACATCACACCGAAACCATAGCCCATCGCTATGTTGAGCCAACCCGTTCCATGACCTTTCGTCCCTTTAAGTTCGGTGTTGGCGACGGCGCCATTGCCGAAAATCATCAGTAACGCGGTGCCGAGAAACTCGGCGGCAAGTTTAGCGAACATAAAAAACTCCTCATCTTCTCTTCATCGAAGGCAATAAATCATAGCTTTTACACAACGTTGTTCCGCAAGGCTATGTTTATCGTTTTGCAGTTGACGAATCTAAAACAATGCACCAGTACAGTTGCTTTTCATCGTTGCGAATAATTATAACACTCACTTAGTGAAAACGTTGTACGTTTACCATATTCGAGACTAGTTACCATTCGTTTCAAACGTATTTGACCAAAGCGTTGCGATTGGGCACGACACACCGTGTTGCGCACATGGCGGCCTCGCAGTAATATATCAACTTGGCTCTTGAAGTTTTGCCAGCGCCCCTATAGCTCAGCTGGTTAGAGCAGCTGACTCTTAATCAGCGTGTCCGGGGTTCGAATCCCCGTGGGGGCACAGATAAACCGCAGTCAATCATCGATTGGCCGCGGTTTTTGCATTTCCGCAGGTCGGCCCGTAGGTCGTCTGCCCCGGCCTGGCGCCCGTCCAACTCGAACACCCGTCAGGCCATACAGGGCAACACCTCGCGCCCCAACACAGACACACATTCTGGCCGGTATCCCGAGGTTTGTCACGACGCTTCCGTCTTGCCGTTCCTTGCTTCAGATTGACCAAACATTTTTGCCTATTAATATGGTTGGCATGCGTCTAATACGTCGTAAATATTAGATAGACTCATCGTATTACGTTTTAGACGACGGCAGCCTCGTTGATCGTTGCATATATATAAGGAGTAGAGAACGATGTTAGTCAAGATGGCGGTATCCGCGCTTTTGTGCGCAGCCACCTTGATTTCGCCCGTCGCCTCCGCGCCCGTGCCGACGGATCAATCCGTAGCATCAGCAGACACGACATCGGTCGCCCCCGCTTCCATGCCGGCAAATCAATCCGTCAAGCCCGCAGACTCGACATCGGTCACTTCAGCTCCCTCCCCATCAGCGCAGACGGAAACTCCTGAGACTCCGGACAACGATAAATCGGATGGCGACAAGCAAACCCCGAACTCAACGCCTGAACAAACAAAACCCGAACAAACAGAGCCTGACAACAAAGTCACGCCACCCGCACCAGCGACCCCTGCACCAAAACAGTCCAAACCCCAAAAGGAGCAGTCACAGGCTCAGACACAGCCACTGACGGTCAAGCCACAAGACAACACCTGCATACCTTCGACTGACAACACCTGGAGCGGTAGCAATCACGGCGGATACTCCACCGACATCATCAAGTGGGACATCACCGCCGACTGCAAGATGACCATCATCAGTGGCACTCTCAACCACAACTACACGTGGTCGTCCCTACCGTGGCAGGGCACCAGCCAAACCAAAATCACCTCGCTAGACGCCAAACACCTCACTCTGCAGTCCGGCGTTACCACTTTGGCAGATTGGTTCTATGGCTGCTCGTCGCTGGCGAGCCTGGACCTTTCCGGCTGGAACACCAGCCTCGTCACCAACATGAGCAGCATGTTCCAAGGATGCTCGTCGCTCACGAGCCTGAAGGTGGCAGGATGGAACACCTGGGACGTCACCACCTTTGCGAACATGTTCCACGGCTGCTCGTCGCTGGCCGGGCTGGACCTGACCGGCTGGAACATCCGCGACCTCAACTACAGCACGGCCAGCATACAGGACATGTTCACGGGCTGCGCGGGGCTCGCCCACCTGACGCTGGACGAATGGAAGACCGACGGCTCCAGCTCCCAGCTGGTCCGACCGGCCCTCCAGACCGCGCCCGCGCTCACCACCCTCGACATCTCCCGGCTCGACGCCAGGGGCGCCACCGACCTCGGCGGCATGCTCTCCAGCCTCCCCACCCTCAAGACCATCACCGCCAACGACTGGACCGGCTACAACACCAGCGGCACCAGCCTGAACGGCCTGTTCCAGAACGACACCGGCCTCGAGACCGTCAACGCCCACGGCCTCGCCACCACCAGCGCCAACAGCATGGGCAGCATGTTCCAGGGCGACAGCAACCTCGCCACACTCGACATCTCCGGCTGGGACACCAAAAACGTCAACAACACCAGCAGCATGTTCCAGAACTGCAACAGCATCAAGCAAATACGGTTGGATCAGCATGAGGATAAAGTGTTGCCACTGATACCGACCGATGTATTTACCCCTGGCCGCAACCTGACCATCATGGTCGAAGGGCGAACGACCGCCAATGGAGGTCAATACTCCTTCTATTCCACCAGCACTCCCGCAAACGCCTATCAAGTAAACCAACCAACCTGGTTCAAGGTCGCGGAACGCGGCATCCGCTACGGCCGCCCCTCCGACACCGGATTCTTCCCGCCCGCATGCGTCAGCTGGAGCAATGATCCGGCAGCCACCTGCACCATCGCCGGATCGACTGGAATGACCCCGCCTATTGTGGGCCAACAGCTCTTGAACTGGAAGGTCGATGGCGGCAGCACGACTTACACGCCTGGCGCCAATGTGACCGTTCCCGCCACATTCGTAACCGTCACGCCGCAATGGGGGACGCGCGAAACGCTGTCTGCGATGCCACTGACCGGCGCCGATAAACACCCAGCGCTCGTCGCGGCGCTGCTGCTCGCAATCGCTCTGGTTATGATTGCCGCGACCTTCGCCCTGCGCAATCGCAAACTTGCTCACCGCTCCATATGAGCGCCTTCGCGGAACTATGAGTGCCTTCGCACAATAACGTGAACATGCACCGAGCTATCAAATTGATATTCGTTTTGCTCCGCTGAAACTTGGTAACGGCGGAATTCGGACACAAACCACCGTAAGTTATGCCCGATTCAAACCCCAAAACCAAATAACGGCAGAGAACGGACAAAATCATACAGATTCCCGTCCGTCCTCTGCAATTAAATGAAGCGCTCCCCCAATAAAAGGGAACAAGCGTCTACGAACTCAGCGCCTCACGCCTCGACCGGGCGCAGCTCGACGCGCGGCTTCTTGCGCACCTTGATCGACACCAGGGTGATGGACAGGGCGACCAGCGAGAGGATGATGAGCAGCGCGAAGGCGTTGGTGGCGCCGTCGACCGCGGCGAACTTGACGTTGTGGCGCATCCGGGCCTCGCTCAGGGAGAGCGACGAGGAGAGCACCGTGGTGCCGAGCGAGCCGGCGTACTGCTGGAGCACGTTGAACAGCGAGTTGAAATCGGTCTGCTGCGAGCCGGTGACGAACTTGCTGGCGTCCGACATCGTGTTGCCGTAGCCGAAGTTGAAGCCGGCGCGCAGGAACATGTAGAGCAAGGTGAGCAGCAGCACGGTGGCCTTGCCGGTGGTCGCGCACAGGGCGGCCGAGCCGACGAGCAGCGAGACGTTGGAGACCAGCAGCACCAGGGTCGGGCCGCGGCGGTCGTAAAGCTTGCCGACGAACGGGGCGATGACGGCGCCAAGCAGCGAGCCCGGCAGCAGCATGAGCCCGGCGGTCAGCGAGTCGATGCCCAGGAAGTTCTCGGCGAAGACGGGCAGCAGGAACGAGCTGCCGATGTTGATGAACTGGAGGATGAAGTAGTTGGCGCCGCGCAGGCTGACGATCGGCTTGCGCAGGATGCGAAGGTCGAGCAGCGGCGACTTGGAGGCGAGGCAGCGCCAAATGAACAGGGCGAGGGTCGCGACGGCGGCGACGATGGCGATGGCGACGCGCGGGGACCAGCCACCGGCGATGCCGATCTGGTCGAAGATCTCGGTGAAGCTGACCATGAAAAGGCTCAGCAGCACCAGGCCCACGCCGTCGAACGACTTGTCCGCGCCGTCGGCCTTCAGGCGCAGGCTGACCTCGCCGAGGATCCACGCGATGGCGAGCAGCGGCAGGGTGAGCACGAAGATGATGCGCCAGGAGAAGTAGAAGTTGATGAGCCCGCCGTAGGTCGGCCCGAGCGCCGGGGCGAACGAGGTGACCATGTTGGCCAGGCCGATGTAGGTGCCGCGTCGGCTCACGGGGATCAGCGAGAGGATCACGTGGATCAGCAGCGGCGTGGAGACGCCCGTGGCGGCGGCCTGCAGCAGACGCCCGAGCAGCAGCCACCAATAGCCCAGCGGCAGGGAGCTCAGGATGGTGCCCAGGATGCTGATGATGATGGCGCAGCGGAAGAGCGGCCGCGCGTCGAAGCGGCGCAGCAGGAAGGCGGAGGTGCTCATGACGATGGTCACCATCAGCAGGTAGCCGGAGGTCAGCAGCTGGATGGTGGAAAGCGGCAGCCCAAACTCTCGGGTCATGGTCGGGAATGTGACGTTGAGTGACGTCTCGGTAAGAATCCCGATGAACGACAGCAACGCGGTCGCCGCGATCGAGAGCTTGGTCTGTGTCGTAACGCGTTCTTCTTGCAAGTTTTTGAACCTCTTCAATACCAAATATATAAAGAATGTATGTGTGTTTAGCCTTTAACGTGTTTGCCATACACTCGCTGTCACGGTTGAATGCGCATGGATTCCCACATGCGCGCAACCTTGTTATTTTACGCCCTTGGTATCGACGATGACGCGGTCCGGTGAAAAAGAGAAACGCGCGCCGCGCTTCCCTGTAAACCTTGTGATTGCAAGCTTTCTCGCCTCGCCTATCTCGAAAACCAAGGTGACGGATTCACCTCACTTGCGATGTGAGATTCGACAAATTTCACGAGGACGAACGGGCTGTCAGGCTTGGTGAACCGGCTTTTGTAATCACAATGAAATGATTTACATTCGTTTTAGTGAGTATAACAAGTTCCATTGTCCTGCTCATATGGATTGCATTTTATTGATATATGGTTCCATAAATTCGACTTTACTTTGTATTTTGTTTGATTTGTCATACATAACCAGACATTTCTTTAGAATATGACCGCTTATAAGGCAACCAACCAGCTTCGCGACCTGTAGTACACGGTATACAGACAGCGAACACAATGTGATAAACACCACGTTGTGGACAACTCACCCCGGCACAAAGCCCGAGTTTCCAACGCTCACGAACGCCTCCCGGCCGATTGCCTCACACCTCACACCTTCGCGTCCTTCCAAGCGGGGCTAAGCTTGAGGCAATGATGCGCAACGGATTGTGCATCCCCAACAAGGAGGTTCTGATGTCAGATCGTCTTAACGGTAAAGTAGCACTTATTTCCGGCGGTGCCTCGGGCATTGGTCTCGCCATCGCGAAGCGTTTCGCGTCTGAGGGCGCTAAGGTCGCGCTGGGCGACATCAACGCCGAAAGCGGCGAGAAGGTCGCGGCCGAAATCGGCGACAACGCGATGTTCGTCACCCTCGACGTCACCAAGGAAGAGATGTGGGAGGCCGCGTTCAAGGCCGTCATCGAGAAGTTCGGCAAGGTCAACGTCGTCGTCAACAACGCCGGCATCGCCATCGGCAACAACATCGAGGACATCCCGCTGGAGCAGTGGAACAAGGTCGTGGCCATCAACGGCACCGGCATGATGCTCGGCACCAAGCACGGCATCAAGAACATCAAGAACTACGGCGGCGGCTCGATCATCAACATGTCGTCGATTGAGGGCTTCATCGGCGAGCCCTTCAACCTGGCCTACGACTTCACCAAGGGCGGCGTGCGCATCATGAGCAAGTCCGCGGCCCTCTACTGCGCGGAGAAGAAGTACGACATCCGCGTCAACACCATCCACCCCGGCTACATCCACACCCCGATGGTCGACACCCACCCCGGCCTGGTGAAGCTCGAGGAGTCCAAGACCCCGATGGGCCACTTGGGCCAGGCGCAGGACATCGCCAACATGGCGCTCTTCCTCGCCAGCGACGAGTCCAGCTTCGCCACCGGTTCGGAATTCGTGGTCGACGGCGGCTACACCGCCCAGTGATTCCGGCCTGAGGCCAACTCCTTTCTCCGAAACCCCATCGCAGCGTTCGGTTGCGGTGGGGTTTCGTATGTCTTCAGACGGACTTGAGCTGGCAGTAAGCCGAGCCAAGCCGAACCGACCCAAACCAATTCGATCACGACCACGAATATGACCACGAATATGAGAAATCCCGCATGCGCACGAACGGCGCAGCGGGATTTCCCTTGCTTAAGCTTGCGGTTGTTGTAAACCGATATTGCCCTGATTACTCGGCGACGACACGAACCGTGAAGTCGGCGGAGATCTCGGGGTGGAGGGCCACGGTGGCGGGGAAATCGCCGGTGGTCTTGATGGTCTCGACCTTGATGGTCTTGGGGTCGACGGCGGCCTGGGGCTCGAGGGCCGAGGCGATGTCGACGGTGGAGATGCCACCGAAGAGCTTGCCGGATTCGGAGACCTTGGCGCTGATTTCGACGACGGTGCCCTCGATCGCGGTCTTGGCTGCGACGGCGTCCTCGCGGGTGGCGACGGACTTGGCCAGACGAGCGCGCTTCATGCCCTCGATCTGAGCCGCGGCGCCCTTGCTCCACGCGAAGGCGAGGCCCTGCGGGAAGAGGTAGTTGCGCGCGTAGCCCGGCTTCACCTCGACGACATCGCCGGAGTGGCCCAGGTTCGGGACGGACTTGGTGAGAATAACTTTGGTTTCAGCCATGTTCCTTGGTCCTTCCTGATCAGCGGCCGGTGGTGGAGTAGGGCAGCAAGGCCATCTCGCGGGCGTTCTTCACGGCGCGGGAGATCTTGCGCTGCTCCTGGATGGTCACACCGGTGATGCGACGGGAGCGAATCTTGCCGCGGTCGGAGATGAACTTGCGCAGCAGCGCGACGTCCTTGTAATCGATCTCGGTGATCTTGGCAGCCTTCAGCGGGTTCGGCTTCTTCTTAAACGGCTTTACTGGTGGCTTTGGCCTTTTGCGTGACATAATGATGTCTCCTTACATTTCTTTGCTAACGTCTGGTTATCTCGATGTATCGCGACGGTTATCGTTCCAACGGTTTCAGCACTTGCGGCTGAGCGCCTTGAGCTTTGGGGTCTCGCCCTAGAACTCGGGCTCGTCGGAGTCGCCGCCGAAATCGGAGCTTCCGCCGAATGACGAGAACCCGTCACCCGAGGAAGTGGAGGACCCCCAGGGATCGGCCGCCGGGGCAGCCTGCTGGGCCGCCTGGCCGTTGCCGGCCGCGGACGCGCCACCGGAGTAGCCAGCGCCGCCGGAATAACCGGCACCGCCCTGGTAGCCTCCGTTGCCGCCACCGTTGTTGTAGCCGCCATTGCCCGAGTTGCCGCCGTTATAGCCGTTGCCGCCACGTGATCCACCTTGGAATCCGTTGCTGGACTGCTGGCGCTCGACCTGGGCCGTGGCATAGCGCAGCGAGGGTCCGATCTCGTCGACCGTCATCTCGACGACCGTGCGGTTCGTGCCATCGTTGGCCTGGTAGCTCCTCTGCTGGAGACGGCCCTGGGCGATGACGCGCATGCCCTTGGAAAGGGTCTGCGCGCAGTGGGTGGCCATGTCGCGCCAGACCGAGCAGCGCATGAACAGCGCGTTGCCGTCCTCCCACTGCTGGGTGTTGCGGTTGAACGTCCGCGGCGTGCTGGCGATCGTGAAGCTCGCGACCGAAGCGCCGCTGGCGATGGTGCGCAGCTCCGGATCAGCCGTGAGATTGCCGATGATCGTGATGGTCGTATCCCCTGCCATGACCTGTCTCCCTCAAGAAAACGCATGCCCTGGTTCGTGACGAACCGGAACATGAACAGACGAATTTTATTGCCCTATGGGCTTACTTGACGTCCTTGCGAAGAATCTTCGTGCGGATTACGGACTCGTTCAGGTTGAGAACACGGTCGAGCTCATCGCTCGTGGCCGGCTCGCAGCTGTAGTTGACGACAACATAGTTGCCCTCGTTCTTGCCGTCGATCTCATAGGCAAGCTTGCGGCGTCCCCAGATATCGGGATCCTCGACGGAACCGCCCTCTTTGGTGACCATTTCCATGTATTGATCGGTCAGCTTCTTCAGAGCCCGCTCGTCGAGCTCGGGATCAGCAATGAACATCAGTTCATACTTGTGTGCAGACATCACCCACCTCCTCTGGACTAAAGTCGGCCGCGGTCTTTCCGCGACAGGAGTGTGTATGCATGCCACATCAGGACGCGAACCCGCGCCAGACATAGCTTTTCAATTTTACGGGCGGGCTGCGACAGCAAAATACCCGGAAACAATACGTATGTATAGCAAGCTGAGATAAGCGTATTCGAGAACTATCGCCTCTGCATATAAGGCCCATCACTACCCTCAGATGCGCGAGGCAACGACGACGTGAAGCCGACTTTCGGAATGGGACAGGCCTTTTGTATAAGGATAGCGAACAATTGGTGATGATGGGCGGATAAGACCTGAGTCAATCGATATATTGGTTTTGATTGAGAATATTATCTATATCGTATTACAGAGAGAAGAAGCCATGACCTGCCCTCGCTGTGGAGCGCAAATAGCCAGCAACGCTCAATTCTGCCCCCATTGCGGGCAACCTGTCATCGTCTCCAGCAATACAAGCAACACCGGCAACACCAACGTAGCCAACACACCCAGCGCACCCAGCGCCAACCCCTACGGCAACTCCGGCACGGCCAACCCCAACAGCTATGGCGATCCGGCGAATGTATACGCCAATACCACCAACAACGCCGCCCCTTATGCCAATGCCAGCACAGCCAGCGCGGCAAATACCAACGGTTACAGCGGCACCGCCAGCACACCCAAGACCGCCCAAACCAGCGGTGCAATCCGCTTCACCAGCCCGGCCAACCTCAAGTCCATCGGTCTTTCGCTGGCGATTGGGCTCGGCGCGGCGCTGGTCGTCACGGCGCTGGTCACCGGCCTGGTCTATCTCACCCTCTCGCAATGCAAACATGCGCCGGAGTCCGACAAGCTGATGCAGTCGCTCTACGTCACCGGCCTCACCTCCGACGCCACCGTGGCCCAATTCACCTCCGGCTCCTTTATCGCCGTGTTCGTCAACCTACTCGTCAAACTGACGGGTGGCGGCTCGGTGGTCACCTTCAACTCTCCGCTCGACAGCACCATAATTCCAGATGGAGGCCCATCTCCCACACTGTTCACCTACGATGGTTTCGCGCTGACCGGCTTGGCTCTGCTTGTGGGAGCGGCGTTCGGCGCCTACATGGTGCTGCGCCACTTCAGGTTCGCCGACCGCCAGACCGGATTCGCCAACGCCGCCGCGGTCGGTGGCGCGACGGGGCTCATCTACCTGCTGCTGGCCGCGCTGTTTCCGCTGCGCTACGACGTGCCCAACGCGCAACTCTCGTCACTGTTCGACATGGCCGACGCGAGTTTCCTGAATGAAGGCACGATGCCGATAGTCGATAGTTCGGCGACTTGGCTGACCTTCGCCATGCCGTTCCTGTTGGCCGGGCTCGGGGCGCTCATCGGATCCATGCTGGCCCAGCGCGCGCCCGACGGCAAACATGTGTTCGCGGCCTGCTGGAAGTGGGCGCACCGCGCGCGTGGCGTCACGCGAACCTGCGTGGAGGTGCTCGGCTGCTATTTCTCCGTCTTCTTCGCCTACAGCATCATCAGTCAAACGCTGAATATGATTGCGGGACTCTTCAGGAGGGAATCCTTCTCCGGACCTTTGATGTTCATGTTCACGTCGATTCCGGGGAGCCAGCTAGGCAGTTGGTGCACCGGTGCCCTAGGCGGAATGTTCATGTGGGTCACGCCCTCAAACCCGGACAGCGCACATCCATATACCGACGCCCATTGGTACCATCATCAGCAATACAGCTTCACGCACACCTCGATTTTCCATCCCGACCAGTACGTAACCACCTCCACACGGCTCATGACGACGCAATACTTCATTCCCGCGCTGCTGTTCCTGGCGTGCACCTTGTACCTCGGGCTTCGGCTCGCGGCCCGTCATCTGCAGGACCCGAGTAGCGCGAAATGGTCGCAGACATGGAAGTCGCCGCTTGTGGGCGCGGCATTCTGCCTCATCGCCATGCTGACATGCGGGCTGACGGTGGCCAAAGTACACGCGCCGGCAAAATCACAAGCGCGCGCTCTCCTCCAACTCTTTGGAGTCAAGGACTACGCCTACGTCAACGGCGGCGAATTGTGGAATCTCCTTCTGGCGGCGCTGTGGATGTTCGTCATCGAGGCCATCGCGATGACCTTCGGACGGAAACTCGTCGTGTCGACGCCCGGGCTGACGAAAATCCTCAAAGGCGGGCTCATCCAGCCGACGCCGGCGAACATTGAAGCCACGACGTTGGGGACCACGCGCAACGCTGGGGCGCAGGCTCCCGTGACGGATCCGGATGTCTTGATCGCGTCGCTCAAAACCGGGTATGTCAATACGTATTACAAGCCGGCGAACGGGGCGTACGAACGTTATGGAGCTCCGGCCGCAACCGGCTCTGCGAGCCCAATGAATTCGATGTCGCCAACGAACCCTGCGGTTCCGGCGACCCCTACCGTGCCAGCGAATCCAATGAGCCCAATGACACCAGTGGCTCCGACGGCTCCAGGGTATGGCGGAAACGCAGCCGGCACCGGCACGATGCCCATGGCTGACGCGAACCCGAATTACGGCGCAACCGCCGGCACGGGAACGATGCGGCCCCAACCTCAGTTAGGGAGTTATGCCGCAAATCCATATGGCGCGAGCCAGTATGGTGCAGGCCAATATGGCGCAGGACAATATGGGATAAATCAACCCGATATGAATCAACCATCTACGGATGCCGGAACTCCTGATTCGTCCCAGAGCCAAGCGAATAGTCAGGCAGCGGATCAACCTCAAAATCAACCGGGCTATGTTCCGCCGGCGGAATCCGGTCCGTCGACAATCGACTCGCTGCCCAAGTACCATTCCAGCGCCCAAGCCGCCCCGGCCACTGGCGGCCTGCAAAACCAAGCCGCTCCGCAGCCTCCACTGCCCGCGAAGCCAACACCGAGCCAAGGCGCCCCAAACGCCACGCAGCCCGACGTCGCCGAGCAGACAAACGCTGACGCCAACCATCAGTCAACGCCTTCCGCGACGTCAACCGATGGGCAAGCGTCTAGTGCCAGCGGCGAGAAACAACAGCAATAATAAGGAATGACGACAATAGACAGGCAGCGATGATAAAGCGACAAATCCTCGGCGAACGACGGACACGGTCTGATTGTCCGCACAAATCGCACCTGTCTATGCAACATATCGTCGTAAAACCGCTCGAGACGTGACGCAAACCACGTTCCCGCGCAACCCACCCCATACGGATTGCGCGGGGATGACGGTATATTGGTGTGTGGTATTTGATTCGGCTTCACGCACCGGCGGAGCGCATACAACAAACATAACGAGCAGAACATCAATCGGAAGGCAAGACATGGCGGCGATTCTCAAGGGCAATCCCAAGAAACGAATGGCGCTGGTGACGGGGCGGGCATACCCCGAGCAGGCCGAAGCCACCGCCGAATGCCTGGGAATCGAGCCGCTTGAGACCACGGCCTATGACTTCGCCAATGGCGAGATGTATGTGCGCTATACGCAGCCGGTGCGCGGCGCGGACGTCTTCGTGCTGCAATCGCACACCGACCCCATCAACAAATGGATCATGGAGCAGCTGCTGATGATCGACGCGCTGAAGCGCGCATCGGCCCGTTCCATCACCGTCGTGGCGCCGTTCCTCGGGTATTCACGTCAGGACAAGAAGGGCCAGGGCCGCGAGCCCATCACCGCCCGCCTGATGTTCGACCTCTTCCAGACCGCGGGCGCCGACCGCATCATGACCGTGGACCTGCACGCCTCGCAGGAGCAGGGCTTCTTCGACGGACCGGTCGACCACCTCACCGCCATGCCCGTGCTGCTTGATTACGTCAAGAACTCGATGCCGCTGGAGAACGCGACCATCGTCTCCCCCGACGCCGGGCGTATCAAGGTTTCCGAACGCTGGGCCGCCAAGCTCGGCGGGCTGCCGCTGGCCTTCATCCATAAGACCCGTGACGTCACGCGTCCGAACCACGCCGTGGCCCACGGTATCATCGGCGAGGTGCGCGAGCGCGACTGCGTGGTCGTCGACGACATGATCGACACCGCCGGCACCATCTGCGAGGCCGTGCGCACGCTGCGCGAAGCCGGCGCGAAGTCGGTGACGCTCGTCGCCACCCACGGGCTCTTGTCCGGCCCGGCCATCGAACGGCTCAAGGGTTGCGGCGCGAGGGAAATCGTGCTGATGGACACCGTGCCCGTGCCGCAGGAGAAGCGCCTGCCCAACATGACCGTGCTCTCCGTGGCTCCGCTGCTGGCCGCCGGCATCCGCTCGGTCTTTGAGTCCGGCTCCGTCTCCAACCTGATGAACGGCCTGCCCGAGGACATGCGCCCCCGCAACATGTACGCCGCCTGAGTGGCAGTGGTCCCTAGTTGCGTTTGTGACGCAAACACCCCCATTACCGTCACAAACGCAATAATCAATCCAAAACCCTTGCGTTTGTGACGCTAAACCCGCATATTCCATCACAAACGCAATAACCGGACAAACCGAATTGCATATGTGACGCCAATGTTGCATAAACCGTCGCATATGCGGCACTGAATCCTTAATAGGTTGCATATGTGACTCAAAACCCGGAATAAGCGTCACAAACGCAATAACCAGACAAACCGAATTGCATATGTGCCGCCACTGTTGCATAAACCATCACATATGCAACATTGAGCCCTTAACGGGTTGCATTTGTGACTCAAAACCCGGAATAAGCGTCACAAATGCAATGCTCGAATCGGAACCCTTGCGTTTGCGACGCCAAACCTGTGTATTCCGTCACATATGCAATAACAGGGATGAAACAGCTTGCGTTTGTGACGCTAATTATCAGTTTTGCGCCACAAACGCAACGATTACAGCACATTTGCCATCTTCGAGCATGGTACCCCGGCATCGATCAGTTTCCGCACCATCTCTTGTCGATTCAACACATCGCCGTATCGCAATCTGACCACCTGCGAAACGTCACATTCCTGCAGCAAAAATCTCTCGCGCTGTTGCTCGCGAGAAACCACCTCTTCCAGCCCCTGCCCTCGGGTCATTTCCGGATCAATATATTTATCCATGCCATCAAATTCGATGACCGCCGACCGCCCCGTTCGCAACTGGTATAGGAAATCAACTCGGTATACAGACCCGTCAGGTTTCGGATACTCCACTTGCAAACGTGGAACCGGGAAACCCTCCTCAATCATGGTCCCCCTGCAGAACGATTCGCCTCCATTCTCACTAGCCGGATCCGCATAGGTGAGAAGATCTTGGATTCCCCAAATCCCCGCACCCATCTGCTCCATCTCGGCACGGGTAACAAGGCCAAGTCGAAACGCGGAATCATACATTGGCAATGCATCACGGAACGAATATCTCCGCCCACATTCAAGAAGGACTCGAGTAATCGGCACAACGGATACCTCTGACCTTTTCTCGGCTTCCCGACAAGCTTCAGGCAGATATCGCAGCTTGGGATTTTTTGATGCGACTGGGCTTACGTCCGAAGCCAAATCAACACCACCATCATGTAAGACACGCCGATATTCCAATCCGTACGCATCAGCGGCGGTAAGACCGGCAAACACCCATGGTGGATGAATGAGCTGCAACGCACGCGCCACATAAAGCGTCCGCTGCTTCGCATCAAGTTGTTCCCAAGCCTCGGCATCGAAAAACAAACTGGGATAGGGCTTCACCACCTCTCCGCTTGCGCATCGCCGGTACAGCGCGCGCCGAAGCGACATGTCGGAAGTCATACCGCAACGCTGGGCACGCTCGGCATCTGCCAATAATCGTTCAACTTCATCATGTTTTCTCATGACGTCAAGATATCGCATAATCCAAAATCCGAGAGTAAATTCCGGGCACTGTGGATAAACGGTTGGGGTTATCCACAAGCTCCGGGCGTGTCGCGTTGCATTTGCGACGCAAAACCCGGAATAAGCGTCACAATCGCAATAACTGGGTTGCATTTGCGACGCTTAACCCACCCATCCCGTCACAAACGCAACAACCGGGACGAATCAGGTTGCATCTGTGACGATTACTGACCACTTTGCGTCACAAACGCAATAATCCGGTTGCATCTGCGACGCTTAACCCACCCATCCCGTCACAAACGCAATATGAGGACAAACCAGGTTGCATCTGTGACGCCAAACCTGCCTATCCCGTCACATATGCAGTAATCGGGTCGCATTTGCGACAGTTATTGACCACTTTGCGTCACAAACGCAATAACAGGGATGAAATAGGTTGCGTTTGTGACTCAAAACTGGGAATAAGCGTCACAAACGCAATATGGGACCAACCAGGTTGCATCTGTGACGCCAAACTCGCCCATCCTGTCACAGACGCAACATGAGGACAAACCAGGTTGCATTTGCAACGCTTAACCCACACATTCCGCCGCAAACGCAATAACCGGGTTGCATTTGCGACGGTTATTGACCATTTTGCGTCACAAATACAAGGGAATGGGCGCGAACGGACTGAGTTGACTTTGGTGATAAAGCGTTTTACCATGGGGTTTACTTTTCCCGTAACGACGCGAAATCGAGGAAACCAATGAGCGCATCGGCCCTTCAACTGCTGGACAAGATCTCCGGCAACATCAGCATCGTCGGCTCCATGAACGCCGACTACACGGTGACCACCAAGCGGCTGCCAAAGCCCGGCGAGACCGTCAACGGCGGCCCGCTTCGCATCCTGCCCGGCGGCAAATCCGGCAACCAGGCGGCGGCCGCGGCCCGCATCGGCGCCAACGTGACGATGTTCGGCGCGGTCGGCCAAGACGCCAACGCCGACTTCCTGCTCGGCCAGCTCGACGACGCCGGGGTCGACACCTCGCACGTCCGTCATGTCGAGGGCGCGAGCGGCACCACGGTCATCACCGTCGACGACGGCGGCGAGAACACGATCGTCTATTCCGCCGGCTCGAACGCCAAGGTGGACATGGACTACATCAACAGCGAAAAGGAGACGCTGCTCGCCTCGTCGGTGCTCGGCCTGTGCCTCGAGAGCCCGATCGAGACGGTCACCGCCACGGCCAAGCTCTGCCACGACGCCGGCATCAAGGTGCTGCTCAACGACTCCCCCTTCACCGACGAGCTGCCCGCCGAGCTCATCGCCTACTCCGACGTCCTGCTGGTCAACGAGCATGAGATGGCCCAGCTGCTCAACATCGCCGAACCCAAGGACGGCGACTGGCTCGGCTGCGATTGGGAGTACATCGCCCGCTCGATGCACGAGTTCGGCTTCGAGGAGGCCATCGTCACCCTGGGCGGCGACGGCGCGATCGTGATGGACAGCGAGAGCACCTACCACGTCGACGCGGCGAAGATCACCTCGAAGGACACCACCGGCTGCGGCGACTCCTTCATGGGCACGATGCTCGCCGGTCTCGCCTCGGGCTTCACGCTGAGCGAAGCGGCCTCGCTGGCCTCGTATGTCGCCGCCTACGCCGCCACGAGCTACGGCGCCCAGGCGTCCTACGGCACCTCCGAGCAGATCCGCGAGTTCTTCGAAAACAGCAAGTGACAACCGCGCCGCGCGATTCGTGGGGCTATGCAAAATATACAAATTGGATGCCCCCCATCGCGCAGATAGCACTTCCCTCCATATGATTCGTTTTGTCGCGGATGAGTATACGAAAATATGTAAAATCCGGGACGAAACGAACCCCACCCCCGAAATAGGCATCGCACGGCAAGTCCACGCAACCAACGTTGGATGCGGGATTTGCCGCCACGCCGAACCGGACCGCAATCCCGAAGCATGAAAATCCACCGACAAGCCGCGTGTCGAAGCGCGATTCGTCTCAGCATCGGCTCGCCGGAGACCACAAAGTCGACCACGCTTCGAGTAACCTATGGTTCTGGCCGGGATTCCGAGTGCGAACACCGATGTGACGCGATGCCGCGAACGACGAACCTCAACGGCCGAGGCATAACCAAACCATCAAAGACGAGGACATGAACCACAACGTAACTCTGAAGGACATCGCCCAGGCCTGCAACGTCTCGGTGACGGCGGTCTCGCTGGTGCTCAACGGACGCCCCACCCGCATGTCGCAAGCCAACCGCGAGCTCATCTTCAAAACCGCCGAGCGCCTGCATTATGTGCCGAACCAGGCGGCGCGCAGCCTGGCCACCAACCAATCGATGCTTCTGGCGCTGCTGATCCCCGACATCGAGAACATGTTCTTCGCCTCGCTTTCCAAGGCGCTCGAGGATGTGGTGAGCGCCGACGGCTATTCGCTGCTGATCGCCAACTCCGACGACTCCCGGCTCAGCGAGCAACGTCTGCTCCGCCAGTTCGCCTCGCACGGCGTCGACGGGCTCTTCCTCATCCCCTCACGCGAGTCGGCCGACGATTCCGCCGCGCTCAAAAAAGATGTGGCCAACCTTGATTTCCCCGTGGTGCTCACCGATCGTCTGGTCGACGAGCAATGGTGTGACGCCGTGGGTTCCGACGACTTCACCGGCGGCACCATCGCGGCCCAGATCCTTCTGGCGCAAGGCCACCGTCGTATAGCGTGCATCTCCGGAGACAATGCGGATGGCAAAACAAGCAGGCGCATGGCCGGATTCGTCAGCGCCCTCGACGAGGCGGGAATCCAGCTTGATCCGAGCCTCAAACGCAACGGCAACTATCGTTTTGACGGCGGCTACAAAGAGGCCGGCCACATCATCGACGCGGGCGCGACGGCCGTCTTCTGCGGCAACGACCTGATGGCCATGGGCTTCATCAAACGCCTGGAGGAGCTGGGATTGCGCTGCCCCGAGGATTGCTCGGTGGTCGGCTACGACAACATGTCGGGAAAGTTCGGGTTCAACCACCAGTTGACCACCTTCGACCAGAACATCCACGCGGTGGCCGAAGCCTGCCACGGCCTCATCACCTCGCGCATCGCGGCGCGGCATGATGACAATGGGGAACGGCACAAAAGCAAGCCTTGGCTCACCGACCCCAAGCAGAAGCTCATCGAGCCCAAGCTTGTCAGGCGGACAACGGTTTCGCACGCCTGAATCCCGTAATCGCTCAAGCAGAAACGACACGACGCATGGGCTGTTGCCAAAATTTGCACGACACAAATGGTAACAACCCCGTGACGTCTCTCACATACCCGGACGCACGACGGCGCTCCAACTTCGAATCACGATTGATCCCGTCACCGGAAACGTGCCGAAAACCGTCGAAAACCGTACAATTCCAGCCAAATCACCACATTAACCATCCTCTATTTCGATAAAAAAATACCGGAACACACTCGATTGACCGGCGGCGAAATTTTCCAGTAAACTAACTTGATAAAACGCTTTATTGCCTTACAAGCATAACGATAAAGCGCTTTAACATGACTAACATCCGAAAGACGCTGAACACAGGCGGTTACCGAGGGCGGTTCCCGGTGGCACACTGCGAAAGTGCCTCCTCCAGGCTCAGCGACGAGAGGAAAGGTACACAATGAAGAAGAAGATCATCCTCGATCTGGACACCGGCGTCGACGACACCCTGGCCATTTCTTACATCCTCGGCAGCCCCGAAGTGGAGCTCATCGGCATCACCAGCACCTTCGGCAACGTGCTGGTCGACCAGGGCATCCGCAACGACCTGGCGATCACCGACCTGCTCGGCCACCCCGAGGTGCCGGTCTACCGCGGCGAGGAGCACGCGCTGAAGGCCGACTCCTTCACGGTCTCCGAGATCTCCGCCTTCATCCACGGCAAGAACGGCATCGGCGACGTCGTGATCCCCGACTCCAACCGCCACGCCGAAACCGACATGAGCGCGGTCGACTTCATCATCGACTCGGTGAAGAAGTATGGCAAGGACCTCACCTTCGTGCCCACCGGCGCCGAGACTAACATCGCCACGGCCCTCAAGAAGGCCCCCGAAATCAAGGACGAGATCGGCAACATCGTGATGATGGGCGGCGCGCTGACCGTCTGCGGCAACTCCGAGCCGTGGGTCGAGGCCAACATCTCCCAGGACCCCGAGGCCTGCGACATCCTCTTCCGCTCCGGCGCGCCCGTGACCATGATCGGCCTGGACGTGACGCTGCAGACCCTCATGACCTACAAGGACTCCGAGCAGTGGCGCCAGATCGGCACCCCCGCCGCAAAGTTCCTCGCCGACATGGTCGACTTCTACATCAAGGCCTACGAGACCACCTCGCCCCACCTGGGCGGATGCGGCCTGCACGACCCGCTGGCCGCCGCCGTGGCCGTGGACCCGACGCTGGTCACCACGCTGCCGATCAACATGAAGGTGGAGACCGAGGCCCCCACCCGCGGCCGCACCATCGGTGACAACGAGCGCCTCAACGACCCGAAGAAGACCGCCCAGGTGGCCGTCCAGGTCGACGTCGATCGCTTCCTCAACGAGTTCATGACCCGTATCGGCAACGTCGCTGCCGCCGCGAAGTGAGATTACGGCATAATCTCATAAACGCATAATCCCATAAACCCGTAAGTTGCAGAGCCGAGCCTTGTAACGCCAAGACGCGATTCGAGGCTCGGCCGCAACCTATATTTTCCAAATTTTTCCGCAATCAAGGATTAAAATAATATGGCAGAAACAACCAAGCAGGGCGACGTGAGCCCCGCCAATCCCAAACAGCCTAAGCAGAAGGCCAACGAGCCCGAGATCACCAGCGACATGGCGGTCAAGGCGCTCATCCCGCTGCTCATCACCTTCATCCTCGGCACCCTGTGCCTGCAGGGCTTCAACCTCGTCTTCACCCAGGTGGGCCAGGACGTCGGCGCCCCCGCGCAGGCCTCGCTGATCACCGCGCTGCCCAGCATCGTGCTCGGCATCGTCTGCTTCGTCTACGGCTCCCTGGGCGACTTCGTCTCGCTGAAGAAGCTCGTGGTCGTCGGCATCACGCTGCTACTGGCGGGCTCCGTCTTCGGCTTCGTGGCCAACTTCTTCTTCCACGCGAACATCTGGACGGTCATCATCGCTCGTATCATCCAGACCGCGGGTGAGCAGGTGGCCGGCTCGGTCTACCTCGTGGTGGCCAGCAAGTACCTCAAGGATTCACTGAAGGTCATCTTCTTCGGCATCTTCACCGCCGGCTACCAGGTCTCCGCCGCCATCGGCGTCTTCGCCGCGGGCTGGCTGACCTCCATCCACTGGCAGTACCTCTTCCTGATCCCGATCGTCACCGTCGTCTTCCTGCCGCTGCTGCTGCACAACCTGCCCAACAAGTCGGGCACCGGCGAGAGCGTCGACGTCTGGGGCTTCGTGATCTTCGGCACCGCCACCGCGTTCCTGACCCTCTTCTTCTCCTACAGCGCCTGGTGGATGCTCGCGGTCTCCGCGGTGCTTTACATCATCTTCGCGGTCTACATCCACAAGGCGAAGAACCCGTTCATCACCCCGGACTTCTTCCACAACAAGCGTTGGATCATGGCCATCAGCCTCATCCTGCTCTTCTACCTGCCGAACTACTCCTTCTCCCCGATCTTCAACGCGATCGGCGGCGAACTCTACCACCTCGGCACGCAGACCGTCTCGCTCTACATCGTGTGGGCGTTCATCGTGGCGGCCGTCTTCGGCACCTGCTCCGGCTGGATCATCGACAAGATCGGCAAGCGCACCGGCATCATCACCGCCGCCTGCCTGCAGCTGGTCGGCCTGATCGTCGCCTCGTTCTGCGTCACCGTGAGCCCCGTGGCCCTGGCCGTGGCCGGCTGCCTCTACTACGCGGGCGTCGGCCTGCTCTACTCCCCGGTGGTCGACACCGCCCTGGAGACGCTGACCAAGGACGAGTCCGGCCGTGGCGTGGGCATGAACGATCTGGCGATGAACGTCTCCGGCTCGGTCGGCATCGCCATCATCGGCGGGCTCATGACCTCCAAGCCGCTGACCGGTTTCAGCCTGACGGGCGCCACCGGAGACGCCGCGAACTTCGGCAACCTCTTCCTGGTCGCCTCCATCGCGACCATCGTCGGCCTCGTGGTCTTCCTCATCTTCAACAAGAAAATCTACGCCGACAAGTGAGGAGTTGGGTTGAGTTGAGTTACGGGATTCGGGGAGTTGCCGATTCCGTGATTTCAGGATTCCGTGATTCCGTAATCTGGTAACTCAATAATTCAACAATCTGCCGGGACCGCTTTCCTTTGAGGTTCCAGCCGATAGATAAGGTAAAGGGTGACGTTACGCAAGTATGTGCGTGACGTCACCCTTTTGCTATATCCAGCCTTGTCTCATCGCTTTCGGGATAATCGCTACACTCATACTTCCATCGATATTCAACGCCCATCGCTATTCAACGCGGCCCGCAAATCGATTGAAGAAATACACAAACGGACGTATCGTGGACACCGTGAGTGAGACAGATAGCAAGAAATTCGTCGCGAAAACACGAAACGGCGGAACAGCCAACGGCAACGTTGCGGCGGCAACGACCAAGAGCAAGTCCAAAGGCCACCATAGCAATATCTGGCTGCCGGACCAGCCGGGAGCCTGGGTCATGGCGCTGTTCCCGGCGCTGGGAGGCATCGTCATCGGCGGCGTCTCGTGGCGCAACGTCTGGCTGTTGGTGGCGTGGACGCTGTGCTACTGCTTCCAGTTCTCCGCCGCGCGTTGGCTCGGTGTCCGCTCGCACGAGGCCAAAGACGCCAAAAAGCATCGTTCCGCAACCGGCAATTCCCCGAAGAAGCGTCATTCGAACGTCTACTTCGTTCCGGCGGCCGCCTATCTCGTCGCCACAGCCATCGTCGGCATCCCCGTGTTCGTATTCGCCCCGAAACTGCTGTGGTGGATTCCGGCCTACGCCATCCTCGCCGTGCTGTCGTTCGTGACCGCGTGGCTGCGGCGCGAGCGGACGCTCTGGGGCAACGCCGTCGCCGTCATCGCGGCGGGTGGGATGGCGCTGCTCGCCGCTTCGCTGGGTTCGCGGTTTTTCGCCTCCGTCACGGCAGGTGAAGGTCTCTCGTCCAGATTGTCGCCGATAAGCCATGAAATCACTTCGGGTTCGCAGGCTTCATCGGCGTATTTTCTCGGCTCGCCGTTGCTACCGAAAGCCGGCGTCATCGCCGCAATCGCGTTCATCCTCACCGAATACGCCTCGGTGGTGTTCGTCAAGACCATGTTCCGCAAATACGGGCGCTCCGGCTATTACGCGCTATCGGTCGTCTACCACGTCGCCCTTGCCGCGCTTGGCTTCGCCACGCCCATGCTATTGCGCAGCCTCACTAGATTCACACCGGCGCGTGGCGTGATGGCCGCCGCCTTGCTTTGGGGTATCGCCGCCACCGTGCTGTTGCTGATCGCCATCGTCCTACCGCACCACAAGCGCATGAAAGCCATGCAAGTGGGCGGCATCGAGGCGTTCACCAGCCTGATGAACCTCGTCGTCATCGTAGTCGCGCTGGCCTAGCCCAACAGCAACACGTGCTCCCAGTGAAGAAACGGAACCTCACACTTCCCAAGATACCGTTCACCAACAGCAACACATGGCACCTGTGAGGAAACGGAACCTCACAACCATCTAGACGCCGTTTAGTAACAGCAATGTATACTTCCTGCGAAGAAACGGAACCTGACAAGTCACAACAGTCCGTTTGATAACAGAATCATATGTTAGCGGTAAAGAAACGGAGCCTCACCCGCCGCAGAACCTGTTTACTAACAGGCACATCCGCCACCTGCGACGAAACAGCCTCCATTGGCCCCTAAGAGACCGTTTGGCAACATCAACACGTGCTCCCTGCGATGATACGGAACCTCATGCCCGCCAAGACGCCGTTTCGTAACAGCAATGTATGCCCCCTGTGAGGAAACGGAACCCCACAAGCCACAACAGTCCGTTTGGCAACAGCATCACGCGTTAGCGGTAAAGAAACGGAGCCTCACCCGCCACAGAACCCCGTTTACCAACAGACACATCTGCCACCTGCGACGAAACGGAACCTGACGTTCTTGAAGAAGTCGCTCGCTACCAAGAAGCGAATCAGCGAAAGCCGAAGACGCCCAAAATCTTACCTCGAAAGGTACGGATTGCCGGCAATGACGAAGCGGCGCGGGCGGTCCTTGGCCTTGGTGATGCCGATGCGCTCGGTCGCTTCGATACGCTCGCCGGGGCGCAATGAGCCGGTTTCCAGGCTCAGCGGCGGCTTGCGCAGGTCGTGTCCGTAGAGGTCCATGGTGATGCCGAGCGATTTGCAGATCTTGCCCGGGCCGTTGAGGCAGTCCTTGATACGACGCCCACCGCGACGCTTCTCGATAATTTCAACGGTTTTGGTATCCATCGGTTCGGCGGCGCGGATCAGCGCGCCCGCGCCGAAGCCCTCCTCGAACGCGGTGACGTTCATGCACAGATTCGTGCCATAAATGAGGTAGATGTATGCATGGCCGGATGGGCCGAACATCGCCCGGTTACGCTCGCTTTTGCCGTGGAAGGTGTGGCTCGCGGGGTCGAGCTGGTCGTAGGCCTCGGTCTCCACAATGCGCACGGTCAACGTCTCGCCGTCGATCTCGCGAATCAGCAGGCAGCCGAGCAGCCCCTTCGCCACCGTTTCGGCGTCCTCACTCAAAAAATCCGGAAACATGCCTCTCATTGAAGTCCCCGCTCCCGACGGCAGAAAACAGGCAGAACTTGGGATAATCCTGTCCCCAAAAAACTGATATCAAACCTCCTCAACGGCACGAATCGGAAGGAAATCAGGATTTAATATCCTAAATCTGCTGACAATCGGTCTTGACGGCAGAAAACGGACACAAAGCAAAGTTATTTTGTCCGATAACTACCGTCATAAAGAATGACCAGTCAGCGTACGGAACGACGGGCCAAAGCCCGCAAATCGACACCCAGCAGACGCGCCTCCTCGGCGGTTTTGCCGGTCACCAATACGTCGGTGGCACCCAGGCTAGCCACGGTTTTCGCCCCAAGCAACGCCATAAGCGTGCGAATTTGGGACTTCCACGCCTCGATCTCATCGATCAGGCCCTGCTCACCATGCGTCGAAAGCACCTGCAAGAAGTGACCGGACACACCGACGGCGCGGGCACCCAAAGCGAGCGCCTTGACCACATCCAGCGGGTTGCGCACACCACCCGACGCCATCACCGTCATGTCGTCGAAGCTCTTGGAGCCATCAGCACCATCCGCCGCCAAGCCCTGCAACGAAAGCAGACATAGCGCTGTAGACTGGCCCCAGCCGTCAAGATAGGCGTATTCGCCCCGCTTGCGTCGCGCGTTCTCGATATGCGCGAAATCGGTGCCGCCGCGCCCGCTGACATCGACCGCCTGGACCCCAAGCCCGGCCAACTGGCGCACCGTCCGCGAGCTCAGGCCGAACCCGACCTCCTTGGCCACGACGGGAACCGGCGACGCCTCCACGATCGCGCGTATGCGCTCCGGCCAACTGTCGAAGTCGCGGTTGCCCTCCGGCATCACCAGCTCCTGGGCCGCGTTGACGTGGATCTGCAGCGCGTCGGCGTGCAACATCTCGACCGCATGCGCGGCCTGCTCGGGCGTCACCGTCGGCCCGACGTTGGCGAAGACGAAACCATCGGCGTCATGCTCGCGAATCGTGGTGAACGTGGATTCCAGTTTCGGCTCACGGATGGCGGCGTGCTGCGAGCCCGAGGCGATGGCGACACCGGTTCGGCCGGCCACACGAGCCAGGACCGCGTTGATCTCACCGGTCCGCCCTGAGCCGCCGGTCATCGCGTTGATGAAAAACGGCGAATCCCAGTGGGCCCCGCAAATCTCGGTCGACATATCGACGTCGTCGACGGAGACGCTGGCGAGGCTGTGGTGCACAAAGGCGAGGTCATCGAACGCGTTGCGCCGCTCGTCGGCGTGCTCCTCCAAGGCGAGACGAACGTGATCGTCCTTGCGGTCCGAGCCCGCGTCGCCCTCGCCCGAAGCCGCGCGGCCGCCCACGTGCCATTCGGCGATATCGACCTGCGGCGCGCAGACGTCCAGATTCAGCGGCACGATGCCATGCTCGCGCCAGCCGGATTCGATGGCATCCCTGTCGGCGCTCGGTCCTGCGATCGCGATGCCGCAGTCTCCACCGCCCGCGCCCGAGCTCTTCGCGGCCGCGCCATGCGATTCGGCCACCTCGACCAAATCCCGCAGCTCCGGCGTCTCGATAACGGTGCCTGTGAACGACGAAAGCCCTTGCAGCAGCTCGCGCGCCTGGCGGATATGCGAAGCGGCCTCCTGCTCGTCGTCATCGACGAGCGCCTGGGCCAGCATGTCGACGCAGACGTCGCTCTGACGTAGGAAATCCTGATACATCCGCTCGTGCTCGGCCGCGCTCTGGCTCTGCACATGCCCGACCAGCGTGGGCGTGGAGGCCGGGTCGCCGGTCCAGCCGACCATCAGACGCAAGGTGTTGGCCGCTCCGAAGGCGCGAATTCTCGCGACGCTCAAGCCGGGCCAAGGGATATCTATGAGCTCAACCAACGGCGTATCTTGCAGGCGGTTCGTGACCCAATGCCGGTCGACGGCAGTGAAACGGATGCAACCGCCGAAAAGGCTCGCCGCGATGTCGCCGCCTGAGCCGACCTTCTGTGCCCTGCTGGCCGCCACGAACGCGAGTTTGTATTGTTGCATCGGGCTGAGCTCGAGGTCGTAGAACGCGGCGAGCGCCTTCATGGTGGCCACCGTCACCGCAGCGGACGAGCCGAGGCCGTATTTGCGGCCGGATTTATCGTCGAGCTGGCTGTCGATGTTGACGTCATAGATTTTCAGCGGCTTGCCCGCCTCGTGCGCGAGCTCCTCCACGGCGTGGATGGCGGCGAGGATGAACGCGGCGCCGGGCTGCTCCAGGTCGGGCACCACACGGCCCGCGCGGCGTCGCCACGTCACCGAGGCCTCCGGGTGGCCGGTGGAATGGATACGGCCGACCGCCTCGATGCCGTGGACACGCTGGTCGTCGGCAGTGGCGGTGATGCGGGCGGTGAGCAGGCGGTTGACGGCCACCAGAATCGCGGGATGGCCGTGCTCCACCACCGCATATTCACCGGCGATATACAGCTTGCCAGATGCGCTCGCCTCGCTGCTACGCGGTTGTTCACCCTGCTTACCGCTCATCTGAACGCTGTCCCTTCGACGCTGCTCCCAATACTTCAACTTACCAATCTAAGCACGCGCGAGGGCGGTATGGGATTATTCGGCATTCTCTGCACCAAATACCCCGAAAACATGCGCGATTCCGCCACACTGCAAATGGTGAGCGACCCGGCGACCTGGAGCTTTGCGCCGCGACGGCGGAAAACGAACCAGTTTCAACGCAACATTATCTGTAAATCACCATCGGAATACCCCAAAATGGAGTCACAGGAGCTTAAGTGGGTGCATTGGAAGTTAAGTGGGTGTCTGTTTTGCCGGAACACCTGTGAAAACGGGTTGTTTTTCGGGTTTTCAGCCCAGACAGGCACCCACTTAACCTTCAATGCACCCACTTAACGGATTTTGGGGAGAAAGAAGGTGCAAGAAATCCAATATGCGTAGTGTCGGAGTCGGTATCGCAAGGTCAAATGCCGCGGGGAAGACGACCATCCTGGCAACATGAATCATGAACCGCGCCACTATTCTGCCGCTCGACACCTCCGCAAAATCGAGGCCCGCAACATACATTCCCCAACCCACACAATGTAATGGCGGTGGGAAGAAAGTCAGCTTTCGAAACGGACGCCGCGGCCGGGACGATGAATCTCCACGCCGCAACCGGGCAAGCGGTCGCGCAGCTCGTCGGCGACGCGCCCTGCGTCACGGCCGTCGACCAGCACCTTGACGTTCGGGCCGGCGTCCATGGTCGACCATGCGCCAAGCCCAGGCTCGCGGACGGAAGCGACCGCGCGCAACGCCTCCACGGTCTCGGGCAGCCAGTACATCACGGCCGGGCGCGAGGCCATCATCGCTGCGTGCATGCCGAACGAATTCGCCTCGGTCACCTCGCCGAGCCGCTGGATGTCGCCGCTCGCCACGGCCCGCAACGCCTCGTCCAGGTCGGAGCCGCACGAATCGATCCACGCGTCGTATAGCGGCGAGGTGGCGATGGTGCGGCGCATGGCCTCACGGCTGGAAATCGGCTTCTTCTCGCCGGAAATCAGGATCACGATGATGGCGAGGTCGAGCTTGGAGTCATCGACCGGCTCGGCGTATGAGGTCTCGTCGTCATGGCCGGCGTTCCATTTCACCAACCCGCCGAACACCGAACGGCAGGCCGACCCCGAGCCGCGTCGTGCCAGACGCGACAAATCACGGGGCGACAAATCGAGCCCAGCGGCTTTCGAGGCTGCGGCAGCGAGCGCGGCGAAGGCTGATGCGGAACTCGCCAGGCCGGCGCCGAACGGCACGGTGTTGGTGGAAATCACGCGGGCGGGCGTGTTAATGCCGGAACGCTCGCGCACGATGTCGAGGAACCGGGAGACGCGCTCGAGGGATTTGCCGGACTGCGGTTTGCCGTCGATGGTCAGGGAATCAGCCGAAGCGTTACTGGAAGTCGCCGAGCCTGCGGAAACGTTGGAATCGCTGGGAGCGCCAGACATGCCAGACGTGTTGGAATCGTCACGCCCATCTTGCAAAAACTCGACGGAAGTGCGCGTGGTGAGGCCGTCCAACGTCAACGAAAGGCTCGAGGCGCGAGGAATGATCAACCGCTCGTCGGCCTTGCCCCAGTATTTGATGAGGGCGATATTCGCGTTGGCGCTGGCCGTGGCCACGTTGCGCCCGGCCGTTTGCGCAATCCCGTCGAAGTCGATATCGGAATCAGAATCCGGTTCGGAATCAAGGCCTGCAGATTTGGTACCAGATTGCGCGACTGGGCGCGATTCGCCCACCGCTTCACCTAACGACGTAATGCGCATATCCGATACTCCTGCTTTCACAACTCAGAGCCTACCCCGCGTTGCACATCCGCATGGCGATATGCCTAATCGTCCACTGAATCCGCCCGATTGGGGGTTGCGAGGCGCTGTTTGGCACGACAAACGGGCTATATGGCCACCTAAATAGCAGACGGTATCAAATATCCGTTTCCCAAACAACGAGATATATCCGACACGAATCCAGACGACAAATCACGAACATCGGGCGGCTAAATCAAAAGTCCGAAACCACGATTCCTGAATTACCGCAATCGCCACAACACCTTACGTGCCAAGGCTCACGCGGCTACGGTGGCGTCCTCCAACGGATGGACCCAGGCCTCGCGAGCACCGCCACGAAGCAACGCCTGGCGCACGCGATTGGCGGTCTCGGCGGTCGGCGCGAGGGCGATGAGGCACCCTCCCAAGCCGCCACCGGTCATTTTCGCGCCGACAGCCCCGGCCTTGCGCGCCGCCTCGACCAAGCGGTCGACCAGCGGATGGCTCACCTTGAGGTTGTGGAGCAACTTGTGGGCCTCGTTCATGCGCTGCCCGAGCAGGCGCACCGTGCCGCGTTCCAGATCGGTCTGCGAGTCGCGGGCCAGCTCGCCCAACTCGTCCATGATGCCCTTGACGCGGGTGTGGTCGCGCTCGTCCTGCTGCCTCACGCCGCCCACGGCCTCGCGCGTGCTGCCCGCGATGCCGGAATCGGCGATGACCAGGTAGGCCGGCATGTTGACGTGCATCGTGCTCATCTCGCCGGACTCGAACACCACGGCCTCGTTGGAGCAGGTGGTCGCGGCGTCCAGGCCGGAGGGGTTGCCGTGCGTGACGACCTCGGCCTCGTTGGTCAGGCGCAGAATCTCGCGTTCGCCGGGATGGCAATCGTAGGCGTCAAGAATCGCGCGAATCACCGCCCCGGACGAAGCCGCCGAGGAACCCATGCCGCGGCCCGCGGGGAAGGCCCCATCGGTGACGATGTCGAACGCCTGCTCCGGGTGGCCCACGAACTCCGTGGCGACCTTGACCGCGCGCTCGAGCCCGCCGAAGCGAGCGCCCGCGTCGGCCATGGACCCGTCATAATTGAGCGCCTTCAACGTGCCGATGTGGCACAGGTCGGAAGAATCCGAAGAATTGAAAGCGGCATCAACGGAACCAGCAACATCCGCCCAATCAGCAGGCTCGTCGGAGTTCGCCGCAAAATCGCCACTTCCCCGGGAAGTCGAAGCCGAGCCCTCCGACGGCGTCACCCAGGCCCGCATCTTCAACGCCCGAATCGGCACCGCGACCGCCGGATACCCGTACACCACGGAGTGCTCGCCCATAAGAATGATCTTCGCCCAGGTCTCCCCATACCCCTTGTGCGGCAACGCCGATGAATCGCGATTAGGTACAACAACAGCTCCGCCACGGCTTTTCGGCCTGTCAAGTAATAAAGCGCTTTCCGCTGCCGTCATATAAACTCCTGAAATTTCTAACTCTAATTTCAGACTCTATGAACCCAGATGTGAAATGTGCGCAAACGACTGTAAAGACCATGTGTAAGTTGCCGATGGAATTGTGACGAACGAAACGAAACCTCAGGTAATCAGAAAGTCATAATTCAACTCAGAATTCTGAGATTCAAGTCTGCAAAACTCAGTAAATCTCAGAATTCTGAGATAATTGAATTACTTTCCGAACTTACCAGCATTTTTGCGCCTAACGTACTTCGATGCCCCCCCCAGATACTCGCTCCATTTCTCCGTTTTGAACTAATTTCCGAATCTGGCGCACACAAAAGTAAAGAAACCGGGCAGAATGTGAAGAACCCAGGAACGAGACAATTACGTCTCTGAATCATTCCGGGAAACTCCTTCAGCGGCCGTCTAGACGCTCTCTAACAGCAAAACCACTATGTCACAATATAACGCCCTGTCCTACCATGAGGAAGACGCTTGAGTTTCCCGTTCCGAACCATTTTTTGAATCTGGTAATATGCAGGATGATATTCAATCCTGAGCAGCTGCATAACATCAGAAACCGTTATTCCATCCTTCCCTTGCTGCTTAGCAAGATTCATGATGAGTTCCGGATACCTCACCTTAGCGATATCCGCTTGGCGCACATATTCCACGGTTTTGCCACTTCGCTTATAGACGTTTGAACCAAGGAAATACGCCCGCCGTTTTCCACTTCCGGACGCTTCCACCAACCCGGATTCGACCAGTTTCCCGACAACCGCATGCAATCTGGATGCACTCATTTCCAACTCGCCATTCAAGGTTTCAAAAGTGCAACGACGCTGTGATTTCAACATGTTCAAGACCAGTAAAGCCTCTAAAGACATAGGGTTACCGGTACGATCATGTTCTTCCGCAAGCATGCGGACGAAATTGGCGTCAGGCGCACTCCTAGCCAGAAACACCGATACTCCCACGTCGTTGGAGCGGGAATAATCTGGCAAAGGACGGCCATAATTCAATGAACCTTCAAAGATACGATCAATCCCACGCCCCGTACGCTCAGCAAGACCGACACGCTTCAAAGCATCCATCAATTCCGGGTTTCTGCCACGAGGCTCGGCAGTCAAAAGGTTATTAAGATCTATGCCTTCGACAAATCCACCTGGATTAGAAATCAACAATCCAGCATCGTCAACTTGAACCCGCACACGCCCCAATACGGAATAGTCTCTGTGGCCGAACGCATTAATCAGAGCTTCTCGGAATGCCCTGTTGTCGAAATCCGGAACTGGCTCAGAAAAAAGTCCTATGCTGACTTCCGTTTGAGGATTCCATGGCTCCAAAGCATCAGTGATTTGCTCAATCGTCTTGAGCAAAGGCCCGTCGAAAGTCTTGTTTACTCGGATGTCTGTGCCCTGAAGAACTTGGAATGCGGCCTCATTTGTCGGTATCGCACGATGCAAAACCTCTGTTTTCCCCAAGAAAAGCATACCGGTTAGGGTAGGGACTATTTGCCCGCCAACGTGAACCGTAAGCCGCAAGGCCTGTTCCAATTCCTCATCGGACAAATCAAGAAGAGCCTTATCGCTGTTCTTATACGTAGAAATAATTCGACGCAACCTGTCGAGTTCCAATGGGTCAAAATCGGAAATCGATGTGTCCGGCACTGGTTGCGCCGAATAATCAAGCCGTCCCAAATCCGAAAGACGTGTGGCAAGTTCATAGGGATACATCGGCACACTTTCCGGCGAACCGTCTGCCTTCAAACGCCTACGAAGCACCTTGCCCGACTTGGTGGCGACAACCGTCGTGGATTTTGAAACTTCAATCGCAATGACAGGCGGTTCGCCAATGACATTCACCCTCGCCGCGATCGGCGGAACAGTTTTATTCGCGATAAAGGCGTTGAGTCTAGTAACATCACGATGCTTCTCATGTACACCTGTTGGCGTGCCATCATCCTCAACTCCGAGAAACAGCGTCCCACCTTCCGTGTTGGCAAGAGCCACAACAGCTTCGACGATGCTCTCATCCGGCAGTTGTTTCCTATCACTTTTAAACTCACGTTCAAGAGTCTCATGGCCAAAGCTTGATGGAATCTGGCCGTTCTCGCCTTCGCGGTCGCGTGGAGCCAAAGCCTTCTGCAATTCTGGCTTATTTATATCCTTAATATCATCCGCCATCGCATCTCTCTTCAAAATCTTTGGTATTTTTAATTGAATTTAATTTCAGTTTAAAATTTAAACTTAAAAAAAGCAAGATTTAACTTTTTTAAATTAAATTTAAACTATTTTAAACTTCCGAATTTAAAAAAGTATTGAAAACGTTGGGAATAAGCCATTACTCCTGTTGTCAATCAAGCCACCAACTCACTTTAAAAATTAATAAGGCATCAATTCATCAGGACGCCTGCCGAATTTTTCGGCCTGCCCGAGGCTTCTCCTACACTTGTGAATATGACCAACACCTCGAACGACGCCCTGGGCGACGAGCAAAACGATGCCGTGGCCAGCGCGACGAATGAACTGACAAATAACATCGCAGACAACGGTGTAACCGACATGACGAACGATGCTGCGCACAGCACTTCAACAACGGCGGATAACAACGCAGCCGTCTCTTCAGCAGCAAACAACACTCCCGTTGAGGCCTCGGACAACGCCTCGGCACCATCCAACAGTTCGAGCCAGGCCGATCCCGTCCCCGACGAAGCGCAGCCGCTCGTGTCAATCATCGTGCCGGTCTACAACGCGGCGGACTACCTGGACCGTTGCATCGACTCGATCCTGGACCAGAGCCACACGAACCTCGAGGTAATTCTCATCGACGACGGCTCCACCGATGGCTCGGCGAAGGTGTGCGACGAATATGCCGACCTGGATTCGCGCGTCACCGTCATCCACCAGCCGAACGGTGGCATCGGCAAGGCTCAGAACGCCGGCCTCGACGCCGCGCACGGCCGCTATATCGCTTTCTCCGACAACGACGACATCCTCGACCGACGCAACATCGAGCTGCTGCTGCATGCGCTCGTGACCACCGGGGCCGATATGAGCAAGGCCCGCTGGCGCCAGTTCGGCGTCTCGCAGATCGAAGACGTCGCGCATGAGGCCGAGCAGGGCGCCCCGGACCCCGGCAAGATCACGGTGTTCTCGCACCCGCTTCACGCCTACCAGACCGTCTTCTGCAAGTCGCTGCGCATCCTCGGCGACGCGCTGGGCCACAACACCGAGGCGAAATACTTCAACGAAGCCAACTGGTGCCGCCTCTACCGCCGCGAGCTGTGGGACGGCATCCGCTTCCCCGAGGGCGTCTACGCGCAGGACACCGCCGTGGCATGCCGGCTTTACACGAGGATGGGCAAGGTAGCCGACATCGACGTGAACCTCTACAACTGGTTGCAGCGCGCCGATTCCGTGACCCACAAGATGCGCAGCGCATCCTTCTATCATGACCACGTCGCCGCGTCCCTGCACAACATGCGCCTCTGCAAGGACGAACACGTTCTGCCAGCCCGCAGCTACTACACTCTCGTGAGCAACAACCGCTACGAGCAGAAGGCCGCACAAAGTGAGCAGGCCACCGGCAAATCCGATGACGGCGCAAACACCTTAGCCGTCGCCACAAGCGACAACACTCAGACGGGCGAGATTCTCAAATCGCTAAGCCCAATCCAGCGCTTCACTTGTATGGCTTTGCGCGCCATTCGCCTGGCCGAAAAGTTCGTCTACGACCGCAAGATCAAGAACATGAAGTGACACGGCGACACGACGCCGCGAAAAGCCAGAGCCGACAGACATTCAATCCATCGCGCTCTGGCCTATAAACTTTAAAGTTACTTTTACTTTCTCCCGGCCCGCATAGCGCGAATCTTGCGCTTGCCGGCTCTCCAGCCACGCAGCATAGCGCCCACCTTTGCGCCCTTCTCGCGCTCGAAGAGCAGTACGATGAGCATGTCCTGAGCGAGGCGCGACACCGAACGCGGCCACGAATACGTACCCAGCTTCACGTCGATATACAAGGCATTGCGCTCGATGTAGAACCACCGGAATGGCGCATGGTTCCAAGCAATCGGATGCTTGAAGCCGAGGTTGACCGTGCGGCTCTCGCCAATCTGGTGAGGCATGATGACGTCGGTGCACTCCACAATCGGGTATCCGGCCCGCACCAAACGACGTGAGAAATCAAAATCCACCCCGTCGATGAACAGCCAGTCGTCGAACCCGCCGATCGCCCGCCAAGCGTCTACGTTGGTCAGGCTGCCAGAAGTGATGCACTCGCCCTCGTTGCGCTTGCTGTGGAAGATGGTACCGTCTTTGCGGTTGCGCAGAAGCGGGCAGACGATACCCACACCCGTTCCGCCGTTCGTCTGTTTCGTAAGGCACCGCCGGTAGCCGTCAATCATTCCATCGGGAATCTCGGAATCGTCGTCCAGCGTGAGCACCCAGTCGAAGCCAGCCCCGCTCGCCCATTCGAACGCGCGGTTGAGAGCGGTGGCAACCCCCAGGTTCTTGCCATTGCGCAACAGCGTCACCTTGTCGAACCTGCCGACAAGCTCCGCCACGCGCTCCACGTTCTCGGAGCCATTGTCTACCACGACAAGCGCGCCCACCTGCCCCAGCAGCGCGGGCACACTCCCCCGCAAGTCGTCCAGCGACGGGTTAAACGTCACCATCGATGCCGCAATACGCATACGTTTCAATACCAATCCGGTTTATTCGCCATAGTTTCTATTCCCGAAGCAACGGCTACCTGAAATTAGGCAATCAGCCTCCTCTGACAAAAATGCCGTACGAGGAACGTTTCCTAGTGCAAACCTTAACTGAAGAACATTATATATACCGTTACATTGATTGTCGGCAGCATCAAAGACTATCAGAGGTCTTTATTGGAATCCATGGATACTTTTGCCGGCTTATCTACATACGCAATAGTAAGCAATAATGGCAAAAGCGGCCAAACGTATCGCTCTTCGACTCCAATCAAGTAGTCAGTCCATTTCATAGTAGGTAATACATTCCATATCATCGCTTCAATGGCATAAATCAAAACATAAACCAGTATGGCAATGACAATGGAAACCAAGAAATACCTATGCGACGCAATCCATGATTCAGATTTATCCCTTACCAAGGCCTTTCGGTTCCAAACTATGTACGCAACCCAAGCAATGACTATGACCGCAAGCATTGCAATCGAAATAGCTTTCTTAGGATAGTTCTGCGGGAAGGTGCGCAAAATGCTGAGCATAATCATGACCATGACTTTGCCAGGCCTTTTTAGGGCATATGCAATATTATCGGCAACATTTACATTGGGGAATATGCTACCGACTGTATGACTCCAAATTCCATATATAGGAAGCGCTATAGCCATCGATATCCCAACAAACCATGCTTTCCTCTTAGTGGAAAGTACTCGCCTAGGCAAAACCATAACCAGCAAAGCCAAAACGACATATACATATTTGGCAAAGAAAAGCAAAACTGTCAATGTTATACAAAGTGCGAGCCCGCCATTACTCATACGTTCCTTAGATTCAGCAGATTTCATCACTAGGGCAATAAGCAATGCCGAAATCGCAATGTAAAAAGCATCGGACATCAAACTGGACGCCAAAAAGGCAGTCAGCGGGAGCATTCCCAAAACAGTAAGAAATACCTTACCGCGCGGTAATACCGCTATAGCTAAACCAAAGAGAACCAAGAACACGATGAGATTAGAAGCACGCCCAAGCTGCCACGCATTGAATGGAGAAACACCCAACCGAATACCTAGCCATACACCGGCTGCCTGGGGGAGATAAACTATCGGGAAATACTGATTTGCGCGGTTGCCTGTCATCGTTCCTTTAAGGGGGACCGTTATTGTACGAGCTGGTTGATGATCAGACGCTTGTTGTTTAACCCGGTAACTGTCATAGAGCGGCATCAGAGGAGAGACGCCATGTGTTCCCTGGCGCGCGCTATCAATACCATCATGGTAAAAGCTCGCAACAAGCCATGATATCAAATCATTACGCACACCTTCGCGCTTCAAAAATCTAGCGTCGCCCTTAGTATGCTGGACCTTTACCTGATTACCATGTGGATCGACGCACTTATAGGCTGGACTAAACGCTTGACCGGTCGCTATTGAATAGGCGGTATTGGCATGCAGATCTGAATCAGGAATACTCATCGGCCCCGTCGACTGTATGAATTCGATACCTTCTATTGCGCACAGGACAACAAACACACAGATAATAATAATGTTGGTCCGTTTTGGCTTAGAAACTTCTTTGTCATTCAGCTTCGTTGACTTTCCCGACAGATGTTTCAATTCTCCACCTTCTTACGGTCTAAACGGACAACACATGCAATCGTATCAGCATGTTTAAGCACAAAAAACACAAAGATTAGTTTTAACAAGAATTTGTAAGTTAAGACAAAATCTTGGTGCTGAGATGCCGATTCTTATGCGTATACCCAATAGTCAGCAGTAACGGCATTAGAGGCCACAAATATCTTTCTTCAAGACCATAGATGTAATCTTTCCAACTCATAGTAGACAATTGGTTCCAAATTAACGCTTCAAAAGTATCAATTGCCAAAACAATAAGCAGAACAATTACCACCGACATCAGAACGTACCTATAAGCCGATACCCATGATTCTTTCTTCTCTTTCTTAATCGCAGACCGGTTAATGACGATGAAAACAACCCAAGCCACCAACACTGCCACCAGCGCCAAAATCCCAAAGAACTGAGTCGGGAAATGCTTGGAAAGGAACTGCAAAGTGCTCAACAACACCATTACCACAATCTTGAAAGGATGCTTGCCCGCGTACTCGGTATTCGCCGCGACGTTAACAGTCGGGAAAGAACTACCGAACAAGACGCTCCAGATTCCATATATCGGGAGGGTGACTAGCATCGATATGACGACAAACCAAACCTTTCTTTTAGTTGAAAGCACATTGGCGGGAAGCACCATCAGCAGCAGCGCTAACGCCACATATACACCCTTAGAGAACAACAACAATGCCGTCAAAATGACGAATACCGCTAAAACTCGATTGTTTATAGGCTTGTCACGCTCTACAGTTCTGAGGAAAAGCGCAACGAAGAGAGCGGCAACGCTTATATAGAGCCCATCCGCCATCAGACTTGTGGCGAGGAATACAGTCCCCGGCAAGACTCCAAGAACGGCCAGGAAATACTTGCCTCTGGGAAGCAAGGCTATCGCCAAACTAAAAAGGACCAAGAATACCAAAAAATTAGCAATCCGGCCGAGCTGCCAAGTCGTGAACGGCGGAGTGCCAAGTTTCAGCCCAAGCCACACGCCACAAGCCTGAGGCAAATACACAATCGGGAAATACTGGTTCGAACGGTTACCCGTACCAAGATGATGTGCTGGAACCGACATCGTTTTCTTCGGCATTTCATTTACCGATTCCTGCACTGCTCGATTCCTGTCATAAAGTATCTTGCTAAATCTTCCCGTCTGTGAAGCATCAGCCGTACGAGCATCATTGCGGAAATTTTCCAACAGGTATGATACGGCTCCATTGCTGGCACCATAACGAGACAGGTACCTCGAATCACCGGTGACTTCCTGAATTTTCACTGGGTTATTCCAAGGATCGGCCCGCTTCTCTGCATGGGTAAATTCTTGGCCAGTCGCCAGTACATAAGCGGCATTGGCATGAAGATCACTGTCCGGGATAGTCAGAGGGCCAGTCGAGTGTAAAAAAATAGCACCTTCAACGATACAAACAAGGAGGAATACAAGTATGGTTACCACGTTTCTGCGGACACCTACTGACAATTTATGAAAAATTGTTTTCGTCCCCTCTTGACGACAGTCACCCATTAATACCACCCTTTGAACAAAACAGTCTCCTGCATACTCTGACGTCAATTTTGCCGTTTACTAAAGACTAAACATATCTTTGAAACAGTTCATCCCATACGCTTGATTTGTGTATATTCAGTTTGCTTCGTCAAAGACGTTGACGCTTACGTGTAATCTAATGACGGTTTAAGTATTGAGATTTACTAGTCTCTTAGCATTTGATTCCAAAGGAGGCAGACGTGACTGACGATGAATTGGGTAAGAAGTCTGTGGTGATCATTGGCGGTGGGCCTGCGGGCCTGACCGCGGCGTGGGAGCTGCTCAAGGACGGCGGCGCCGACAAGTACGACGTGACCGTGTTGGAGGCGACCAAGGAGTTCGGCGGCATCAGCCGCACCGTCAAGCACAACGGCAACCGCATGGACATCGGCGGCCACCGCTTCTTCTCCAAGGACGACCGGATCATGGACTGGTGGAAGAACATCCTTCCGTTGCAGGGAGCCCCGTCCTATGACGACAATAAGCTTGGTCGTCATCACGATTTGGAGCCTGGCGGACCGGACCCGGAGAAGACGGATGTCGTGATGCTCAAGCGCCACCGCGTCTCGCGCATCTTCTGGAACCAGCACTTCCTGGACTACCCGATCTCGCTTTCGCCCGGCCTGTTCAAGGCGCTGGGCCTGAAGCTCACGTTGAAGGCCGGTTTCAGCTATCTCTGGTCCATGATTCACAAGCTGCCCGAGGACAACCTCGAGAACTTCTACATCAACCGTTTTGGTCGTCAGCTCTATTCCATGTTCTTCGAGGGCTACACGGAGAAGTTATGGGGCCGCCATCCGCGCGAAATCAGCGCGGACTGGGGTGCGCAGCGTGTCAAGGGCCTTAGCGTAGTTGCAGTGCTGAAGAACGCCATCCAGAAGATGATGCCGAAAAAGCGCGACTCGGGAGAGGTCGAGACCTCGTTGATCGAGGAGTTCTGGTACCCCAAGCTCGGCCCGGGCCAGCTTTGGGAAACAGTGGAGAGCCAGGTCGTCGACAACGGCGGTAAGGTGATCACCGACGCGAATGTGGTCGAACTGCGCCAGAGAGAAGATGGCAGCATCGCTTCCGTCGTCTACCAAGACGATAAAGTCGGGCGTGTAGAGCTCCTCGCTGACCAGTTCATATCTTCGATGCCGGTCAAGGATTTGGTGAACGCGATTGACAAGGCAGTCAAGGACGATACCCCTGCGCCTGGCGTGGCTACCAAGCCAAGCGCTGTACCTGCGGAGATGGTCAAAGTGGCCAACGGCCTGCCCTATCGCGACTTCGTCACCGTCGGCCTGCTCGTCAAGCACTTGCGCTTGAAGAATACGACTGATACCCCCACGCTCGGAAATCCGCCGATTGTGCCGGATTGCTGGATCTATGTACAGGACCCGGGCTACAAGGTCGGCCGTATTCAAATTTTCAACAACTGGAGCCCCTACCTGGTTAAGAACGTGGATGACACCGTGTGGATTGGCCTCGAGTACTTCTGCGAGGAGGGCGACGACTTCTGGAACCTCACGGACGAGGAAGCCACCCAGCTCGCCATCAAGGAGCTGACCCGTATGCGCGTGATCAACGGACCGGATGACGTGCTGGACTCCCACCGTGAGCACGTCAAGAAGGCATATCCGGCCTACTTCGACACCTACGCCCAGATGCCCGAACTCATCGACTACCTCGACTCGTTCGGCAACCTCTACTGCGTGGGCCGCAACGGCCAGCACCGCTACAACAACCAGGACCACTCCATGGCCACCGCTATCGAGGCTGTCAGCAACATCGGCAGCGACCGCAAAGACAAAAAGAATGTCTGGTCGGTCAACACCGAGAAGTCCTACCACGAGGAAAAGTAACTGCTTACTGTAAAGCAAATTCGCTCCCGGGACTTACAACTTTATTTAGTGAACCACAGTTGGCAAGCCTCCGGGAGCGAATTTGTTTTACAGTAGTTATCTGCAAAACCCTCAATAAAACTAAAGAAACTATGTGGCCCTCAATATTGGATTTGCACATATAAATCTCTGCTTCAATGCTTCTCATAAAGATACAGGAGCAAAGAGGCTATTCAGCCTATAGTATTGTTAAGTACTGTTTTAAACGCCAATACCAAGAGAAACCGTAAACTTATGATCCTTTCAGAATCGAGCGTGAACCGTCTCGGAATCTTCTTCTTCTACGACAAAGAAGGCGTGGTGGATGACTACGTATCTACCTTGCTTGAAGGTTTCAAGCCGTTCTTTTCCGAGATGACCATCGTCGTCAACGGCAAACTCACCTCCGAAGGACGCGCCAAGCTTCTGCACTTCACCGACGAAGACAAACTCATCGTTCGCGAAAACAAAGGCTTCGACGCATGGGCCTATAAAACGGCTTTGGACTCATACGGCTGGGAGAAGCTCGCGCGATTCGATGAGATCTGCCTGTTTAATGCCACCATCATGGGCCCCGTCTATCCATTCTCCGAAATGTTCGAGGCTATGGACCAACGCGATCTCGATTTCTGGGGCATCACTAAATTCCACCGCGTTCCTAACGACCCATTCGACAGAAGCCCCTATGGCTACCTTCCCGAGCACATCCAATCGCACTTCCACGCTTATCGGCAAAGCCTGGTAAAGAGCGAGGAGTTCCAGAAATACTGGGACAATCTTCCCGAAATCAAAAACTATTACGACTCAGTGGGCCTGCATGAGTCATTATTCACCAAACGATTCGCCGACAAAGGCTTCAAGTGGGATGTCTATGTCAACACCGACAGCCTTGAAGGATTCACGTACGGGCCGATAACGTTCGCGGCCAAGCAACTGGTCGAGGAGAAACGATGCCCGATTTTCAAGCGTCGTTCGTTCTTCCATCCCTATGGTGATTCCATCACACAATCGGCGGGCAACAATGCGCTTGACCTTTTTGAATACCTGCGCGACCACACGGACTACGACACCGACCTCATCTGGCAGAACGCACTGCGCACTATGAACCTGGCCGACCTGGAGAAGAACCTTCATCTGGACTTCGTCCTGCCACAGCAAACCGGCGTACCGCTTCCCGAAGGCAAGCGCATCGCATTGGTCATGCATCTCTATTACATGGATCTTCTGGACCAAACCATGTCCTATGCCACCTCCATGCCAGAGGGTTGCGACATCATCCTCACAGTCGGGTCCGAGGAGAAGGCAGAAACCGTACGCGCCTATTGCGAAAAACACCATCTGCCCTACAACATCGACATCCGCATCATCGAAAACCGCGGCCGTGATGTGAGCGCGCTGCTTGTCGGAGCCGGCAAAGACCTACTCAAGTACGATTACGTCTGCAGCATGCACGACAAGAAAGTCACGCAGGTTCAACCCCAATCCATCGGCGATGGCTTCCGATACAAGTGTTTTGAGAACAACCTTGCGACGAAGGAGTATGTCGAAAACATCATCCACCTCTTCGAAAGCAACCCTCGCCTTGGCATCGCCATGCCCACACCTCCCAATCATGGCGATTATTTCGCGCCGTACACGCTCAACTGGGGACTCGATTTCGACGGCACCAAAGAGTTCCTCGAAAACACACTCGATGTGCATGTGCCGCTGGATGAGAAGGAAGAGGCCGTGGCCCCGCTCGGCACCATGTTCTGGTTCCGCCCCGAAGCCCTGCATGGCCTGCTCGACCATGGCTGGGAATATGAGGACTTCCCCCCAGAACCCAACAAGACCGACGCCACATTGCTGCACTATATCGAACGCGCCTACGCCTATGTGGCCCAATACAATGGATATTTCCCCGCCTACATCTTCTCCGACCGGTTCGCCCGCATGGAAATCACCAACCTCGCCTTCGAGGAACGCGAACTTGTCAGGGCCATCAGCGACAAATGGCTTGGACGCAACGTCGAAGTGACCAAGGACAATATCAAAAAAGGCAAGGGCAAAGCCTATCATGCGGTGCACTTTGTCAGGAGTTCCATCAAGCGCACTCCCCTTGTCGGCCCCCTGCTTGTGAAGCTGTATAGAAAGTGGATCAGGTTCAGGAAAGCCTAACCGTTCTCGCCCACGAGCATACGCTTATCAAGAATGAACGAATGATTTCTACGAACCTTGATAGGCTATGCCGTTGTAGGTTGAACAGCCAAACCACATTCGCCAAATTTCAATGAGTTGTTGCAAGGAAAGTGACTCGTCTCTATGTTATTGAATCGTAATAGCGTGAATCGTCTGGGAATCTTCTTTTTCTATGACGCAGACGGCATCGTCGATGATTACGTGACAACGCTACTCGATGGATTCAAACCATTCTTTTCCGAAATGACCATTGTGGTCAATGGCAAACTCACCAACGAAGGCCGGGCCAAATTCCTGCGCTACGTTGATGACGACAGATTGATCGTACGAGAAAATACCGGATTCGACGTCTGGGCTTATAAGACAGCGCTGGATTCCTATGGATGGAAGAAGCTGGAGACCTTCGACGAGGTCTGTCTGTTCAACCACACCATCATGGGACCCGTCTATCCTTTCTCCGAGATGTTCGAGGCAATGGACCAGCGCGACCTGGATTTCTGGGGCATAACTAAATACCACCAAGTCGCGAAAGATCCTTTTGGCGACAGCCCCTACGGATATCTGCCCGAGCATATTCAGTCGCACTTCCACGCCTATCGGAAAAGCTTGGTGCAATCCAAAGATTTCCAAGATTACTGGGACCATCTTCCCCAAATCCGCACTTACAATGATTCCGTCGGCTTACATGAAAGCCTCTTCACCAAACGATTCGCCGACAAAGGCTTCAAATGGGACACTTACGTCAACACAGATGAGATGGAAAAACTCACCTACGGCCCGATCATGTTCTTCACTCCGAAGCTGGTCGCCGAAAAACGCTGCCCAATCTTCAAACGTCGCTCATTCTTCCATCATTATGATGACCAGCTCATCCAAACGATGGGCAACAACGTCCTTGATCTTTATGAGTTTTTGCGCGACCACACGGATTATGACACCGACCTCATCTGGCAGAACGCGCTACGCACCATGAACCTGGCCGACCTGATGAAGAACCTGCATCTCAACTACATTCTTCCTCAAAACATCGGCACGGCGATTCCCCAGAACAAACGAATTGCTCTGGTAATGCACCTTTATTACATGAACACTATCGACCATAGCCTGTCATATATTTCCTCCATGCCGAAAGGCTGCGACGTCATTCTCACGGTTGCCTCGGAGGAGAAAGCACAAATAGTACGTGAGCACTGCGCCAAAATGCAGCTGTCTTACAACATCGACATCCGGGTTGTCAAAAACCAAGGTCGCGATGTCAGCGCGTTGCTGATTGGCGTCGGCGCCGATTTGCTCAAATATGACTATGTCTGCTTCATACATGACATGAAATTCACCCAGCTCACCCCCCTGAACATTGATGGAGGGACCCACTCTAAGGGCTTCGACAATACGATTCCAACCAAGGAATACGTACAGAATGTCATACAATTTTTTGAGAGCAACCCCCGCCTTGGCATCGCCATGCCTACCCCGCCCAATCATGCTGGTTACTTCCCTGCATATACCTTCGGATGGATCGACGATGCCGAGGGAACCAAAAATCTGCTGGAGAAAACCCTGGGCATGGATGTTTTGCCCATCGATGAGGACAAGGAGGTCATCGCGCCATTGGACGGAGCGGCATGGGTCCGCCCCGAGGCCCTACGCCAAATCATCAACCACAAGTGGAGCTATGATGATTTTCCCAAGGAGCGCCTCGACGCCGATGACACGATAAACCATTACATCGTCCGCTCTTACGCGTACATCGCCCAGGCGAATGGTTACTTCCCCGCCTATATACTCTCGGATCGATTCGCGCGTATGGAAATCACCAATCTTGCCTTTGAACAACGCGAATTGGTACGGGCGATAGACAAGCCCTGGCTAGGCCTGGATATCGAACAGACAAAGAAGAATATTAAGAAATACAAGCATATTCCTTACGAGCTTTGCCGCCGCGTCATAGCCCTAATCAAGACCTGCATCAAACACATACCGGTTCTCGGCCCCTATATCGTTCAAAAGCGTAAAGAAATGCGAGAGCAGCAGGAGTCTCAGGTTGATGAGGAATAATTCTATCCTTCAATAGTGAGAGTATTTTTGATAGTACTTTCCAAACCAGATGAAACAGCAAAGGACAAGCACTCATGGAAACGACATCAGACAATATTGAAGTATCAGATGCCGCGTCTCTGTCTAATAAGCGTAAGCCACGCCTGTTTTACCTAGATTGGGTACGTGCTCTTTCTGTGATATTGATCGTCATCACACATTTCGACAATACCTACCCTTCAGTACGCCATATATTCTTCAATACCCCATTTGGCATATACATCGGAGATCTGGGCGTATCCCAATTCTTCATCATCTCTGGTGCTGCGTTGATGTATAACTACGAGGACAGCGAGCACCTGAATCTTAAAATCTTCTATTGGAAGCGCTTCAAATCCATTTATCCGATGTTTTGGATCGCCTTCATCATCGCCAATATTTATTTGCTGCTCACCATGGGCTCTGGAATTGTCAACAAAGCGCCGAAATGGACTATCCTGCTCTCTGCAATAGGCATGGATGGATACTTGGCAAACACTGGCCTATCTACTTTCTATACGCTCGGCGAATGGTTCCTTGGCTTCATTATCATCTTCTATGTCGCATTCCCCATACTGCGTATCGGCGTCAAAAAGCATCCTTGGATTACTGGCATCATCGTTCTTGCTTTGTATGCAGCAACATTGCTCATCAACATTCCTCTTCACGGTATGCCTAAAGCCTTACTACTGACCACACGTCTTCCGGAAATCCTATTTGGCATGTACTTCGTCCGTTTCATGAAGCAGATCCCACATGTTGTCGGAATCAGTTCGATAGCGCTGTTGGTTCTCCAACAGATTTTCAAGCCTGTTCGGGGAAATTTGGCAGTGACCCTGATTGGAATATGCTTCTTCCTGACTTTGGTTTGGCTCAGTCACTGGCTCAACAAACAACCGATCCGCAAGGTTATTGGGTCGTTGTCGAAATATTCCTATGCCATTTTCTTGGTTCATCACCAAGTCATTATTCAAGTATTCTCCGTTGTACACCCTGAAACGCTTGGGCTAACTAGCGCGTTTGTTCTCTTCTTCGCTGATTTTGTCATCATCATGGCGTTGAGCGTGGCATTACAAAAGCTGAATGGAAAAACAACGTCCTATGTGAAAGACATGTTCAACCATCCAGCTATTAAGAACTCCTAAAGAAAAATCTGTTCGATTCCTAGCGCTGAGATTCTCCCATGATCTGGAGAATCTTCGTGTTGTCGCCCCAAACCCCAGGCGAGTCGTACGGACGATCCGGGAACGCGCCGTATTCGAGCTTGATGTCGAGGTTGTTGTCCTTGATGTAGCGTTCGACACGGTCAGCCAAGGAGACGGGATTACCAGTGCAGCAGTTGATGATGCCAGTGACCTTGTCTTGGGAGACGACCGCGGCGATCTGCTCGGCGAGGACGTCGACGTTGATGAAATCGTATTTGTTCTTGCCCATGGTGAATGGGAACGTCTTCTTGCCATCCTGCGCCGCCTGAAGCAGCTTCGAGAAAATGGAACTCCCCCGCAAGTCGTCCCCCACGATGTAGTAGGCGCGAATCCACTGAGCAACGGCGTGATGTTCCTCTGCCATCTGCAGCGTTGCCTCACGAAGGGCGTTTTTGGCGATGCCGTACATGGAGGCGGGCTTGCAAGGCGTGTTCTCATCAATCGCGCCCTCCCAATAACCGACCTCGTGCATCGTGCCCATGACGGCAATCTGCTTCAGACCGCTGTCTAGCATCTGCTTGATGAAACGATAGTGCCCGGAAAGATCGCCCATATGTGCGTCGGAATTGTGTTTGAACCCGTCGCGCCACGCCATATGCAGACAGACATCGGGGCTTCCCAGCTCTTCGAACAAATTGTCATTCGGAGCGAAGAGATCAACCGCGACCTGCTTGGCCCGAGGATCCAAATCGTGCGGGTGGCGATCGGCTGCGATGACCTCCTGGCCATCATCCAGCAAGGCTTTCACCACATGCCGGCCGATGTAGCCGCTGGCTCCAGTTACAAGAATTCTTTTTGACATAATTCCCTACTCTATCAGCGCCGCCATAACGATGTGCCTAGAATTTGTAGAAGAAGTTTGGTTTTTCACAAATCGACCATGGCTCATGGGCTACAGTTCTATGCCAGAGCCTAAAATAGGTATGTTCGTTTGTTCGCTTGATTAGGTTAAGACAGCGAAGGTATGAAAGGTCACGATGAGTACAAAGTCTGACGTCATCTCACGCCCTGGCACTAGCAAAGGGCTGTTTGGCGTATTTCGCTACCGCTATCTGCTCAAGCTATTGGTGAAGAAAGAAGTCCGCATCCGCTACCGCGGCTCCTGGCTCGGCATGGTCTGGACCTACATAAAGCCCCTCACGCAGTTCTTGGTCTTCTACGTGGCCATGGGTATCTTCATGGGCATGGGACGTTCCGGGAACCTTCAGGTGTATCCTGTTTATCTTTTCAGCGCCGTCATCGTCACCAACTTCTTCACTGAAGCGTTCGGCAACTGCACGCGCTCGATTCTTAGCAATACCGGACTGATTCAGAAAATCTACCTGCCCAGGGAATTGTTCCCCTTGGCATCGTTACGTGTTGCGTTCGTCCATTTCTTCCCACAACTTGTGATTCTTCTGCTCGGGGCTGCCATCACCGGCTGGAGACCCGACATCAAGGGACTCATCATCGCCATTATCGGCTTCGCGGCTCTTTGCTGTTTCGCATTCGGATTGGGACTCTTCTTCGGATCAATCAACGTCTTCTACAGGGACGCCGAGAACATCACCGACCTTGTCGCCATGATCGCGCCCTGGGCCGCCCCTTGCTTCTACCCATGGACCATGGTCGCCGCGCATGTGCCAAGGTGGCTGTTGGAACTCTACTTCGCAAACCCGATCGCGGTTTGTGTGGAATCTTTCCATCGTGGTTTCTGGTGGGGCGCGACCGACGAGGCTTTCCAGTTCTCGGGGTCCTGGGTCATGAGGCTTGGCGTAAGCCTGCTTGTCTCCCTGTTCTGCCTTGTCGTCGGAGAGTTGACCTTCAAGCATCTCGAAGGCCGTTTTGCACAGGAGCTTTAATATGAACCAGTCAAAGAAAAAACGTTTAAGCCTTCCTGATGATGTTGCCATTCGCGTCGATGATGTCAGCAAGCATTTCTCACTTCGCGCCAATTCCTCCATCAAGGAATCAATCGTCAAGTTGTTCACTCCCAAGAAGAAGCGCATCAAACCAGAGCTTTTCCATGCACTTGACAACATTTCCTTCGACATCAAGCGCAGCGAGACCGTCGGTCTTATCGGGGTCAACGGGTCTGGCAAATCCACGATGCTGAAGATGATTTCTGGAGTGATGCAGCCTGATTCCGGAGACGTCTTGATTCGAGGCCGTCTCGCCGGTCTTATTGAAGTCGGCGCCGGATTCGCGCAGGACCTTACCGGCCGTGAGAACGTATACCTCAACGGTGCCATCCTGGGACTTTCCGAGCAGGAAATCAACGAACGATATGATGACATCGTGGCGTTCAGCGGCATCGAATCGTTTATGGACACGGAAGTGAAGTTCTATTCCTCCGGCATGTTCCTTCGTCTCGCGTTTGCGGTAGCGGTATACAGCAATCCCGACATCTTCCTCATCGACGAAATTCTCGCCGTCGGCGACGAGGCCTTCCAGAAAAAGTGCATTGAGCGGCTCAAGGAGCAGCAAAAGCAAGGCCAGACCATGGTCATCGTCTCCCATAGCGAGGACCAGATCAAGCAGCTCTGCCAACGTTGCATCGTCCTTTCGCATTCCCATGTCATCTTCGACGGAGATCCGGAAGAGGCCTTCACCGTGATGCGTCAGAATGCATAACTGATTGTTGGGTGTCCGGCAAAACGAATTTTGACGGACACCCAACAAATAAAAACTCAATCATTAACAACACAAGGATGTGAACTGTTGCAGGAGTCACTGAGAAGTAATTCCAGTAATCAGAAGAAGGTAATGCACCAGTCGAACTTTGAGCTGCTGCGCATCATAGCCATGCTGATGATTGTTCTTTGCCACTTTTTCTTCTACAACAAGTTCTCACTTGATCAGCAGCCCATGAGGCCGAAGCGAATCGTTCTGAAAACTTTCCTAGCGAGTCAGGGAAGGGTTGGACTCGATATATTCTTTGCCATTTCCATCTGGTTCCTCTGCAAACCGAATCACCAAATCCATTTCCACGACTCAGCCAGACGTGCATGGGTCCTGGAGCGCACACTTCTGTTTTGGTCGCTTGTTCTGACGATTGTTTGCTTTGCAACACGAATCCTACCGGTGACGGCACGGTCTATTCTGAATGCGATTTTCCCTACCGCAACCTGTGATTGGGGCTACGCGACCTCGTATATCTTCATCCTTCTTCTGCTGCCTTCCATCAATCAGGGCATCAGCCGTCTGAGCCAAAGGCAACACCTGTGCATGTGTGTCGTTCTTCTTGTCTTTGGACCAGTCTTTGGAGTGATACCTGGCTTTAACCATCAGATGGCGGCAAGCGGTCCATCGCGTTCCTCTGCCTTGTCGTATTTGTCACCTACCTTCGGTGGCATCACGAGCAATTCCCCGGTATCCTCATCGGTTTGGCCTGCCTCGCAGTTGGTTATGCGATCATAGGTGCGGAAACGTATATCGGATTCCAAATCTATGAAATGTTGGACATGGGCATTTTGGCGGAGACCTTCGGCTGGTTCACACTTGCTTCTCATTTGCATTTTTCCAGTCGCTTCGTCAACTGGATTGCATCGCATGTGTTTGCTATTTACCTGATCACTGAATTCATCCCCGTCAGAAATTGGCTGTGGGGCAGCATATTTGATTATGGTCCCTATTACCACGGACTCATGTCTATTCTTTACCCGATAACAGTGACGCTATTCGTATGTGTTGCATGCATTCTACTCGACATTGTGAAATCGACGGTCTTCAAGATTACTGTTGACCGCCACGAGGGCCACCGGTTTGAATTACTCTGGTCAAAAACACCTAAAGTGTCATAAATAAAGACAGGAATAAAGAGAAGAAAAATATCAGTTAGATAAGCAGCAGATTGTCCATTATGATATGTAAACAGATATCGGAGTTGATAGTTGATAGGTAGGTATAGGAGGCAGTAGTGAAGAAATCCGCAGAACCCAAGTATGCGACACGGCAGTCCAACTTCGAGTTACTGCGTATCGTGGCCATGGCAATGATTGTCATGCATCACTTCTTCTACTGGAACAAATTTCCGCTGTACTTACAGCCACTAGGTAAAAAAAGACTTTTCATCCAAACTTTTCTCGCCACCGAAGGGCGCGTTGGCGTAGATCTGTTTTTCGCAATCTCCATTTGGTTCTTATGCAAGCCGCATCGTCAAATCACATTGCATAGCACTGCAAAGCGCGCTTGGATTTTAGAACGCACACTACTGTTCTGGTCAATTCTTTTAGGCGTTATAAGTTTGGTATTTAAACTCACTCCTATTAGGGCTTCGATTTTCATAGAAATGTTTCTGCCACTACTGAGTTATCACTGGTGGTACGCGACGATATATGTGCTTATTCTCTTATTGCTACCTATGCTGGTCAAAGGTTTAAGTAGTTTAACACAACGACAACACTTCGCATTAGTTTGCATAATTCTCTTTATGGGACCCTTCATCGGAGATATACCTGGACTTTACAACTCCATAATCAACGACGACATTCTCGAAATGCTTTGCTTGCTGATACTGGTCTGCTATATCCGTTGGTACCACGAGCAACTATCCTCCGTTTGGACAGGTTTTGGATGTCTTGTATTAGGTTACCTTGTCATTGGCCTTCAAGATCTGACTGCTTATACAGCATTCCCGCAGACACCATTTAACGCCATTTTCCCGAAGATGCTGAATCTCGGCATCCTCGTGCAAGCGTTCGGATGGTTTATACTCTTTTCGCATCTCCATTTCCACAGCAAGATCATCAACTGGACTGCGTCGCATGTCTTCGCCATCTATCTCATTACCGAATTCGTGCCTATTCGAGATTGGTTGTGGAAAAGCATGTTTGACTACGAACCGTATTATCGCAGCAGAATCATGTGTGCGTTGTATCCGATAGGCGTAGTTTTGCTCGTCTGCATCGTCTGCATCCTGCTGGATGTCGTGAAATCGGTTATTTTCAAACTCACCGTGGATAGAAACAAGGGTCATTGGTTTGAACTCGCGTGGAATCACGCAAGCGAGTTCCTGAACAAGAGAAATCAAGCGGCTCGAATCCAGAATACAAAAACCAATCAGAACGCTTCCGTAAAAGAAACCTCTCAACACTGATATTTGTGTCTGAACCTTGTAATTATCCAGCGGCCGCCCTCATGGTTCACATAACAAAGTAGAATGGCAACCATGACTGAAGAATTTGCTCCCAAGAACATCATCGTGACCGGTGGCTGCGGCTTCATCGGGTCGAACTTCGTGCATTATGTGGCGAAGAACCATCCCGAGACGCACGTCACCGTGCTCGACGCGCTGACCTACGCCGGCAACATCGAGAACATCAAGGGTCTTCCTGAGGACCAGGTCGAGTTCGTGCACGGCAACATCTGCGACGCCGAGCTGCTCGACAAGATCGTGCCCGGCCACGACGCCATCGTGCATTATGCGGCCGAGTCCCACAACGACAACTCGATCGTCGACCCGGAGCCGTTTATCCAGTCCAACATCGTCGGCACCTTCCGCCTGCTCGAGGCGGCGCGCAAGTACGACGTGCGTTATCACCAGATCAGTACCGACGAGGTCTATGGCGACCTCGCGCTGGACGACCCGCACCGCTTCACACCGGAGTCTCCGTACCGTCCGTCCTCGCCGTACTCTTCCAGCAAGGCCAGCGCCGACATGCTCGTGCGCGCCTGGCACCGCACCTACGGCCTGCGCACCACGATCTCGAACTGCTCCAACAACTACGGCCCGTACCAGCATGTGGAGAAGTTCATTCCGCGTCAGGTCACCAACATTCTCGACGGCATTCGCCCGAAGCTCTACGGCAACGGCCTCAATGTACGTGACTGGATCCACACCGAGGATCATTCCAGCGCGGTCTGGACCATCCTCACCAAGGGCAAGATTGGCGAGACCTACCTCATCGGTGCTGATGGTGAGCGCAACAACATCGACGTGCTCCACGATATCCTGCGCGTGATGGGTCAGCCCGAGGACGCGTTCGACTGGGTGCGCGACCGCCCCGGCCACGACCGCCGCTACGCCATCGACCCCACCAAGCTCATGACCGAGCTGGGTTGGAAGCCGCAGCACACCGATTTCGAGTCCGGTTTGAAGCAGACCATCCAGTGGTACACCGACAACGAGAGCTGGTGGAGGCCCGCCAAGGCCGCCACCGAGGCCAAGTACAAGAAACAAGGCCAGTGATTCGCTGCGCGCCGTCCGCAAGGTGTGGCGCGCACTGTCTTCATCAGTTCGGCAATCACGAAAACGCAAACGAGGCAAGATATGGCATTTGAATTCGAGAAGGACCTGAAGGTCACCAAGACGAACATTCCGGGGCTCTTGGTGTTCGACCTGCCGGTGCACGGCGACAACCGCGGCTGGTTCAAGGAGAACTGGCAGCGCGCCAAGATGACCGCGCTCGGTCTGCCCGACTTCGGGCCGGTGCAGAACAACATCAGCTACAACGCCAAGAAGGGCGTCACGCGCGGCATCCACGCCGAGCCTTGGGACAAGTACATCTCCATCGCCGCCGGCTCGATCTTCGGCGCGTGGGTGGATCTGCGTCCCGGCGAAAGCTTCGGGCAGGTCTACACCACCCGTCTTGACCCGTCGCGTGCAATCTACGTCCCTCGTGGCGTGGGCAACAGTTTCCAGGCCTTGCAGGACGGCACGGTCTATACCTACCTCGTTAACGCGCACTGGTCGCTTGAGCAAAAGAAGACCTACACCTTCGTCAACCTCGCTGACCCCGACCTGCATATCGAATGGCCGATTCCGCTCTCGGAAAGCGAGCGTAGCGAGGCCGACCTGCACCACCCGATGCTCAAGGACGCCAAGCCCATGGCTCCCAAGCGCACGCTGGTGACCGGTTGCAACGGACAGCTGGGACATGCGATTCGCGATTATGCCGAAAAGAACGATATCGAAGGATTCGAGTTCGTTGATTCCGACACATTCGATATCGCCAACACCAGCGTCTACGACAATTACGATTGGGACCTCTACGGCACCATCATCAATGCTGCCGCCTTCACCGCCGTAGATAAGGCGGAGACTCCAGAGGGCCGCAAGACCGCTTGGCGTACCAACGTCCAAGGTGTCGCGAACCTCTCCAAGGTCGCCACTCGTCATGGAATCACTTTGGTCCACATTTCCAGCGATTACGTGTTCGACGGAACAGTTGATAAGCATTCCGAAGATGAAGGATTCGCGCCTTTGGGCGTCTATGGCCAGACCAAAGCCGCTGCCGACGCCATCATCTCGACGGTTCCTCGTCACTACATCATCCGCTCGAGCTGGATTGTCGGCGATGGCAAGAACTTCGTGACGCGTATGCTCGGCTTGGCCGAACAAGCGGCCGAAACCCATAAGCAGACCGCCCAGGCTCCAAGCGACCAAAGCGGCCGCCTGACCTTCGTGGCTGATCTGGTCAAGGGATTGTTCCATCTTCTCGACAACAACTGCGAGTACGGCACGTACAACCTCACCGGCGCCGGTCGCGTGGCCTCTTGGTACGACATTGCGGCCAAGATCTTCGAAATGGAAGGCGTCGATACGAAATACATCGATGCGAACTCAGTTGACACGTACGCCGCTCAGACCGGCGGTTCGCGTCGTCCGCACCATTGCGCGCTGGACCTCAGCAAAATTCGCGCAACCGGGTTCGAGCCTGCCGACTGGGAGCTTCTCCTGGATCAGTACGTGGCTAAGCGCAAACAGAATCAGGACTAAGGAGATTCCATGAAAGGCATTATTCTTGCGGGCGGCTCAGGAACCCGACTTTACCCGCTGACGACCGTGACGTCGAAGCAGCTGCTGCCCGTCTACAACAAGCCAATGATCTACTACCCGATGAGCGTGCTCATGCTCGCGGGGATTCGCGACATTCTCGTGATTTCCACGCCACATGACCTGCCGAATTTCGAGCGCTTGCTTGGCGACGGCAGCCAGTTCGGACTCAACCTTTCCTACAAGGTGCAGCCTAGCCCCGATGGACTCGCGCAGGCCTTCATCCTTGGCGAGGACTTCATCCAGGGCGATTCGTGCGCCTTGGTGCTCGGCGACAACATCTTCTACGGCAACGGCCTGAGCCAGGTGCTCAAGCGCGCCGCCAAAGTGGAACATGGCGCTTCCGTGTTCGGCTATTACGTCGATGACCCGGAACGCTATGGCGTCGTTGAGTTCGACAAGAACCACAAAGCGGTAAGCATCGTCGAGAAGCCAGAGCATCCGGCTTCGAACTACGCGGTGACCGGCCTCTACTTCTACGACAACCGTGTCGTCGACTTCGCCAAGCAGGTCAAGCCATCGGCTCGAGGTGAGCTTGAAATCACCGACCTCAACAAGATGTATCTGGAGGACGACTCGCTCAACGTCATGACGCTGGGCCGTGGCTACGCATGGCTCGACACCGGCACCATGGACTCGCTTTACGAGGCCGGAGAATTCGTGCGCACCGTGGAGCGCGCACAGGGCCTGCCGATTGCGGTGCTCGAGGAGATTGCTTACGAGAACAACTGGATCAGCCGCGACCAACTGCTCGAAGCCGCCCACAAATACGGCAAGAGCCCCTACGGTCAGCATCTGCTGCAAGTGGCTGAAGACAAAATCATCATGTCGAATCTGTAGAATTCCACAGAGACTTTAAATGTTATGGGGGCCCAATCCATTATGGATTGGGCCCCCATAACGTTCTCAGATTCGATTACTAGACGCTGAAGACGTGAATCGTCGAATCCGCAAGCCTTCCATCAGACGTGTAAAGTTCATAATCCACCCAGAAAACGCCACGATGCGGATGCCATACTGCCCATTGTTGGTTGAATTGAGTAAACCACTTATTCGCAGATACATCATATAATTTCATAACGTACTTAGCTCGTGAATCGTTAGACGCCGCACCAAGCAGCAAATCCCGACCCTGCGGACCAACATAGATGCCCGTAATCGTAGCATTCGTCGAGTAGCGCATAACTATCGTCTTCGTGCCAATGATATTTTGGCTTGCCTTATCTCGCACTTCAAGATGCAGCCAATAATCGCCAACGTTTTCTGTCCATCCAGCGCAATTGGCATCTTGCCACCAAGCTATTGGTTTCCAAACTTTCGCTGCAAGATCATATGAAAGGAATTCATATTCAACATTCGGATTAGGGGTATTCACCACTCCACAGACAGCTATATCCTCATCTCGCTTGAATGTCGCTAAATCAACAGCGCTTTGATACCAATAATTACCAAAGGCGTTGATGTCAACTGAACCATAAATACCATTTATAGAGCCATTACTCGCATACTGCCATCCACGGTCATTAGTCGAATAGCCAAAATTAGTCCGAGGACCATAACTTGCCACCCAACGAGTCTTTGACCGAATATTCCCCGAATTCAGCGCCGTATCCAAATAGTATGTATAGGAATACACTGAGAGATTGTTATACCCAAAATGTTGCAAGCACCAGTACCATGTATTGACCATGCTATCGTAAACCGCAGGATCTGTGGGCGGATAATGGCCAGACCAATCCCAGCTCTCAAGGTCATAAAACACCGGATAACTCAAATCGCCGGGATTAACGCCAACTTCACGCAATTTGTTGACAGCATCAAAACCTTCCTGGGTAGCCGTGTCATAGTCATAGGCATACGAATAGAAATAAACTCCAAAGGGAATGCCCAATCGCTTGCACTCACTGATATTCCGAGCCGCCTGATAATCCAGCCGGTTCCCCCAACCGAATGCAACACGGATGATTGCGCCTTCAACTCCGGAATTTTTTACAGTTTGCCAATCAATCGTTCCCTGATGCTCCGAAACATCAATAACACCCTTAGCTTGCTGAGCGAAAAGATTGCCACCACGCTCAAAGAACGCCTGAGTACCGTTATAACTACCCCAATACGCACCGTAACCGTTATCCTGCAAACGCGCATTGTTTACCGTACCATTCGTTTCATTTCCAACGGCACTCTTGACAACGCCGTTCTGGCTACTTTTAGGACTCGTAGACCGTAAAGAGCTCTTCGAGACCGAAGCAGAATCCGCCGACGAAGATGAAGAGTCGCCAGCTTGGACATCTCCACCGTTTGCAGCCACAGCCTTCTTAACCTCAGAAGCATTTACTGGAATAAATCGAACGCCATTCGTTTTTGCAAGAGGATCAGGCTGCTGGTCAGCCGTACCCACAAGCTTCGGATCGGTGACCGGCGCCCCCGTCTCCACATTCTTGACTTGGCCATCAGTGGTAACCGCAAGATCCTTAGAAACCACCTTTGCATTATCGGGAATGGCTTCACTCACCCTGCTGGGTAGCTTCTGGCTTGGATTATCCGGCATCGCGTCTTTTGCATTCTGCTGCGCAACAGCAGGTTGGTCTCCGATGGTTCTTGTTCCCGGCTCTGCCTGCGAACCGTGAACAGACGAAGAAACACTGGGAGCATCCAAATTCACATCAGTAGCCGCATTCGCAGGCGCAACTGCCACAAGCATAGTTAGCGCTATTCCTCCCAACGCAGCTACAGTTTTCGTCGCCACTTTAGAGAAATTCGTCACCCGCCTGTTATTTCTCACATCACGAATCAAAATAACCTCCCTAGGTCCATGGAATCATAATCACATCTTGGCTAAATTTATTCAGCCTAAAAATATGAGTCCACAGCACAAGCCATCTATTCAACTAGTTACATGCTAGTGTCAATCTTTCACTCTCAGACGCATTACACTGAAATTTCACCGAAATCACAACACTTACGCAGCTTATTGACAGCAACTTAGTTACGATAGCTTCTTTAAAATGCCTGAAATATTGCGAATAAATGTAACAACACTTATCTATTAACTAGAAGTCGCTTATCCCATCGAAATCGCCCAAAACATTAGCGAAATCCTAACAGTTTTCGCACGAACGGCTCCTAAAATCCTCAAAGCCAGGGCTTCGACGAAACCGCACCATAAAAATTCAGCAGATAGCCGGTGCAATATCTGCTCTTCACGCTCTCCCCGAACCATTACTTCACGTTCGCGTAACAACAACCGCGTCCACCACGACCGGCACTTCATAAGTCAGTGCGGTAGTACCAGTAAGACCTCCCTCCACCTCCGAAACGAACATTTTCCGTGTTCGTTTTGATGGCTTAGCGACGATGAATTCCTTGTTTATTTCGACAAAGCGTCGGAAAACAACCTGTCATGCGCAGACGCAACAAAACGCACAAAAATGAACGTCTCCAAACGTCACGACTGTGCTACACTAATGAAGTCGGCACAGCATTGTGTCGGAGACATCCAGAGGGGTTGTCGCAGCGAAGGGGAATGTTCCACCTAACATTCTTCGCCTCGCAATCCCGCCATCCATTGGCTTTCAGGCCGATAGGAAGGAAGCACATCATGGCAGATGAGAAAACCATCGTCGTAGACCCGTCGCTCTATGGCAAGACCGCGGCCGAGAAGACCGCGGCGGCCAACAAGGTGGCCAAGAAATTCGGCATCAGCGACGAGTCCCTCGCTCAGGTAGAGGACTTCAAGAAGCAGCTGACCGACCACAACGCTTGGGACCTGCCCTTCATGGGCTACGTGGACGAGGACGGCTACGGCTATGCCTACGTCCCCGACAAGGCCATCGCGCCGCCGAATTGGGACGCCCACGCGGCGTTCAAGGCACTGCCATACGACGTGCAGACCGCCTTCGCGATCCGCATGCTCTTCACGCACCGCGACGTTGATCGTTACGGCGCCACCATGTTCCTGCACTATGAGCGCAACTTTGCGATTGAGACCAAGGACGAGGACTGAGCTCGGATTTGGTCGTTATGGTCTCTCAGTGAGTTGGGTTGGGCTGGTTTGAATGACTGGCCTGAACGGCTGGCCTGGGCTAATCGGAACGACTGAGTTGAATTGGCTGAGTTGACCTGATTACCCGAGACCATTACTAAAAACGAAACGACGGCGGGTTCGCGACGACTTCAATCATGAAGATTCGCTCGCGGACCCGCCGTTTTGTTGCTTTCGTGATCTTTGGACGTTTTCTTTTACGTCTCTTACCTTTTGCTGCTCTCCAGTCCGCCTATTCCCCCAGTACGAGGTTCCGACGAACTTATGCAACCTTGTGATTCAAGTGATGTTAGACCTTGTATTTCCTTGAATTCAGGCGATTTTAAAGCGCCAACGCCTGGCATTACGGCTGTCATATCCTCGTCGACATAACCATCATCAGCACAATGCACCTCGCATAAGTTGCCATATGTTGCATTGGATTTACCATACTTTCGCACAATGCAGCCGCCCAACGCCAATGTTTCGGCGATGTTCCCTTATCACGTTCAAACGAACATATATCGGCAGCGACATGATGACGCCGAACCGGCTCGCCTCACACCAAAACACGCCTATTTCATGGATTGCGAACGTCTTCAAGGCATGGTATCTTATTTAAGTTGTGTCTAGGCGACGAAACTCGCTAGGCATGCAAGCTGGAGGATTCGCCTAGTGGCCTATGGCGCACGCTTGGAAAGCGTGTTGGTGTAACAGCCTCGCGAGTTCGAATCTCGCATCCTCCGCCATCAAGAAACCCCTCGGATTCCGAGGGGTTTCGTCGTCTCTGGCAGCTTTACGACTACTCGACGGCTTACTTGGCAGCCGCTTCGTCGTCGAACGCAGCCAGCCGTTGCGCCGCGTACTCGTTGAGACGGGCGGCGTCAAGACCTTCGTAACCGCTGATCGAGGCAAATTGCGGGCCGTGGGATGTGTCGGTGCCAATGAAACCGGTCTGGGCGATCGTGGTCGCGCCCGAGGCGACGGCCGACTCGAGGCCGGTCATGGAGTCCTCGATGGCGACGCAACGCGCCATCTCCCTGCGGAACGCACGCTCTTGCTCGGCGTCGGCATTGGCCGGCCGCACGACGCCGACCACCTTAGCGGCGGCGAGATACGGTGCCGGGTCGGGCTTCTTGGGCAGGTCGTCATCGCTGCAGACGTAGCCGACGAACACGCCGTCGGGGGCCTGGCTCACGAGGTTCTCGGCCATCCGACGCGGCGAGGCGGTGACCAAGACGGATGGAATATGGGCAGCGGCGAGCGAGCGCAGCACATCCTCCACGCCCTCGATCCACGGCATATGCTCGAACTCCTTGCGTGCCACACCCTCGATCAGCAAACGCACGATCCGCTCGGGCGGCAGCTTCACGCCGTGGTCCACCATCGTCTGGGCGACGATCGGAACGGCTATGCCCGAGCACTGCCAGCCAATCTCCTCGTTCCAGGAGCCGCCGTATTCGTGCACAATGTCCATCTCGACCTGATGCCAGTAAGGCTCGGAGTCGATGAGCGTGCCGTCCATATCCCATAGCAGGGCCTTGAGCGCCGGCTCGCGGCCGGTCACGTTGTCGTTCTTCGGGCTCATCGCCTGCATCGCATCAATTCCATTCTCTTAGTTCGCGTTCTGCCGAGTTCCAGCCTACGCCATGCCGGTCATGCCGCGTTCGAATATGGCTGAATATAACCGGATTGAAAATATGGCCGACAGAAATATGGGCAGAAAGTCGCGGCGGAACTTGCCTCGAAAATCAGCAGAGAAAGGCCAATCCTCCCCCAAGGGTCAGTCGAGGTAATCGCCCCATACGACCATGGAGCGCGCGGCGCGGAACGGATCGACGCGACGGTCGTCACGCCCCTCGGCCGCGCGGTGACGCCCTTGCTCATCAAATTCTTCGATTCGGTCTTGTTCACGACTCTCACGGCCCTCACGACCATCGCGACCATGGCGGTCGCCGCTTGCGTTCAAATCACCGGAATCATAAGCCCCGGAATCGCCCTCATAATAAGGACGCGCGGGCAGCTCACGGGTGTGGGCGCGCACGTCGTGACGCCAGCGACGGGCCTGGCGCGAGCGTTGCACCTCGGTGATGTCGCCATCGGAATCCGCCGCGAAAATGCTCGAGCCACGCGGACGGTTGAGCCGGCGCACCTCGCGGCGCAGCTGGCGGTTCTCCTCCTGCAAATCGAGGATGCGGGAGATGCCGGCGAGGTTGATGCCGTCGTCCTGGCTCATCTTCTGGGCCTGGGCCAGCTTGTCGACGTCGCGCAGGGAATAGCGGCGCGCGCCACCTTCGGTGCGCTGGGGCACGATGAGCCCCTGGCGGTCGTATTGGCGCAGGGTCTGGGGATGGATGTCGGCCAGCTGCGCGGCACGACCGACGCTGAAGACGGGCAGGTCGATGTCGAAGCCCACGTCGTCGGCGCCATCCAAGTCGGCGCGGCGCTCGACCAGCGCGACGGCGCACAGCCCGTACAACGCCTGCACCTCATGAGAGATTCGCGCCATCACCATCATCCCCTTTTGCTTTCATCAACAGCCAACGCTTGGTATCGCTTGCGAGATCCGCGAAACCCGCAATATCAGCTGCTTATTCCGCACAGCCCTGCCTGGTTCCGCTTCACACGGTCGGCAATACATGTATTACAGTATTGGCCACTTTATCAACCACACATTATTCAATTGTCTAGCCAGCCCACAACCACTGAATTGGCCTACATCCGGCTCCCCACATCATGCAGGGAACCACACGCAGACCCATCAAAGCCGAACCGGAATATCACAACTCCAGCCCGGCCGGAAAGCCTCGGAATTCGTGGCGAGCACCTGGCCCGCCGGTCATTCCGAAACTCCATCAACATCACAGGCGGGACATCACTCCCGCTCCTGGGCCACCTCGTCGACGAACTCGCCGGAGTTCTTGTCGAACTCCTTGGCGTCGCGCTTCTGCGCCATGGTGGGCCTGCTCGGCACGCGAATCTCCACGCGTCCGACCAAATCACCATCACGACCAGGAACGCCCTTGCCGCCAATCCGGACCTCGGCGCCGCTCGACGTGCCCGCCGGCACCTTGAACGTCACCTCGTCACCGTCGAAGTCACGCGCCTTGACGCGCGCGCCCGACACCGCCTGCCCGATGGTGATCGGCAACGGCATCACGATGTCGTGGCCCTCCATCGAGAACTTCGGGTCGCTTTTGACGGTGATGTGCAGATACATGTCGCCATTCGCGCCGCCACCGCTGCCCGCGCGCCCCTTGCCGGGGAGGCGGATCTTCTGGCCGGTCTTCACACCGGCCGGGATGCGGGTCTTGAACTTGCGGCCGCCGGCCTTCAGCGAGACCGTGGCGCCCTTGACCGCCTGGCGGAAGGTCAGGGTGATCTTCGAGTTGCGGTCCTCGCCGCGCTTGGGCGTTGGGGGCTCGCGATAGGTGCTGGAGCCGCCCATGTCACCGTAGGGCGAGCCTGCGCCGGCACCGGCGTAACCGCCCGCGCCCTGGCCAGCCGCGTTGCCGAACATCGAGAAGATGTCGTTGAGGTTGGTCGGGCCGCCGCCCGAGCCCGAGGTGGAGAAGCGGATGTTGCCGGGACCACCGGCGCCACCACCGAACATCGAACCGAAGATGTCGGAGAAGTCTCCCGCTCCCCCACCGAATCCACCTTGGCCGGAGCCGCCCGCGAAACGGGCCCCGCCGCCGGCGAACTGGCGGATGGCGTCGTACTTCTGACGCTCCTGCTTGTTGTTCAGCACGTCGTACGCCTCGGAGATGTCCTTGAACTTCTCCTCGGCCTCTTTGGTCTTGTTGAGATCCGGATGGTACTTACGCGCGAGCTTGCGGTAAGCCTTGGTGATCTCCTGCTCGGTCGCGTCCTTCGAGACGCCGAGCACCTTGTAAAAATCCTTGTTAAGCCATTCATTCTCGGCCATATTCACTGCCCTCCTTCATGGGGCTCAGCCTTTGTTCCTAGCCAGATACCAAACCTTCCTGATACCAATAGGTGCGACCCTCCGCCGAACGGGGAGCCGCACCAACGGCGTATGCGGAACCCGCTAAGCCTGCGGAGATGCCACCACCACGCGGGCCGCGCGAATCACGCGGTCGCCGATGCGATAGCCGGCCTCCACCACAGTGTCCACGGTCTCCTCGGTCGCGTTCGCGTCCGGTTTGTGAAGTATGGCCTCGTGCTTGGTCGGGTCGAAGGTCTCGCCCTTCTCACCGAACTTCTCGACGCCGAACTTCTCGAAGGCCTTGTCGATCTTCGAGGCCACGGCGACGAACGAATCGTCCATCTCGCTGTGCTCGCGGATGCGGTCGATGTCGTCCAGAGCCGGGAGCAACGCGGTCAGCACATCGATGATGCCATGCTGGCGGAAGATCTCCTGCTCCTTCTTGGAGCGGTTGCGGAAGTTGACGAACTCGGCGCGCTCACGCTGGAGCGCCTCGAGATAGTCGGCGGCTTCCTTCTTCGCCTGGCCAAGTGGCGTCAGCTTGTTGCCTTCGCCATCGCCGTCCTTGTTGGCATTGCCCTCGGCGGCGGCACCGTTATCGGCGTTGCCGTTCGCGGTCTGGCCTGAAGTCTTGTCGGCATCGTTCTGGTCGCCAGGCTGGCTCGCGCCCGCCTGACTCGCGTTCGCGTTTGCATTCGCGCCAGCATCGCTGCCATCGGCAGCTGAGGCGGCGGCACCTTGTGCGGTCCGCTTCGCTTCGTCGTCCTTGTTATTCGACTCTTCGGAGCTCATTGTTTCACCCGCCTTCTTGCCGGTCTCGCCGGCCTTGGCATGCTCGGGCCCGACTTCGGCGTTGGAATCGCTTCCATCCGACGGACCGCCGAATCCCTCGCCCGGCGCACCGGCCCCGCCGAATGGGCGGAGCCAGGCGTCGTCGGGATCCGGCAGATCCTTCAGATAATCGTCCTTATCGAACCCTGGCACGATTACTTATTGTCCTTCTTGTCGTCGTCATCGTCCACGACCTCGGCGTCAACCACATCGTCGTCATCGGACGAGGACGTGCTGGAGCCTGCACCGGCCGCACCTGCAGCACCAGCCGCACCCTGAGCGCCAGCGGCACCCTCGGCGCCTTGCTGGGCATAGAGCGCCTGGCCGATCTTCTGCGACGAGGTGGTCAGCTTCTCCTGGGCGGCCTTGATCTTGTCGATGTCGTCACCCTTCAGGGCTTCCTTGAGGGCGTTGACGTCGTCGGTGACCTCCTTGGCCACGTCATCGGAGAGCTTGTCCTTATTGTCGTTGACCAGCTTCTCGATCTGGTAGGCGAAGGACTCGGCGGTGTTGCGCGTCTCGGCCTCCTCCTTGCGCTTCTTGTCGTCGGCCTCGTGGGTCTCGGCTTCCTTGACCATGCGGTCAATCTCGTCCTTCGGCAGGGCGGATCCGCCGGTGATGGTCATCGACTGCTCCTTGCCGGTGCCCTTGTCCTTGGCGGACACGTGCACGATGCCGTTGGCGTCGATGTCGAAGGTGACCTCGATCTGCGGGACGCCACGGGGAGCCGGAGCGATGCCGGTCAGCTCGAAGGTGCCCAGCGGCTTGTTGTCGCGGGCGAACTCGCGCTCACCCTGGTAGACCTGGATCAGCACAGAGGGCTGGTTGTCCTCGGCGGTCGAGAAGACCTCGCTGCGCTTGGTCGGGATGGCGGTGTTGCGGTCGATGAGCTTGGTCATGATGCCGCCCTTGGTCTCGATGCCGAGGGAAAGCGGGGTGACGTCGATGAGCAGGACGTCCTTGCGGTCGCCCTTGATGACGCCGGACTGCACCGCGGCGCCGACCGCCACGACCTCATCCGGGTTGACGGACTGGCTCGCGGCCTTGCCACCGGTGAGCTCCTTGACGAGCTCCTTGACGGCGGGCATACGGGTGGAGCCGCCGACGAGGACCACGTGGTCGATGTCGCTCACGGAGATGTTCGCATCGTGCAGCACGTTGTTGAACGGCGTGCGGCAGCGGTTGAGCAGGTCGGAGGTCATCTCCTCGAAGTGCGCGCGGGTGAGCGTCTCGTCCAGGTGGACAGGCGTTCCGTCGGGGGTCATCGCGAGATACTGCATCGAGATGCTGGTCGAAGTGGAGCTGGAGAGCTCCTTCTTGGCCTGCTCCGCGGCTTCCTTCAGGCGCTGCAGCGCGATCTTGTCCTTGGACAGGTCGACGCCGTACTTGTTCTTCACCTCTCCGACGAGCCAATCGATGATCTTCTGATCCCAATCGTCGCCGCCGAGCTTGTTGTCGCCGTTCGTGGCCTGCACCTGAATGGTGGCGAAGCCGTCGTCGTCCTTGCCGATCTCCAGCAGGGACACATCGAAGGTGCCGCCGCCGAGATCGAAGACCAGGATGCGCTCGTCTTCCTTGCCCTTCTCAAGGCCGTAAGCCAAAGCCGCGGCCGTCGGCTCGTTGATGATACGCAGCACGTTGAGGCCTGCGATCTTGCCGGCGTCCTTGGTCGCCTGACGCTGCGCGTCGTTGAAGTATGCGGGGCAGGTGATGACCGCGTCGGTCACCGGCTCGCCCAGGTACGCCTCAGCGTCCCTCTTCAATTTCATAAGAATCTGAGCGGAAATCTCCTGCGGAGTCCACTTCTTGCCATCGATGTCCACCGACCAGTCAGTGCCCATGTGGCGCTTGACCGAGCTGATGGTGCGGTCGACGTTGGTCACGGCCTGACGCTTGGCGACCTCGCCGACGAGAATCTCGCCGGACTTGCTGAACGCGACCACCGACGGGGTGGTGCGGGCGCCCTCGGCGTTCACGATGACCGTGGGCTCGCCGCCCTCGAGCGTCGCGATGCAAGAGTTTGTGGTGCCCAAATCAATACCTACTGCACGTCCCATGTTCGTTCTCCTTATATTCGTTCGTTTCACATCTGTTCGCTCGGGTCCGGTCGCCGCTTCCGGGAGTTTCGATTCCCGTTCGCGGCCCGCATCCAGGTTCGCACCTGATTGATGTTCCAAAACCTGAGCCTACTTCACTCAACTTTGAACTGTCAAATTATATTCCCGAATTTGAAGAAAAAACTTGAGTCTTTTTGGCTCAAGTTTGAATTACCGGAAAACTGACACACCCAAACAGGCCCATTTAAAAAATAAATGGCCATTTTCAGCCGTTTTGATTTTAAATACCCCCGTTTGGGTGTGCGTCGCTAACGGACACTCCAAGTCAGAGCATGAAAAAGCCCTGCCAAAAGTCTTTGACAGGGCGGAATCTCAACGATTTCACAGGCTTACGCAAATTGTCCCGTCGATAACCTCTCAAGAGGGAATCGACGGGACAATCACATTGTGCGCTCGCACTTTAGCCTGGTTACCAATAACGAATCGGCGGAATCTTGCGAAATCGAATCTCGCAACCAAGCAAAAGTGCGAGCACCTCGCTACTCGATGGTGGTGGAGAGCTCCTTCTGGCGCACGAAGAAGAAGACGACCACGGCGAGGATCATGAACGGCACCATCCACATGAAGATGGGCAGCAGGGCGCTGTTGTAGGCGTCGATGATCGGGGTGCGCAGCATGTCGGGCAGCGCGTTGACGCCGCTCGGGGTGAGGCTGCTGGCGCTCAGGTGGGCGGCGCCCATCATGGCGTCCATGCCCTTGTCGCCGGCCATGCCGCTGGCGGCCATCTGCTTCATCGCGCTGGCGAGGTTGCTGTGCACGAAATCGCCCAGACGGGAGGTGAAGATGCTGCCGACGACGGCCGAGCCGACGGTGGCGCCGACCTGCTTGAAGTAGTTGAACGAGGCGGTGGCGGTGCCGACGATGGAGGCGGGGAAGGCGTCCTGGACGATGAGTGTCAGGATCTGCTGGCCCAGGCCGAGGCCGATGCCGAAGACCATCGTGTAGGCGCAGAGCATCCAGACGGGCGAATCGGCCTTGAGGGTGGAGGTCAGCGCCAGGCCGATGGCCATGATCACCGTGCCGACGATCGGGTAGGCCTTGTACTTACCAGTTTTGGAGACGAGGTTGCCGGAGATGATGGAGGTGACGAGCACGGAGGCCATCATCGGCACCATCAGCAGACCCGCCTGGGTGGCGGTGACGCCGGTGGTCATCTGGATGTAGGTCGGCAGGTAGCTCAGCACGCCGAACATGGCGACGCCGATGAGCAGGGCGCCGACGGTGGCGACGTCGAAGTTGGAGTTGCGGAAGAGGGTCATGGGCATGACCGGCTCCTTGACCTTGAGCTCGACGAAGATGAACAGGGCGATCAGCACGGCGAGCGCGACGATGACCTCGGCCCAGTTCCAGGTGTGGGGCTTGCTCGCGTTAGTGCAGACCAGCACGATGATGACGGTGATCGCGGCGATCAGGGCCATGCCGAAGTAGTCGACGTGGGCACGGTTCTCGGCGCTCGGCTTGGGCAGGTGCAGGAAGATCGCGACGGCGGCGAGGGCGAGGATGCTCAGCGGGATGTTCATCCAGAAGGCCCAGCGCCAGCCCGGGCCGGAGGTGAGCCAGCCGCCGATGAGCGGGCCGGCCACGGAGGAGACGGCGAAGACGGCGCCCATGACGCCCATGTACTTGCCGCGTTCGCGGGCGGGTACCACGTCGGCGATGGCCGACTGGGAGAGGATCATGAGGCCGCCGCCACCGAGACCCTGGATGACGCGGGCGGTGACGAGGAGGTTCATGCTGCCTGCGAGCGCGCCGACGATCGAGCCGCTCATGAACAGGGCGATGGCGACGAGCAGAAGTGGCTTGCGGCCGAAGATGTCGCTGATGCGGCCGTAGACCGGCATCATAACGGTCATGGCCAGCGCGTAGCCGGTGACGACCCAGGTCATGCGGTCGACGCCGCCAAGGTCGCCGACGATGGTCGGCATGGCGGTGGAGAGCACGGTCTGGCTCAGCGACGACATGAGCATCGTGACCATCAGGCCGATGAAGACGAGCATGACATCGCGCTTCGAGGGCGCTTTGCGCGGTTCGCGCGCGGTGGCCGGCGCGACCGGCGTTGCTTGTATAGCAGTGGTTGACATGGCAATCCTTTGCAATAACGGGTTTGGCTGGCCGCCGTCACGTTGTTTCTTCGTTCCAGGGATATAAAAAGACCGGTGTCGCGCAATGCGAACGAATCGCCATTGACACGACACCGGCCCGGGGTAAAACGACGGCCTTGAATTTCTTTTCCGTTGCACACTATCGGTCGCGGTGCCCAGATGCAAGCCGACTTGAAACGTTTTTTGCTGCGAAATGCCGTATCCGTGACAAGGTTCACAATTTTGGCATTTTCATCACGATTGTGTAATAATCGCGGAATTTCAACGAAATAGAGGTAAATTCGTACGACATTTTCGATATTTATGGCACTGTGAACGTGTCCAATACATCATCGCTGGGCGAAATTGCACAAATCTGCCGTCAGCATATAAATAGCAACATCAAAGGATTAACGGATGCACTGGGGTTGCCAGACTTCGCATCTTTGCGACAGTTAATATCTAAATAGTCTCAAAACTTCTTTGAGTTGAGATTGTGGAGGGTTTTATAGCGAGGGGACGCTCACACTTAACCATGGTTACCAAAAGTAACTAACTGAAAACAGCAGGGTATCGTTCGGCAACCATAGGTTAAGTGCGAGCGGACCTTGAGGATTCACTCGCCGCGGTCGCGCTTTTCGGCGCGGGCGACCCAGATGGAGGCGATGAGGCCGATGGCGAGCATGACCATGGCGGCGACGAGGGTCCATTGGGCGGCGCGGGTGAAGGAGGCCGACATCGCGTCGACGACCTGCGGGCCGAGCGTCCCCAGCTTGCCGTGGGTTCCCTGGGCGCGGATGCCGACGATGGCCGAGCCAGCCGAGGCGTCAAGCGACTTGGTCAGACCGTCGGCCACCTGCGAGGACAGGCCGCGCACGCCCGACAACGCGCCGGGAGCGATATGGCCGACCATGATCGAAAGCATGAGGCCCGCGACGGCCGCGCCGATGGCGGTACCGAGCTGACGAACGGTGGACTGGGTGGCCGAGCCCTCTCCCGACTGGGCCACGGGCACCTCGGAGAGCACGAGGCTGGTGAGCTGAGCGGCGGCGAACCCGAGACCGACGCCGTACATGACGAACGGCACGAGCATCCACGCGGCCGACAGGCCCGGACGCATCATCACCATCAGGATGACGACGCTCGCAATCTCAACGATCAGGCCGAACTGGACGGTGTGGGGCGCGCCGATTTTCGCGGTGACGGGGCGCGCCAGACCACCCGAGACGATGGCACCGAGGCCCATGGTGGCCAGCAGCGCGCCGGTGGGAATCATCGCGAGGCCACGCACATTAATAAGGTAGAGCGGCAACACGAACATGATGGCGAACTCGCCGGCCTGGATCGCGGCGGCGGCCACATTGCCCAGCGCGAAGGTGGGGATGCGGAAGAGCGTGAGGTCGAGCATCACCGGGCGCGAGTGGCGCATGCGGCTGTTCTCGGTGCGGACGAAGATCACGAAGAAGACGATGCCCAGCACGATGCAGATCGGGATGACGGAGACGGGCCAGGTCGCGCCCCACTTGAGGCCGCCGATACCGAAGTCGCCCTTGGGCTTGAGCCAGCCGTAGGTCTGGCCTTCGATCAGGCCGAAGATAAGGAAGGCCGAGGCGAGCGCTGAGAAAACGATGCCCAGCGGGTCGAAGCCCTGAGGTTTCGCCTCAGACTTCGAGGCGTCTTGCGCGGCCAGTTTGCGCGCCGCGCCGCCCATGGCCGAGGCTCCGGCCTTGCCGCCGGTTTTCGGCACGAGGAATATGGAGGCGACGAAGACGATGATGCCAAGCGGCAGGTTGACCAGGAAGATCCAGCGCCAACCGATGGTCTGGGTGAACACGCCGCCCAGGAACGGGCCGACGGCGGCGGCCGCGCTCATCACCGAGCCCCATACGCCGAATGCGATGGCGCGGTTCTTGCCGCGGAATGAGGCGGAGACGATGGAGAGCGTGGAGGGCATGACCAGCGCGCCGCCGATGGCCTGCACGGCACGGGCGGTGAGCAGCAGCGCGGCCCCGTTGGACGAGGCGGCGAGGGCGGAACCTGCGACGAACACGACGACGCCGACCTGCAGCGTGGCCTTGCGGCCCTTGAGGTCGCCCAGTTTGCCGAAGGGGAGCAGCAGCGCGGCGAGAATGATGTTGTAGAGCGAGGTGACCCATTGCGCATCGGTCAGGTTGAGGCCGATCTCGCGGATCATGACGGGCATGGAGACGTTGACGATGGAGCTGTCGAGCACGATCATGGCGAGCGCCAGGGCGAGCACCCACAGCGCGCCCCACGGTGGTTTCGGCTCCGCGCGAACAGTGGCGGGGGCAACAGGGGCGTTCGGGGCTCCGGCGACGCCCGAAGTCGCGGGCCCGCCTGTGGACCGCTGGGATTGTGAAGACTGATTGATAGCCATAAGGTCTTTCCGGTTAATCTATTGACGACGATCTTGAATCCGCGGTGAATGACAGACAAATATCCGGCGGACGTATATTTTTGCGACACGCTGTCGCAAACCTTGTGCGACTATACGTCGGTAATATGGAATCCGCAAGTCAATGTCACCATCGGCGCGGTGATTTGCATGACAACACGTCGCGCCGGCGGATAATGAACAACGACCGCAAGCCAACCGGCCGGCGCACGACCACGAAAGGGACGACATGCCACGCATCAACGAGGCGAACCTCGAGGAGCATCGCAAACGCACCATGAACGCCCTGCTCGACTCGGCGGAGACCATCATGCGCGAGCAAGGCAGCGACGCGCTCACCCCCGCGGCCGTGAGCAAGGGGGCCGGCATCGCGCGCAACTCGATCTACCGCTACGTGCGCGACATGCGCGACCTGCGGCGCAAGCTCATGGACCGGCACATGCCCGAATGGATCGAGACCCTGGAGCGGGCGCTCGAGGGCATCAGCGACCCGGCCGACGTGGTGACGACGTGGGTGCGCGTGAATCTGGAGCAGGCCGTGGCGCAGGGGCACGATTGGATGACGCGGATTCCACTGGATGACGCTGAGGAATACAGCGAGAACGGCGAGCTTTGGCGGCAGCGCGGAGACGGCAGGGCCGGGGAAGACGGCGAAAGCGGTCAAGACGGCCAAGACGATTCCGCAAGCCAAGAGGGAGCGGAGACTTCATCGGTCGACAACTCAGGGGCAGCGCCAACCCCCGAAACCACGCAAGACACACAAGATACAAGGGACAAGCTGGCGGCCAACGACCCGTTCTGCACCAAACGCGGCGTGGCACGGTCCGAGGGCGAGCAGCCCAGCGACCCCAAGCAGCTGACCATCCACCAGCGCGTCAACGCGCCAATCGTAAGGGCCTGGAACGAGCTCTCCCCCAGCGCCCCGAAGGTGGGCATCTCGCTGACCGAGGGCATCGTCTCCAGCGGCATGCGCCTGCTCAGCGGCAAGAACGTGACCGCGGAGAAGCGCGACGCGACCATCGACGAGATCGAGCGCTCGACGCGGGCCGTCATCGAGACGCTGCGCGAGGATAAGTAATTTCTTATATATAGGTAGTTATCTGTTTTAACTAAACCTTCGCTTTGGTACCGGCTTCATTTTGCCGACCATAATTTGCATGACAAATACATCGAAACAGCGTCTTCCGCGACCGCAATTTCACCAGCCAAACCGACGTGAAAAATCCACCAAGTTATCCACCCCCATTCACATTTCAAAGGTGACCGTGGGGATAAAAACAGGCCCGTTTGTGACATAGCGCACACTGCGAATCCAGGCCCGAAAAAGGCACTTCCGCGCAGCCCTTGCGCTTATTGCGTTTTGACGCCGAACCACTATATCTAGTGCCTCAAAGTACGACACGCTACTAGAAGTTGGGGTTCAGTTTGGAACTACACACATGTAGTCTGGGTAGCTGAAGACATCAAACACATCGATTCGGAGGCTATGATGACCGTCACCGTTTTCACCAAACCACGTTGCCCGCAGTGCGAGGCGACCAAGCGCCAGCTCAAGCGCGCCAACATCGCGTTCGAGGCCGTGGATTTGACCGAAAACCCCTCCACGCTCGAGCAGCTCACCGAGGCCGGCTTCCGCCAGGCACCCGTGGTCATCACCCCCGACTCCTCCTGGAGCGGCTACCGCCCCGACCTGATCAAACAGCTCGCGGCATCTTCCACGTCGGAGCAGGCCGTCGCCGCCAAGGCGGAAGGCAGCACGGTTCTCGCGTGACCGCGTCGCGATGAAGTCAAGCAACCCGATAATCACAGCAAACCAACGAGTCTTAGAGAGAAGGCGATGATGGCGGACGCGGCAATTGATGACGCCACCAACGTGGACACAACCCAGCGAACCACGGAATCGGCGGCGTCGCAGGCGGCACAGGCGAATCCGGCCGACCATAGGCAAACGGCTGCGGCAGGCAAGGCGGGCGCGACCGGCGCGACCGGTATATCCAGCACGCCCAGCACAACCAACGAGGCCAACACAACCGCCGAATCGCAACCTTTCGACGACGAATGCTTGACCCCCAGCGAACCCGAGGCCAAAGCCCAAGGCGAGCACATCGGCGCCGTGGTCTACTTCTCCTCGGTCTCCAACAACACCGCACGCTTCATCGAAAGCTGCGGCTTCCCCGACGAGGGCATCAACGTCTATCGCATCCCGCTGCGTCCGAAAGAGGCGCCACTGCAGGTGCGCGAACCTTACGTCCTGATCGTACCGACCTACGGCGGCGGCAATATTGCGAAAGCGTTGCTCCCGCAAATCCGCAAATTCCTGAACGGGCACAAAAACCGCAGCTTCATCCGCGGCGTCATTTCCTCGGGAAACAGGAACTTCGCCACCGCGTTTTGTGCGGCAGGCGACATCATTTCCAAGAAGTGCCACGTCCCGTTCATGTATAATTTCGAACTCTTGGGCACGCCGGACGACCAGCGCCAGGTGCGCGAGGGCGTGAGGGACTTCTTCCTCAAAGAATAAATCTTACGCACACCCAAAAGGGGGTATTTAAAAACCGTTCGGCGGAATTCCGCCCTTCCTATTTTAAATGCCCCGCTTTGGGTGTGTGGCTTTTAATCATCACCAGCAAATTCCTGAAAGGAACCAACAAATGGCTCTCAACGACACAGCGCTGAGCATGGATAACACCGTCGAAGACACCGGTTTCGACCCGGAGCACGACTACCATTCGCTCAACGCGATGCTCAACCTCTACGACGAGGACGGCAAGATCCAGTTCGACAAGGACAAGGAGGCCGAGCGCGCCTATATCAACGGCCACGTCGCCGAGAACACGATGAAGTTCAGCTCCACCGCCGAGCGCATCAAGTACCTGGAAGACAACCTCTACTACGAGAAGGCCGTCTTCGACCAGTACACCCCCGAGTTCCTGGATTCCTTCTACAAGCACGTCGAGGACTTCGGCTTCGAGTTCGAGACCTTCCTCGGCGCCTTCAAGTTCTATCGCTCCTACGCGCTGAAGACCTTCGACGGCAAGCAGTACCTCGAGGACTTCCCGCAGCGCAGCGCCGCCGTGGCACTTGAGCTGGCGGCAGGCGACGAGAAGCTCGCCGTCAAGTACGTCGACGAAATCCTCTCCGGCCGCTTCCAGCCCGCGACCCCGACCTTCCTCAACCTGGGCAAGGCACAGCGCGGCGAGCCCGTCTCCTGCTTCCTCGTGCGCATCGAGGACAACATGGAGTCCATCGCCCGCGGCATCAACTCCGCCCTGCAGCTGAGCAAGCGCGGCGGCGGCGTGGCCCTGCTGCTGACCAACCTGCGTGAGCAGGGCGCCCCGATCAAGCACATCGAGCACCAGTCCAGCGGCGTCGTGCCGGTGATGAAGCTCCTCGAGGACTCCTTCTCCTACGCCAACCAGCTCGGCGCACGTCAGGGCGCAGGCGCTGTGTACCTCAATGCGCACCACCCCGATATCCTGCGATTCCTCGACACCAAGCGCGAGAATGCCGACGAAAAGACGCGAATCAAGTCGCTGTCGCTCGGCGTCGTCATTCCCGACATCACCTTCGAGCTCGCCAAGCGCAAGGAGAAGATGGCCCTCTTCTCCCCCTACGATGTCGAGCGCGTCTACGGCAAGCCGTTCGCGGATATCAGCGTCACCGAAAAGTACGACGAGATGCTCCACGACGACCGCATCCACAAGACCTATATCGACGCCCGTGAGTTCTTCATGACCCTCGGCGAGGTGCAGTTCGAGTCCGGCTACCCCTACATCCTCTTCGAGGACACCGTCAACCGCGCCAACCCGATCGACGGCCGCGTGACCATGTCCAACCTCTGCTCCGAGATTCTGCAGGTGCAGGAGCCTTCGACCTTCAACGACGACCTCAGCTACGACCACGTGGGCAAGGACATCTCCTGCAACCTCGGTTCCTTGAACATCGCCAAGGCGATGGACGGCGGCCTGGCCGATCCGGTGGAGACCGCGATCCGCGCCCTGACTTCCGTTTCCGAGCAGACCCACATCGACTCCGTGCCGTCCATCAAGCGCGGCAACGAAGAAGGCCACTCCATCGGCCTCGGCCAGATGAACCTGCACGGCTTCCTTGCCCGCGAGCGCATGCATTATGGCTCCGAAGAGGCGCTGGACTTCACCGACATGTACTTCATGACCGTGGCCTACCACGCCTACAAGGCCTCCCACAAGCTGGCCGTCGAGCGCGGCCATGCCTTCGCGACCTTCGACAAGTCCGATTACGCCAAGGCCGCCGGCCAGGGCAACTACTTCGACAAGTACACCGACGGCCGCCGCTCACTCGAGCCCAAGACCCAGACGGTCAAGGACCTCTTCGAGCGCTTCGGCATCCGCATCCCCACAGTCTCCGACTGGGAAGCGCTGCGCGACGAGATCCTGAAGGACGGCATCTACAACGAGTACCTGCAGGCCGTGCCGCCGACCGGTTCGATCTCCTACATCAACCACTCCACCTCCTCGATTCACCCGATCGCCTCAAAGATCGAGATCCGCAAGGAAGGCAAGGTCGGCCGCGTCTACTATCCGGCGCCGTACATGACCAACGACAACCTCGAGTACTTCGAGGACGCCTACGAAATCGGCTGGAAGAAGATCGTGGACACCTACGCCGAGGCCACCCAGCACGTCGATCAGGGCCTTTCGCTGACCCTCTTCTTCCCCGCGGGCGTCACCACACGTGAGCTCAACAAGGCGCAGATCTATGCTTGGCGCAAGGGCATCAAGACCCTCTATTACATCCGCATCCGCCAGCAGGCGCTTGAGGGCACCGAGGTCGAGGGCTGCGTCAGCTGCATGCTCTGATACTAAACGCACAAGTCGGCAGATAGGTTTTTGGAATCGGCGATATTCCGCCATTCCTGATTTCCTATCTGCCGACTTGTGCGTTATCTGTGAAAATTATAATCTATATTCCAACGAAGGAGTTCCGATGACCCATAACACTTACGATTTCAATGGCAAAGTCGTCATCGTCACCGGCGGCGGGACGGGCATCGGCCGGGCCATCACGCAAGGCTTTCTCGACAACGGCGCGACCGTGGTGGCTGTGGGGCGGCGGCAGGCTCCTCTCGATGAGACCGTGCAAGGCTACGCGAATGGCCACACGCATATCACCGACGTCTCCGACCACGCGCAGGTTCGGAAGCTTGTGCAATCGGTGGTGGACGAGTTCGGGCATCTTGACGTGGTGGTCTCCAACGCCGGCATCTTCGAGGGCGGCGAGGTGGAGCATGTCTCGGACGAGGTGTGGCACAAGCTCTTCTCGGTCAACCTCGACGGGCTCTTCTACCTCACCAAGGAGGCCTTGCCGCACCTCATCAAATCGCATGGCAACATTGTGGTCGACACCTCCGTTTCCGGGCTTTATGGTGACTGGGGGCAGACGGCCTACAACTCCACCAAGCACGCTATGAACGGTTTCGTGCGTTGCGTGGCGCTCGATTACGGCGCCAAGGGCGTGCGCGTCAACGCCTTCGCGCCCGGGTTCATCGAGACCGACATCAACAAGGAGGTGTGGAGCGACCCCGAACGCGTGGCACCCTACACTCAGCGGGTCGCACTCGGCCGCACCGGTCGGCCCGAGGACTGCGCCGGCATCGCGTTGTTCCTGGCCTCGGACGACGCCGCATATCTCACCGGTCTGGTGGTGCCCGTCGACGGTGGCACCACGGCGGCCACCGGGCAGGGGCGCAATTCGTATGAGAACGACACCCGATCCGTGCTGTAGGGCTTGATTTTGATTGCGGTGAAACTCATCTCCGGCCGCTGAAATACGAGAAACTGTCTAATCGAAGGCGCGAAAGAGCTCCAGAATCGTCAAGTGGGTGCTTTGCACGTTAAGTGGGTGCCTTCCTGAGAGCAAACGCCTCACAATAGAACGGAATCCGGCACTGCATCGGCAGTAAGACACCCACTCAACTCCCGAAGCGCCCACTTAACCACAAAATCGGTACCGCAAAGATGGGAAGGTACCGGTTATTCCTTGGACACGGCGGGTCTTTCTGTGGGCGTAGCGGGGCGCGGGAGTCGGTATCCTTTAAGCAGCATCCGCATATTCGCATTCGAAGGATTTCTCATGACTTTTACCCCGATGAACTGGACCCTCGCGGGCGCGGCGGCCGACACCGACCGCGACGCCTTCGCCGCCATGACGGCCAACCTGTGGACGCCGGAGCAGATCTCACTGGCCGATGACGCCGAGGATATGCGCGGACTGAGCGATACCGAGCGGACCGCGCTCGCCCGCATTTTCGCGGGATTGGCAAGCGTCGAATCGCTGCAGGCGACCGCGGCGACTAGCGCGTTGACGGCAGACGCGCAGCGACATATCGGTGAGGGCAAAAGCTCCAACGAAAGCGACGCTGCGCAAACAGACCTCGCATCGAGTATGCAGCCGGCCGCGCTGACCGCCATCGCGTTCATGGAGTCCATGCATACCAAGGCGTATTCGACGCTGCTCGGCGCTATTGACCAGAACGCGAACGGCAGCGAAGCCAATAATGGCAACGCTTCCACCCAGTCCCCGTTCACTTGGGCAGGCTCCAATGACTCCATGCAGGAGAAGCTGCGCCTGCTCAACGAGGTCTACGCGGCCACTCCTCGCCCGGCCGGCATCATGAACTCCGGCGACATCGAATCAAGCCAAGAACCCAACAATGGCAACGATTCAGCAAATGTCGCTTCCTCAACGGAAAGCGCGGTGCCAGAGGCGACGAATCCCGATTCCGTGGACACAAACGGCAGAGACAGCCCCACCGCCAGCTCCGCCCCTGACCTCGGAGCACTCGAGCGTCTGGCGGCAGCCGTGCTGGCCGAATCGCTGGTCGTGGAGTCCGGATTCTACCTGCCGATGTGGCTCTCGAGCCGCGGCATGATGACAAAAACCCCCGACATCATCCGCCTGATCAACCGCGACATCGCGACCTCCAGCGCCTACCTTGGCACCATCTACCAGCGCGGGCTTGGGAGGCTCGACGACGCAACCCGCGAAACCATGCGCCAGTATGCCTACGACCTGGCCAACAACCTGTATTTCGCCGAGGAGGACTACAACTACACGCTGCCGTACGCGGACCTCGGCCTCGACGACGACATCGAGAAATTCCTGAGCCTCAACGCCAACAAGGCCCTCTCCTACCTGGGCTACCCGGCCCTCTTCCCCGCCGAGATCAGCCAGCCGAACCCGGCCGTCACCGACGAGCTCAGCGATATGGAATCCGTTACCGCCGCGTTCAAATCCTCCAGCCTGTTCGGCGTCGGCTCCAGCGCCCTTGCCAACGCCGGTTTCGCCACGTCAAATTCCGGAGCCGCGGGCGTATCAGCCGTCTCATCCCTGACCTCAACCGGCGCGACCACCGCCAACAAGGTCGAGGAAACCGACGATGACGATTGGGACTTCTAACACCAGGAATCCAAAGCTACACAAGCTGAGACTGGCCTATACGACTAGCCCGTTAGATAAACTCTTATTAAATAAGATAGCTATTCTAACGATAAGGAAGTTCCATGCCCGATGGATGCACCGCCTGGGGAGATGAAAGCATCCAAGGGCAAGGAACTGAATCATCAAAATATCTACTTGGCGTCTGCATCTGCAACTCGGACGAAAAAGAAATCCGAGCAGGCTTTCATTCCAAGCATCTGGATAAGGGGTCAAAAGCCCATTGGTACGACATGAATCAAAAGGAACGCAAACGCTCCATCGAGCTTATAAACGATTTTGACCTGCAACACATAGTCGTCTCAGCCGGCCCATTGGGCAATAGCAGGAACACGGAACGAATACGACGGAAATGTTTCGAAACTCTCCTGCCATTGCTTGAACAGAAATACAACGTTTCACGCGTCGTCATGGAGGCACGTTCGAGAAAACAGGACAATCGAGAAATATTATTCGTTCAGTCACTCCGTCAAAGAAAATTCATTTCAAGACTGCGTTTCGATTTCGACGCCGGACAGAAGGACGCGAGGTTGTGGGTTCCTGACCAGGTCTTAGGTAGCCTAGGCTCCAAAGATGCTTTCAAAAGCGATGTTCCCAGTGAAATCTGTGGCATCAAAAACATCGATTACACGAATATTCAGCTCGACGAATGATTTTACTTTATATATGAATTCATATATTATATAAGTATCGCCTACCCCTGAGGGGGCAAGGAAGTGGAGCCGGATTCCCTGTGTTTCATGGGGCCCGGCTTCCGCGTTATGTAGCCGTATTCACGGCAATAGCGGCGGGGTGCTCAGCCGCGGCCGGACCACTGGGGATTGATGCTCATGGTCTGGAAACGGCGCTGCATCACCGAGTTGCCGAAATGCTCGCCGAAGAATTGAGCGACGGGCGAGGTCTGCGGAAGGCCGGCGATACGGCCGTACCAGCAGTCGAGCGCCATCAGGGTGACGACGATGTCGACGAGCATGAGCACGAGCGCCATGGCGGTGAGCGCGTAACGCCACTTCCACGGGATCAGGTTGATGAACTTGAGCAGCCACGGCAATAGCTCGCGCACCCAGAACAAGCCCGCGAGCCCCCAGAAAATCATGTATTTGCCGCTGGTCCGCCCGCCGAAAAGCGGCAGCCAGTCATTCGAATAATTCCATGCGATGATGCCGAACGCGACCTGCATGAACCAGCTGACGAACGCCTCGAACACACCGCCGATCACCGCGCTGGCGAGGAAAATCAGCCCCGCGTTGGCATGCCAGAGCCGGTTCAGGAACATAGTGAGGATGACCACGCCAAAGCCGTAGATCGGCGAGAACGGGCCCCACATCAGCCCCGCGCGGTCCTGCCATTCGTTGAAGAAGATGAGATGGTAGATCTCCTCGACAATCAGGCCGCCGACGCAGCCGACCACGAACAGCCAGAACACGTTGAAGACATTGAGCTGGACGTAGCCTTTGCCGCTGGGATCGCGCCCGAGCATGCCCGCGCCCTTGGCCTCGATGTATTCGTCGTGCTCGTCCATGCGCTTGAGCTTGCGCTGCACGGCTCGCTCGCCGAGAAGCGCCGGGTCGAGGGCGATGGCGAGCGCCACCAGAATCGCGATCTGCACCACGGAGATCCCGACGCCAAGGCCGATACCCTGCAACGCCAGCGAGAGCATGCCCTGGGCCACCGTGACGGCCATCAGCCCGTAGGCCCAGCGCGCCGCGTGCCTGCGCATGTCGCGCAGGAGCATGACGCCGAAGACGATGAGCGCCGCCGCGTTGGCCAGCGAGACGACGGCCTGCGCGCAGGTGAGCAGGAAGGTGAGGTCGAGCGCGTCGACGTGGAGGCGGCCGGCGAGGAATTTACGGACGCCGTCGAAGATCGCGTAGCCAACGTATGGCACGCCGACCAGGCCCACGAGCAGGACCAGCACGCCATAGATGCGGCCGATGACGGTGACGTGGTTGGACGCGCGGGTGGCCAGGTCGCGCGACACATCGCCGACCTCGGCGGCGGCACGGCTGGCGGAATGAGCCACGGTTTCGGCGGTGGTGGCGGCCGTTTCGGCGAGGTCGTTAGATCCAGACAAGCCTTCCGACGGCTTTCTGACTTTCATCTTCTTCGCATTGCCAGCTTTCGGAGCAGTCATGGCCCCACTCCTCTTCTTCATCCGATTCATCCGTCGCGCCTAAACGAATAACTTTTCGCAACGTTATAAGGCTATCTTGCATGACGGTCACGGACAAATCTCCTGTCCGCTTAGACCGTCGACTCGGCTATCCACAACGCTTTTCGGACGACGAAGTTATCCACAACCCCACTTACGTGTGGCGAGTTATCCCCATATCCACATTTTCAGCGATCGCGTTTGCGAGGACCTCATTCGTTTGGTTTGCTGAACGCACCGGCGGACGCGACGGACGCCGACAAATGCCGCAAAACGAACGAAGGGGAAGGAAACGATGTTTGCCAGACGCAATTATGGTGGTGCGGGAGAGCCACCACCCGATGAAGGGATTATGTGGTACAATATTAAACTGTTTCCGCTGAATTCCGCCATGAAACACGGGGTCAGCAAAGAGGACATGTGCCACGTGGCCCGGCACCCACGCGTCATCATGACCCTGCGGGAAGAGCCTCGCAAAGAACTGTATCTGGGATTCGACACCGTCGGCAGACCGCTGGAAGTAATTGTGGATGATATGCCGCCCGGCAAAGCCATCATCCACGCCATGCCGATGCGCAAGAAGTACGTTCCATACCTTCGAGGAGGGCAACAATGAAAAACGGGTACCTTGATTTCGACGATTTCCCGCCAGATGTGGCCGAAATGCTTCGCAAGGACGTCGAGGAGGCCGAGCGGGGTTACACCGACGAGCAGCTGAAGCACGCCAGAATCCGCCACCCCGGGCGACCGCTGGCCGTAGGCTCCACGCGCGCCGACACGGTCATCCGCGTCCGGCTCGACAAGGACCGCAAGAACGCGCTCAAGGCCTATATGAAGAAGCACCACATCATGACGCTGAGCACGGCGGTCCGGCAGCTGCTCGACACCGCGTTGGCCGCGCAGTAATCGGTTCAGCAGTCGCGCACTCAGCGATACCGCGCATATAGGTCTCGAAAACGCCGGAACGTCACCAGCCCCGGCTGAGGCCGCCACGCCAATCCCTTCGTATTGCGCCATGGACATAAGATTCAGGGCATCACATAGGGTAATACTTCGGAAATGACCAATAAACGTGCGCGAGGGAAACCAGAGAAACCCGACTGCGCCGAGCCAAACCAGGCCACATTCCCCAAACCCTACGACGTCAACAAACATAAGGAGTATCCATGCACACCGTGATGGCCATCGTGCGGCGCGATATCAAGCGCTTGCTTCGCGTGCCCGAGGCATGGGTGGTGCTTTTCGGCCTCGTCTTCATCCCGCCGCTATACGCCTGGTTCAACATCGCGGGCTTCTGGAACCCCTACGGCAACACACAGGGTATCCAGGTCACCGTGGTCAACAACGACCGCGGCGCGAATGCGAAACCCGTCGGCAAGCTCAATATGGGCGACCAGATCGTCAAGCAGCTCAAAGGCAACAAGCAGATGGGCTGGAATTTCGCCGACGAAAACGAGGCGATGAGGCGGGTGGAATCGGGCGAGAGCTACGCGGCGATCGTCATTCCCAAGAATTTCAGCGCGCGCACGGCCGGGGTGCTGCAGGGCGAAAGCAAACGGCCGACACTCGAATATTACGTCAATGAGAAGGCGAACGCGCTGGCCAGCCGCATCACCGACACCGGCGCCTCGACGGTCGACAGCCAGGTCAACGAGACCTTCGTGGCCACGGTGAGCAAGGTGATCTCGGGCGTGGTCAACAAGACCGGCGAGAACATCGACGCCAAAACCAACGCGGCCACCGCCGACACCATACGCGATCTGAGGAAGACGCAGAAATCGGTGGCCGACATCCGCGCCGACATCAACGAGCTGACCACGGCGCTCAACGACGTGCCCAACAAGACGAAGATCGCACGCGGCACCTTGCAACAGACCCAGCTGAGCGGGGCCAGAACGGCCAAACAGCTGGGCGACACCTCCACCGCGATCACGCAGACCCAGGCGGCCCTGGGCGATTTCGCCGGTTCGATGGGCGGCACGCTCGACCAAAGCTCGAGCCTGCTCTCCCAAGCCAGCTCGCAGGCCAACCTCACCATCAACTCCATCGCCGCGGGCCTGACGAAAGCCAACGGCGACGTGGGTTCGGCGCTCACCACGGCCAAGCAGATCAACCACGACACCAGCCGGCTCATCGACCAAATCGACGCCTCGGGCGCGCCGGGAAGCGCCGCCGCGGCCACGAACCTGCGCGAGCAGAACCAGCGCCTCTCCGACTCGATCGACTCCCTCAGCGACCTCAACTCCAGCCCGAACCTCGGCGCGACCGTCTCCAGCACGGTCTCGGCGGCCAACGGCATCGACAAGGCGACCCAGACCGCGCTCGCCAACTCCGCCGACGCCCGGAAATCACTGGCCTCGAACGCCCTGCCCCAGCTCAACAACGGGCTGACCGGCCTCTCCACCTTCGCGGCGACATCCAGCGCCAACCTCACCTCGCAGCAGTCGCTGGTCAACCAATCCTCCGTGGTGCTCACCCAGCTCGATCAGGCCTGCGCCACCGCCTCCACGGCCCTGAGCGGCACCGACAAGGGCCTGGCCAACCTGCAAAACCACTTGAGCACCATCATCACCGACATTTTGGCGCTTTCCAGCTCGTCCGCGCTGGGCAGCGAATCCGGCGCGCTGGGCAAGGCCATCGGCGGCAGCGGCAAGCTCGACGCGACGAAAATCGCGGATTTCATGCTCTCCCCCACCGTCCTCGACACCAAGGTGGTCTACCCGGTCAAGACCTACGGCTCCGGCATGGCGCCGCTGTTCACCAACCTGACGCTGTGGGTCGGCGCGTTCATGCTCGTGGTGCTGATGAAACTCGACGTGGACGACGATGACCTTGAGGATGTCAAAGGCGTGAAAATCCAGCCGACGCCAAGCCAGCGCTATTGGGGCCGCTGGACCCTCTTCGCGCTCATCGCCTCGATTCAGGCGATCGTCACCGTGCTGGGCGAGCTCGCGATCGGCGTGCAATGCCACAACGTGCCCGTCTTCATCATCACGGCCATGCTCGCCTCGGTGGTCTACGTGAGCATCACCTACTCGCTTTCCACCTCGTTCATGCACGTCGGCAAGGCGCTGTGCGTGGGGCTGGTGATCATCCAGATTCCAGGATCGTCGGGTATGTACCCCATCGAGATGATGCCGAAATTCTTCCGCGCGCTCTACCCCTACTTCCCGTTCACCTATTCCATCAACGCGCTGCGCGAGACCATCGCAGGCTTCTATCACGCCGATTGGTTTGTGAATATGGGCAAGTTGATGATCTTCGCGGTGCTCTTCTTCATCCTCGGCCTCGTGGTGCAGCCGCATATGGGCGCGCTGCGACAGCTGGTGGACCGGGAGCTGGCGGCCAGCGACATCTTCGTCAACGAGCCGTCAATACACAAACCACGCCAATACCGCGTCACGCAGGTGCTGAGCCTGCTCGCCGACAAGACGGAATACCGCATGGCAATCGAACGGCGAGCCCACAAGTTCGCGCTGCTCTACCCGAAGATCATGCGTAGCACGCTGGTATTCGGCATCGCGGTGCCGCTGGTGATGGGGGTCATCCTCTCGCTGACCAACGGCACGCGCGTGATAGCGCTGGCGGCATGGCTCAGCTGGTTCCTCATCACCATCATCTTCCTCGTCGCGGTGGAGGCGATACGCGACAGCCTCGCGCGGCAGGTGCGGCTTGGCAACCTGGACGACGAAGCCGTGCGCACGTTGCTATACGAAGATCATCGGCCATTGAGGGGCATATGGAAGCGGACCTCTGACGGAACCAGCGGCCACAATTCGGCTGCGAACGCCGCCAGCGCTTCGACGAGAACGTTGGGATTGGCCCGGCTAGCGAAAGTCACAGGAGCCTCGGCGCACAGCGACACGGCCGGACACGGCGTCGCCAACGGGACCACGACGACGGTTGAGCCGGTGACACCAGCCACGGTTGCGGGCAGTGGTCTGGATGGATATGGCGAAGCCGAATCGAGCGAGTCGGCGGCGGATGCGGTCGAGACCGCAGACACGATGGCCTTGGATAATGGCATAGCTGAATCAACCAACCCAGACGGCGCGAAACACGAAACCAAGCCACAAACGAAACACGAGACGGAATCCGAAACGCAACGCGAGCAGGGAGGTGAGGCGCGATGAGCACCATCTGGAAACTCTTCACCGGCGACGTGCGCCGCATCACCAGCAACATCATCTCGATCATCATCCTCATCGGCCTGGTCGTCATCCCGGCGCTCTTCACGTGGTTCAACGTGACCGCGAGCTGGGACCCGTTCGGCAACACGAAGAACCTCAAATTCGCCGTGGCGAGCGTGGACGAGGGCTATTCCAGCGACCTCATGCCCGTCAAGATGAAGCTCGGCGACCAGGTGATCAGCCAGCTGCGCGCCAACAGCCAGCTCGACTGGACCTTCACCACCGAAGACCAGGCCATCGAAGGTACCAAGGCGGGCAAATACTACGCGGCCGTCATCATCCCGAAGCATTTCAGTCGCGACATGATGACGTTCTTCTCCAAGGACGCCAAGCACGCGACGCTCACCTACTACACCAACGAGAAGAAGAACGCGGTGGCCTCGAAGGTGACCGGACAGGGCGCCGACGAGATCAGCAAGGAGGTCAACGAGACCTTCGCCAAGACCATCACCACCACCGCGCTAGGCGTGGCCTCCGGGCTCTCCAAGCAACTTGACTCGTCGGACGCGAAGCAACGCATCGGCACCTTCAATGGCAATGTGGCGGACCTCGCGGCACAACTGGACGATGCCTCCACCAACGTCGGGGTCTACAGCGGGCTGCTTGATTCCTCGCAAACCCTGCTGGCAAGCTCCAACAAGCTGCTTGAGAGTACATCAGGTGACGCATCCAAGTCGGTGCAACAGCTCAAACAAGCGAGCAAAAGCGTAAGTGACGTCTCGGCGGCGCTCGACACCGCCATGGCCACGCTCTCGCAGGCGCTCAAGGCCAGCAGCGCGGGCAACGGGGCCATCGCCACCGACATCGACAACGCGTTCACCAGCGCAGGACGCTCCTCGGCCGACGTCTCGAAGACCATGCGCAAACAGGCCGGGCTCATCAACGACCAGGCGACGCAGTACCAGAGCATCCGCGATTCGTTGGCCGCGGCGGGAGGCTCCTCCCCTGGCATGACCGACATCCTCAACACGCTCGACGCCCTCATCGCCCAACAGAAGCAGCTGCGGGACTCGCTCAACAGCGCCGCCGACTCACTCGACAGCCAGACCAACACAGCCGAGGCCCAGCGCGAGCAGATCGTCAGCCTCGCCAACCAGGCCAAGGCCTCCATCGACGGGCTCAACGGCAGCCTCGACCAGACGCTGAAACCGCATATCGCGCAGATTTCCTCGTCGCTTTCGGGTGTCTCAAGCTCGCTCAACACCTCGAATTCCGCCCTCGACGGCAGCGTCTCGGCACTCGGGAGCAGCGCCGGCAAGATCAGCGGCAAACTCGGCAACGCCAAGCAGACCCTCGATGGCACCGCAGACTCGCTCTCGCGCGCGAGCAAGCGGCTGACCGCCTTCAACCACGATCTCTCCGAGGCGCTCAACACCAACGACATGGCCAAGGTGCGCAAGCTGCTTTCCGATGACTCCAGCCAACTCGCGGGGGCACTGGCGGCGCCGGTTCAGCTGCACCGCAACGCCGTGTTCCCGGTGGAGAATTTCGGCACCTCGCTCACGCCTTTCTATACGTTCATCCCGCTGTGGGTGGGCTCGCTGCTGATGGCGCTGGTCATCAAAACCGATGTTTCACGTGAAACACGGCGCAGGCTCGGCGAGGCGAAGGCCGGGTGGCGCTGGACTCACAAGCGGCGTAACGACGGCGACGGCAACGCAAGTGCTGAGGCGACGTCAGAGACCACCGAACTCAAACCAATAGGAGATGCCGGCGAACCGTCAGGCGATATCACTACTGACAGCGCCTACGCAACGGACGCCTCGGATCTTGTGGACACCGTGGATATCCCTTCAACGATTTCCTCGACGGCCGGGGGCTCCCCGGTTTCCGCAGCCTCCGCGGCCTCCGCAGCCTCAACCTCCGCGGGTGAAAAGACCGAAAGCATCCCCATCGATCAGGCGGGGCGCAGGTTCGAGGAGCCCAAGCCCAACGAGCTCTTCCTCGGCCGATTCGGCGTTTTCGCGCTCATCTCGCTGTTGCAGAGCACGTTCTCCTGCCTGGGCACCCTGCTCTTCCTGCGCGTCCACGTGGTGCACCCGCTGCTCTTCATGCTCTCGGGCTGGGTCTCCGGGCTGGTCTACGCCTTCGTCATCTACACGCTGGTCGCCTGTTTCGGCACCATCGGCAAGGCGCTCACGGTCATCGTGCTGGTCATGCAGATCTCGGGTTCCTCGGGCACCTATCCGCTGCAGGTGCTGCCAGGCTTCATCCGCATGGTCAACCCGCTGCTGCCCGCCACCCACTCGATCCAGGCGATGCGCGCGGCCATCGCGGGCATCTACCAAGGCGACTTCTGGATCCAGATGGGCATCGTGCTCGTCTACGCCCTGGTGATGCTCGTCATCGGCCTCATCATGCCAAAACCCTCGAAATTCAACAAGTGGTTCACCGCCCAGCTCGCCCGCACCAAGCTCATCTGACGCGGCCGCCGCACGCATACGTCAGCGGAATCTCAAAACCATCCGTAATCGACCGGAGCTGTGATCGAAGAAGCTTAACGTCAACCGCGGCTTCGGAGCTGCATTTCGATGGCGCGGTCGGCTGAATATGGTTTCAGACGGTTTTATTTACCGACCTTTGCGGCCTTGGTGGGGTTGGCGAAGGAGATGGGGGTGTCGCCGGTTTGCGCGCCTTCGACCTGGGCGCCGGTGGAGGCGGGTTTGCCGCCCATCGCTTCGTAGGCTTCCCGGGCCTTGTCGTCGTTCCATTGCTCGCCAACCAGCACGCCGTGGTTCAGCATGATCTCACGCTGCGCGCACGAGGCGACCAACGCATCATGCGTCACCACGATGATGGTCGTGCCCTGCTCGTGCAGCTCGCGGAAAAGGTCGAGCACAATCTTCTCGTTCTTCTCGTCCAGGTTGCCGGTGGGCTCGTCGGCCAGAATCAGCTTGGGGTGGTTGATGAGCGCGCGGGCGATGCAGACGCGCTGCTGCTCGCCGCCGGAAAGCTCGCTCGGCAGATGCTTCGCGCGGTCCTTCAAACCCACGTGGTCGAGGGCTTCGAGCGCCTCTTTCTCGTCAACCACGGAATGGTAGTACTGCGCCACCATCACGTTTTCGACGGCCGTCAGATGCGGCACGAGGTAAAACTTCTGGAACACCAGACCGATGACGTTCTTGCGCACATCGGCCAGCTGGGTGGCGTTCAGATCGTTGAGCTCACGGCCCTCGAGCGTCACCGAACCCTTGGATGGCGAATCCATGCAGCCGATGATGTTCATCAGTGTGGTCTTGCCGGAGCCGGACGAGCCGACGACCGCGAGCCACTGCCCCGCCGGAACGGTGAGGCTGAGGTCGTCCACGGCGTGCAGGTCACCGTAGATCTTCGAAATATGATCAAGTTCGAGCAGCATAGCCACTCCTTTCAATACGTTTTGCAGCGTTACGTTTATTTCCGCAGGAATTTCGTCACTCCTCCTGGAGCACGATGGCAGGGTCGATGCGCACAGCGTTGCGCACCGGCGGCAGCGAGGCCAGCACCGCGACCAGCATGCTGACGACCACCGAGCCAAGCGCAAGCGGCCAGTTGAGCGAGAGCGTCTGGCCGAACACCGAAGCGCTGAGTGCGCGGGCGAGCAGGTAGCCGATGGCCGTGCCGAGCAAGCCGCCGAGCAGGCCATAGAGCGCGGCCTCCACGGTGAACTCCACCGCGATGTCGCGCGAGGAGGCGCCGAGGGCCTTGCGCAGGCCGATCTCGTTGCGCCGCTGCGAGACGATGGACGAGATCGTGGTGCCCACGCCGACGAGCGTCAGCACCAGCACGACCACGGTCACAATCCAGAAAAGCGTCTGCAGCATGGTGATGATGCGCACGTTGGACGTGGTGATCTTGGTGACCTTCTGCGCCTTGGCGTTGAGCGCCGTCGCCTTGTTGATGCGGTTCGCGAGAGTGCCCAATCCGGCGTCCGAGGCGTCGACGGAGAACTCCACCACGTCGGCGCCGCGGTTGAAACCGGTGAGCTTGCTGACGTCGGAGGTGTTGGCGTAGACCATGTCATCCTCGCTGCCGCCAGTGTCGACGATGCCATCCACGCGGAACTCCATACCGCCCGCGTTGGGAGCGGTGGGCTTCCATTCGGCGAGCGCGACGGAACCGGATGCGGAAGCGTCGCGCTGAGCGATGCCAGCATCTGCGTCAACGTCAGTGCGGAGAACGATATCGGCCTGACCAGAGCCATCGGAATAGCTGACGCCGTCGTTAAGGACGACACCATTGGGTCCGTTGTCTTCACCAACCTGCGGCCCGACACGATATGCGGACTGACGCCCATGGCGCATGCCCTGCATATCCTGCATACCGCCCTGCATATTCATGCCAGGCATATCGGGTTCCTTGGCGCGGTCGGCGATTGCCCCCAACGCGTTGCCCAGTTTGTCTTTGACCGTTGCGTCGGACATGTTGTTTGCGGAGGTGCCATGGGCCGAGTCCGACATCTTCATGCCCTTCATATTCGACATGTCATGCCCAGAGGAATTGCCGCTGGACGAATCGGAAGAACCGCCACCCTGCCACTCAGAACTCTGAGACCCGGAACCGCTTTCCGAACCGGACCCAGAGCTAGAACCGGAGCCTGAACCGCTTTCGGCCGAAGCGACCGGACTCTTGCCGGGGCTGTATTTGATGGTGATGACCGAGCCGATTTTGGCGTCGAGTTTGCTGGCCGCGTCCCGGCCGAGCAGCACGCCGCTGGCCGACGGCCACTTGCCTTCGACGCTCCAATGGTGGTTGAGCGCCTTCACGTCGTGCGGATCGATGCCCGCCACCACAAACGGCAGCGAGTTGATGCGCGTGTTCTCGTAGCGGTATGCCGCCGAATGTTCAGCCCCCGTAGCCGCCACGGTCTTGTCGAGCGTCGAGATGGTCTGCTTGCTGAATCCCGAACTTGCGGCGTCCGTGGCCTCCGTATCGTTCACGGCGTTATCTGAACCGTTCAAAGCGCTATTAGAACCACTCACGCCATTTTTAGTACCGCTCGCGCTTTCAGAACCGTCTACGGTTTCCCCGCCCACGGTCCGTTGTGTCGGGGTGACGATGAGATTGGCACCGTACGCCCGCATCTCCTCGTTCATCTGCTGCGGCACCGCCACGCAAATCGCGGCCAGGCAGAAGAGCGTCGCCGCGCCCACCAGCGAGGCGACCACGGCCATCATCGCCCGCGAGCGCCGGCGGAACACCGCGCTGAAAAGCATACGGAAGAACATGCGTCGGTTGGTCATCGGCCGTTCGACGGCCACGCTATCCGAGGCACTGCCAGCGGCAGCAGAGTTGGAGCCAGCGCCGGAACCGGAACCTTTGATACCATTCCCGGATTCCCCACGGGACTCGTCGCGTTTCATCTCACTCATACCGTCCCCCTTTCAACGTTCATCGCTCTGACAATGGCGGAATTCCAAGCGCCAGAAGCGCTCCGCCCAGCACAGGCATTCCCACCTGCGCGCACACTCTCATATCCATATCGATCAGCGACCATGGAGCACCTCCGCCGGACGCAGGTGCAGGATCGAGCGAATCGAGGAGAACGAGGCGATCAGTATGGTCACGGCCAGCAGCACGAACACCAGCACGAACACCATCGGCCGCATCACCACGCCCGAGCCGAAGACCACATGCCCGATGACCTGCGCGAGCAGCGAGCCAAGCCCCGCGCCGACGAGCCCGCCAATCAGCGAGATGACCGCCGTCTCGGTGAGCATCAACCGCGAGACCGCGCCGTCCGTGGCCCCGATGGCCTTGAGCAGCGCCAGTTCCGACCCGCGCTCACCAATCGAGGCGGCCATGAGATTGGCCACGGCGATGGCGGCGGCGATGAGGCTCAGCGCGGTCATCAGAATCATCACGGCCTGCGTCTTGCGCAGCACGTCACCCTGCAGCGCCGCCACCTGCCGCACCTGCTTGGCGACCGCGTCGGGCATCACCTCCTCGATCTGGTAGGCGATCGACGAGGGATAAGCGGTGCAATACCAAGTCTCCCACTCCTCCTGGCTCAGCGCGGCGGGGTCCTTCTCGGCCTTGCGCGCCAGGTCGTTCTCGGGCGTGGTGAGCGCCTTGACCTCGATCTTGTCGATGGAATCCGGCAGGTCGGAAAGTCGTTGTGCCGACCACGAGGGGATGTAGAGGCCGTTGGCGTCATTGTCGCCGGAGTCGTAGATGCCGACGATGCGCACGCGCTGGGTGCGGTGCTGGCCATCGGCCGTGGCCTTGGAAAGCGTGACGGCCTGGCCGACCTTGGTGTGGGTCGCGTTCGCCAGATCCTTGCCCATCATGCCTTGCACCACGGGGCTCTTAGCGGGCGAGCTTTGGGAACTTTGAGCGCCTTGGGAATTGCCGGCGGTCATACTAGGCATCGCGCCCATATCAGCCGATTTACCCGCAGTATCGCCGCTGGCGCTCATGTCCATGTTCATATCCATGGTTCCAGCCGATTTATCTGACGACTGAGCCTGCTCGTCGCTATTATTTCCACCGGACTTGCCGGCAGCATTAGCGCCATCAGCAGCGGCCGAAACCTTGCCGGTGCCCGAAGCCCCGGAACCGTCCTTGGCCCACGCGCCGTCGACCTTCCACCACGAACGCATGCCCTTGACTCCGGCGGTCACGCTCTGCCCGGTGGCAAGCGGCACTTTTTTGTCGAACCACGTGCCCGTCACCGGCACGCTGCGCCCGTCGATCGTGGCGCTGACATTGAGCTGCGGCGCGAAATCGGTGATGTTGAACGCCCAGAACGTGGTCTTGATATTGGGCACATCCGATTCCTTGAGGAACGAGGTCGGGTCACTCGTGTCCGCGCCATTGCCCGCGTCGGCGGTGTTGTAAAGGTCGGAGACCACCGCGTCGGCCTTGGGCCGCACCACGATGTTGGAACCGTACGTCGAGAGCTCGGCGTTGAGCTTGTCACCCACGTCGAAGACGACGCCGAGCATCGCCACGCAGATCGTGGCCGACAGGCACACGGTCACCGCGATGAGCAGCCGCCGCTTGAGCTGCCGCGAGAACGAGCGGAACACCATTCGTAACAGGAACATTGCTTGCCTCTATTCCTTATTCCTTGAAGTGGCTCGACAGCGCGTCGAGGTCGGAGGTGTGGATGGTGATCTTGCCGTGCGAGGCCTCGTAGGGGAACGGTATCGGGTTGCAGCCACCCTTGAAGCCGATGGTGGCCACGTTCATCTCCACCTCGCAGCGCTTGCAGATGATCTTGCCGTCCTTCTCGTAGTAGCCCGCGTCGCCGCAGGTCATGCACGCGTCGAGGCCCACGCCGAAGGAACCGCCGTTCTTCTTGATGATGATGAAGCGCATCACCGTGCCGTCCTTGGCCTTGTATTGGAAGCGGTGCAGATGGCCGTCGTCCACCTTGTTGAAGGCGATGGTCGCGATGCCATTGTGCTGCGAATACCCTTCCGGCGGCGAAAGCGTCGGTTGCTCGTGCACCTTGGCGACGCCCGCGGTCAGCGCGATGGTGACCACGATCATGGCGATGAGACTCCACACGCCCGCCGCCTTCGCACGACGCCGGAACGCCTTATGCTCGCGGACCACGGCGTCGTTCGGCCCGGCGAGCGGCTTGCGGAATCCGGCCACAATCGAGGCGACGACAGGGATGATGAAGACCAGCACCGAGGCGATGACCAGCTTCATATCGTTGTTCGCCGCGAGAATCAGCAGGTTGAACGCGGTGCCGTCGAATTCGACAAACATCATGGACATCAAGAGCGAGCAGAGCTGCGTCACGTGGCGGACCAGCAACACAAGCAGCATCAGCATCGAGGCGGCGAGGAAGCTGGTACGCACCGCGGTGGTGCGCATGGTTCGGAAGATGGCCGCGACGATGACCGCCGTGCCGATGCCCAGCGCGAAGCCGAGCGCGCGCAGCAGCATCTTGGAGGTGAACGCGGATTCGCCGGTCTCCACAAAACTCGTCAGGCGCATGAAGACGTCCTGCGAGGCGAAGAACGTGGTGAGCGCGATGCCCACCGCCGCAATCGCGTTGGCGACATGCAGGCGAACCGGATGCTCATGCCAGTCACGCACCAGTTGTTTGGAGCATGCCATCACCACGAGCAGCAGCACATCACACGCCACGCAGCCGATAAGCACCGGCAGATTGACCCCAGAGCGGCGGTCGACGATGACCAGCACGCGCAGCACGGTGAACACGAGCGCCGCGCCGATGCCGACGAGCAGCCCATACAGCCGCCACCGCCGGCTCACCGGCATATCGCGCCCCTCGCCAACGCCAAGCAGCACGCTCAGCGTCATCACGAGCAGCGCCGGCGCCAACATCCCCGGCAGCGCCCCCACAAATTCCTCGAGCATCTTCCCGAATCCTTATCTACTGTGCAAAGCCACCTGACGCTGTGGTTTGGGAAAATATACTCGCTTCGACACCCTCCAGGCCGGTAGGCCAAGCTTTATGTCTCAGCAAGCATATTTTCCCAAACCACAGCTCAACAACGAACTGTAAAGTTCCAAAACCAACTAATTCACGACATGAAACTTATAAAAGAAAATTGCCAAATTCCGTTTAGCCACTCGCTACGTAAGCTAAAAACTTTCGCAACCCCATGAAAACTGTTTTTTATCCGCTCAGTCCAAACGCATCATGGAGCAGCGAAGCGGTGGGTCAGGATATGCCATTCTCAGACATAAAGCTTGGCCTACCGGCCTTGAGGGTGTCTGAGAATGGCATATCCTGGCCCTCCGCGTAGCGGCTCACCACTGATGCACGACGTAATTCCAGTCGAACGTGGCCACGATCGGCTTGGTCCAGAAACGGCCCTTCACGCCGGTATCCGGGTCCACGTGCAGCGTCCAGCCGTTGGTCTCGGGGCTGTAGATCGTGTAGGTGAGCTTGTACTGCCCAGCCTTGTCGAGCTTGATGTTGGCGCCGTAGTGCGGGCCATCGTCGGCGTTCATCTCCATGAACGTGCCGTCCTGCTTGTTGTTCGGGTCGTTCTTGTCCTGGATCTCGTACTTCACGGTGAGCTTCGGGATGAAGTCGCCGGTGCCGTAGCCGAGGTTGTTGTCCTTGAGCGCATGGATATCGGCCTCGAGGTGGAGGTTCGATTCGGCCGCGGAAAGTCCCATGCCCTGCGGATACATGTCGACTGGCTGGAAGTAGACGGTCGCGATGTTGAGCGGGAAGATCTGCTGGTCGTGCCCGATCGGGATCTCCTCGAACTTCGCGCCGTTGCTGTTCGCCTTCTTCTTCGAGTCCTGCGAGGACGACGAGCTGGACTTGCCCTTGTCGCCGCTGCTGGAGTTACTCGATCCGCAGGCGGCAAGCGAGAACGCCAAAGCGCCGGCGACGACCATGGCCAGCAGGCCGGTCAGCTTGTTTTTCTTCATGGTTTTCTCCTATTTTTCTTTGTTATTTCTTCTGTTTTGTAATACCAATAGCTATTTTTGTGTTACAGATTTCTCATGCCGCTGCCGCGCCAAAAAGATGACGAACAGCACGACAATCACCACGGCGGCGATGATCTGCGCGATAATCGTCTCCGTGTACGGATAGAGGCCAAGCCACTCGTTGGTGGGCATCGTCGCGAGATACGTGCCGCCGATGGCGTCGCCCTCGATCAGCGAGTGCACGCCGCCGCCCGCGAAGGTGACGGCCAACACCGCCAGCAGCACAGAAGTGATGAGGAAGAACGGCCGCAGCGGAATCTTCACGGAGGTGAAGCGGATGAGCACGAACACGACGACGAGCACCACGGCCGCCGCCAGTCCGCCGATCCACATGCCACGCGAATCCTTGGTCATCGAGTAGACGCTCTGGTAGAACATCACGGTCTCGGCGCCTTCGCGGAAGACGGCCAGGAAGCTCAGCATCGCCAGCGACACCACGCCCGCGAACGTGAGCGAATCGGAGGCCGCCACATCGCCCACGGCCTTCTTCGCCTTGTTGCCGATATAGGATTTCCAGGCGTCCGTGTCGGACTTCGAAAGCATCCAGTTGCTGGTGTAGACGAGCATGCACATCGCGATGAGCGCGACCACGCCCTCCATGTTTTCCTGCTGCGGCCCGTTGCCGTTGAAAAACACCGCGAAAAGCAGCGCCATGAGCCCGGAGCCCAGAAGTCCCACGACCACGCCGAGGTAGATCCAGCGGATGAGTTTCTTGTTGCCGCTTTTGACCATGTAGGCGATGATGGCCGCGACCACGAGCAACGCCTCAAGCCCCTCGCGCACGAGGATCAGGAACGACTGGCCGACCGAGCTGGTGGCGAATTTCGTGGCGCCGTTGACCTGGTCCTCGGCCCCGCCGTCGAGCTTCTTGGCGTCGACGACCAGGTTGGCCTTGAGCTCGCTGGCCTTCTTGGCGATGCTGGCCGAAGCGTCACCACGCACCATCGCCTTGCGCAGCTCCTTGAAGCAGCTTTCCATGTAGGAGACGCGCGCGCCGGAGATCGCGTTCATCACGTTCTTCTCGAAACCGAGCTTTTCGTAGTACTGGTAGTAAGCCTCGTTGACCTTGTCGGCGCCCTTCTCGCCGTTGCCGGCCTTCGCCGCGGCCACGCCCTGGTCGATCACCTTGCCCATCTGCCCGGCGACCTCGACCCAGGTGCGGTTGCCCTTGCCGTAGAACTTGGTTTTCTTGTTCTTCTGCAGCACCTTGCGCTGCGCCTCGACGGTCTGCTCGATCTGCGCCGCGTAGGCCTTGGGCTTGGCGAGATTCGGGCTCGCGTCCAGTTGCGCGGCGGCGTCGTTGAGCTCGCCCGTCAACGTGGCGATGCCGGCGGAAAGCTCGTCGCCGTGACCGTCGCTATACGTCAGTTGCTGCACCGACTGGAACTGGTTCATCTCGTTTTGCTGGCGGTCACCACCGAGGGTGTCGCGCACGGCACGGCTGAAATTGCTGGCTGTATAGCGCGATGACGCGGCACTCATCTGCGAAGAGGCCGTGGAGCGGTCGCCGGAAGCGTACGTCGCGGCGACCTGGTTGAGATCCTTGCCCAAGTCCGAGGCGATCGAAGTCCATGTATCATCGGCCGAGGCAGCGGTGTCAGCGACGTTGAAGACGGAACGGGAAGATGCGGAAGCAGCATTCGCCGTTGAGGAATCCGCGGCGGCAGCGCGCGACGGGGCGCACAACATGGACCCCAGCAACGCCAGTACCATCAGCAGTGGCACCCATGCCACGCACTTGGCCAGCTTCGTTCTCGCTCCCATCGGATCTCCGCTTCACTCAAGCTTTCCGACAGTGTTGTGCCGGAATCTTCGTTTAGGATAAAGTGAAAATCGTCAGAAAAAAAGACTTGTTTTTTAAAATTTTTTATGATATGTAAAGCGATTAACCAGACGTATTTGTGGCCAAAACCATATAATCCCCGCCTCAAAACCCGCTAAACACAACCCAAACTGCCTAAATCGACCACACCCATCAATTCGCCTCCACAACCCCCACCACCCCAATTTGCGCTTGCCGATGAGAGAGCTATACTATTCTCTATTACTCTCGTCGAGAGTACTTCTGATGAAAGTATGAGGCTAGCATGGTGGCATCTCCTATTGAGCTCATGATTCTTGGCGCGTTGAAGGACCATTCGATGAGCGCATATGACATCAACAAATTCCTGCTCTCGCGCGGCGTGAGCAACTGGGTGAAAATCAGCGAGCAGTCCGTCTACCGCGTCTCTTTGAAGCTCAATCAGGAAGGCTTTACAGCCATCGCCCGCGACGGCTCCAAGACCAACTCCTCTTCGTCAAAACGCGTTTACACCATCACGACGAAAGGCCTTTCTCGCTTTGACGAGCTCATGCGCGAGATCGCCGCCGAGCCTCCGCACGTGCAGTTCGACTTCATCGCGGTCATCGCCAACCTCTACCAAACCGATGAGGCGACAGGCCACAAGCTGCTGACGACGCTGGAGACGAACCATCGCAACGTGGCGAATTGGCTGCGTAGCTCGGTGGCGGGCATGCCGTTCAGCGAGGCCAGCGAAACGGTGACGCTCTGCGCCGACACCTACGATCTCATCGCACGCTGGGCCAAGCATTTCCAAGACAATTTCTACACCGAGCATTCCGACGCGTTTGAGGACAGCAGGCCAGCAACATCCTTCGACACTTTCGACAATCCCGACGATTCCGATGAGGATGAAGCCGCTTACGACGACTCCGAACCGATGGATTCAACGAACGACTCTTACGAGAATCCGATGTACCCCTTCGCGAACAAGGAAGGGCAAGACGACGGCGTATACGCCGCAAACCTCTCAAATGACCGCGCTTTGAAAACCACCCATCAGGCCTCTCAACCCAGCAACGAGACCGACGATCAGCCATCCACCCACGGGACAGACGACAACGAAACCCGAGACAACCGCAACACGGTATACATCCAAGGCACGCCGCTCACCGCAGGCAAGCCCATCACCAACCTCGACCTTCGCCTCCGCTCCCTGGCCGGCCGCGTGCACACGGAACCCTGCGACCGCTTCGAGGTGCGCTTCCATCATTGCCGCGCGAAGGATTTCCGGATTGTCAACGAAGACGGCACCTTGCGCATCGTCAACACCGGCACTCCGTGGGACACGTTCTCACTGTTCGACACGTTCAACCCGGCCCGTTGGAACGCGCATGTGGAGGTGGTCGTTCCAGAGTCGGCGCAACTGGCGGAAGCCAACTTCGAGCTCCACAGCGCCGGGCTCTCGGCGAGCGGACTTCATGGCGAGCGCCTCAACCTGAACCTGCACAGCAGCTCGGCGAAAATCGAACGGGCCGACACCGTCGCCGCGAACCTCGACATCCACAGCGGCAGCATGAAATGGAACGGCACCATCCACGATGCCATGAATCTGACGTGCCACAGCGGCAGCGCCCGCGTCACCGGACTGCCCGAGGGCTTCGGCTACCGCACGAACCTGCGCGGCAGCTCGTTGCGCATCAACGGCACCACACTCATCGACGAGGTCGCCGGCCGCAACACCAGCCGCCCCGGCACCCCGATGCTCACCCTGGACCTCCACTCCAGCAGCGCCGTCGTGGAGTAAAACGCGCGTCTCACAGGGCTTATTTTGGGTCGCCGAGAGTCCCCTTTTCAGCGATTTTGTCAATCCTCTGTTTTCGCTGAAATTCCAACGAAAGCGAGACCCGACGTTTAAAAAAGCAAATAACCAACGTTCAAGTTTGCAAATACGAGACGTTCAAAAAAGCAAACGCCGAACCTTCAAGTTTGCAAATGAAAGGCATCCTGGAATAAGTAGTTTTGGGTCGCGAAATAAACCCAAATTACAAAGCCAAATACCCGTCCCCAGATTTAAAACCGAAAACCTCAACCCTGGCGGGAATGGGCGGCGGAATGCGCTCCGGGGTGGGTGCCGAAATGAGTCAGCCAGGCGAACAGGTGGGCAAAAGGCGACCACCATGGGGCGCGGCCGAAGTGGGGCGGAAGCATGAGCACGGCGGAATGCTGGATGGTCCAGGGCTTGCGATGACGCGAGCGCACCCATGCCAGGCCAATCACCAGGCCGCCCAGCGCCACGAGCACGCCGTAGACGATCGGGTCGCCCTTGGCGTCATCCGGCTCGGGAATCGGCTCGGGGATGGGCTGGCGCGTGCCGGTGATGATCAGACGCTCGGTGTTGACGCCGTAGGGCGTGCAGGTCATGAGGGTGACGAGGTCCTGCCCGGGCACGATTTTGTAGAGGTGGGTGTCGTCGGGCTTGATGACGTGGATGCCGACCACGCGGTAGCCCATGGTGCGCCCGAGGGTCTGCACGTAGAAGATGTCGCCCTTCTTGAGCTCGTCGATGCGCGTGAAAAGCAGCGCGTTCTGCAGGCCGGTGTGGCCGCTGAGCACGGCGTTGGTCGACGGCCCGCCGACCGGCAGACTCGTGCCGTAGAGATGCCCCGCCCCATGTTGGAGCACCGCGTCGGATGTGCCGTGGTAGATCGGCATTTTCACGGAGATCTTGGGGATGCGAATGGTGCCCATCATCCCGGTGCCGTCGTTGAGCAGGGACTGGTATTCCTGGTCCTTCTCGGACTTCGGCTTGGCCTTGGGGTTACCGGTGTCGAAGGGGTCGACGAACTCGCCGAGCAGCGGTTGCCCGGAGGCCGCCACCTTCGCGTTGTAGGCCTGGGCGCGATGGTATTCGTCGGCCACCTTGCCCTGCGGCCATTTCGAGATGCGGTCGACGGAGGCGGCCACGTCCGCGTTCTGCTGGTACGAGGTCATCATCCAGCGGGCCGGGAACCAGCTGATCGCCACGACCAGCGCGATCAGGCAGATGACGATGAGCGCGTCGATGACGATGATGGCCACGCGCCGGCCGAGCCTTGAGCCCTCTTTGTCGGCGATGATCTGCTGGAAGGTGCGCGCAAGGTCGACGTCGCCGGCAGCCTCGGCCCGAGACCCAGCTCCGGCCGTCACGCCTTTCGTTGACGCCATGCGCTCCCCTTCCGATATGTCCATCACTGTCCAGACTCCGCCGCTCCTCGGGTTCGCCCATGAATGCGAGTTGGCTCAAAGCGCTGGCGCATAGCAGCGATATATAGCGCGACAGCCACGAATTTATGTTGGAATCCCGCCAATATCACTGGATGGTTGCCGCAATGTTTTGCGTGTATATCTTATATATCCCCTGTACTATTCAGCGCGCATTACGCTCCGGATAGAAAACATACGGCAGACACACGGCAACCACCACGGCAAAATGGGGCGCAACCCGCTGCGCACAAATCGCAAAGCAACAGGCCACACCCCCATCATGTCCGGCGTTTACCGCCGTTTAACGCCGTTACCAGCGTTACCGTCGTTTACTCCAACAACCTCACTGCTTGTTGAGGCGGCGGCGCGTCATGATCAGCACCGCGGCGATGATGGCGAGCGCCACCACGATCAGCAACGCGAGGATCACGCCCGCGCCACCGGTCAACGGCAGCTGCGAGACGGAATTGATGTTCCAGACGATCACGGCGTTGTTCTGCGTCATGCCCACATCGGTCAGCGTGCTGTGCGCGGCGATCAGGCCCCACACGTCGGCGGTGTTGGTGAACGCGTCGGTCGCGGGGGCGCTGGCGTTGCCTTTCAAAGTGACCTTGGTGGAGGGCAGGAACGTGCCGGAAAACCCGGGCGCGGCGGCGACTTCCTTGACGGTGTAGTCGCCATCGGCCAAGCCGTCGACGCGCAGCTGGCCGGAACTGATCGGGTCGTCACCCGAGGAGCTACCTGCGGTGCCCGCGTAGACCGTGAGGTCGGTGCCTGCCGCCGAAGCGCTTGGGTCCGAACCGGTGGCGGCGCTCTGCGAGACGGACTTCTTGTAGGAGCCGTTGCCCATCTTCAGGAAGTTGATCACGTGGCCGGTGCTGTCGACGACCTGGAACTTGGCGCCTTCAAGGCCGGAGTTGTCGATCTTCTTCTCGTTGATGAGGTCGAAGTGGCGCATGTAGGCCGTGGAGCCGCTGTTGGAGCTGCCGGGCACGACGTTGTTGGTGATCGAGCCGTTGGTGCAGCCGCTGGGCGCGCCCGAGGCGGAGCAGTCGGTGACCTGGCCGTCGCCGTTGCCATCGGTGCCGGTCTGGCTGGAGTCGCTGCTCGGCTGGTTGCCCGGGTTATTGGAGTAGCCCAAGGTCACGCCGTTCTGTAGAGCCCCGCCCGCGGCGTTGTCGTTGACCTTCATCGAATAGGTGACCGTGATCGGATCCTGGTAGTGGAAACTCATGATGCTCGGGGTGAGGTCGAAGACGATATAGCGCGTGCTGGCACCGTTCGGCGAGGCATACATATGCGTGGCGTCGACGGTGTATTGCGTGCCGACGGTCAGCGTGGTGTTGCCCACCTTCACGACGGCGTCGTTGTTATACGTCAGGCCGGGTTGCGACGGGTTGTCGGCCAGCGTGTAGACATAGTGGGTATAGCCAGTGGTCAGCGGCACCGAGCCGGTGAGCTTGTAGTGCAGCGTGCCGCCGACCGAGGGGTCGTTGTTGCTGCCGTCAAGCGCCTTGGCGACGCTTGGCTCGTCCTTCTTGATCGAGACCGTGCCAAGCGCCTGCCCGCCGATGGACATATAGGCGGTGGCGTCGTCCTTGAGCTTGATGCCCGTGCTCACCAGCATGGGGATCGAGTTCTTGTGCGCGCTGGAGCCGCCCACGCCGCGGGCGGTGACGTCCTCGATGACGTAGATGCCGGGTTCGACGCCCGTGAACTGGACGGACGTGTCGCTGGCGCCGCCGGGGCCGGCCGTGATCGAGCTGGAGCCCATGGAGGTGTTGAAATCGGTTTGCGCGGCGAGGTTGGTGACGAACTTACGAAGGTTGCCGTTCCAAGCGTTGGCGGCGGTGCCCGAGTTCGAGGTCTCGTCCTTGTCGGTGTTGGTGTATGAGGCGGCCGAATAGCCGAGCCACCTCGAGGCGACCTCGCCGACCGGGTTGCCGTCGTAGCCGGCCCCAGGGGAGCTCGAGTCCACGCTGTGCAGCGCGGCGGCGGCGTCGGTCTTCACACCGGCGACGGTGCTCACCGAGACGCTGGCGAGTGAGTGGTCGCTGGCGTTGCCGGTGGCGTTGTCGTAGTCGCCGATCTTCACGGCCTTGAAGGAGTGGCCTTCGAGGCTTCCGGCGGGGCCGGTGATGGTGATGGTCGTCGTGTCGGTGTTGGTGCCCATGTTGAGCTGGGCCGGGTCGGCGTTCGCCGAGCCCAACGGTATGAGCGCGAGCAGGGTGGCGGTCGAGACCGCGATTCCCGCCAACGCGCGAAGATTCAATTTCCCGTTCATGAAATTGCCTTCCTTGCTTCTTTCGTTTCGCTGCTGAGGCGTTCGTATCGTCGTCAAACGCAAGCGTTCTCACCGCGTTCCATGAGATTGCCAGCGACAAGCGTCCATATTGGCGGCGACCATCACGCTTGACACCACCAACACCACGGCTACAAGCACAATCAGCCACGCGAATAGCCTCTGGTACCTCATCCATCGGCTTTCGCGGTCTTATGGAATTTTGTTTTATCGTTATAAAAGAATTCACTATCGGCCCAAACAAGCTGCAACAATGGCGATCACGCATCAGGCCCCATCCCCGAATCTCATTTCGTCAAAGGTTTTACACTTACTTGGCACTTTCGCCCAATTCATCACGAATCGTATCACGAAATATATAAGGCAATCCCGTGAAAAATTTCTTCAAACCCTTTATTTTCTGCGGTTATCCAGCAATGTAACACAATTTGTATGGTCATTTTCAGTACCGAAAATCAGAAATTCTCAAAACCATCAATAAATTTAGATAGTACGGCAAATGATTTACTAATAATTAGACAAATATAAAACAGACACAGCATAAACAAAGTTTTGCCACCGATGAAACGGCACCGGCGCCAGACGCAATGACGTTTCGACGCATGTTCCATTCTTTAACATACCGACACAAGAGGCGTGCATCAGAACATCCGCCAGCCCTCGCGCGCCGGCCTATACCCTTCAAACGCGTGTGGCCTCCCGAATCAAAAGACCCGGGAGGCCACACACCGCAGGAAACCCCACTCCTTCTTACGAAAGGCGACTCTTTTCAAGCCACCCACGCGCCTCACATCTCACGCCGCCCGCCTCACGCCACCAGCGTGGAGAACTGGCTGTTGTAGAGGTCGGCATAGAAGCCGCCCCTGGCCAGCAGCTCGTCGTGGGTGCCGCGCTCGATGATGTCGCCGTGGTTCATCACCAGGATCATGTCGGCGTTGCGGATGGTCGAGAGGCGGTGCGCGATCACGAAGCTCGTGCGCCCCACGGTCAGCTGGTCCATCGACTTCTGGATGAGCTCCTCGGTGCGGGTGTCGACCGACGAGGTCGCCTCGTCCAGGATCAGGATCGGCGCGTCCTGTACCATCGCGCGGGCGATCGTCATCAGCTGGCGCTGCCCCTGCGAAAGCGAGGACTTGTCGTCGAGCACGGTGTCGTAACCCTGCGGCAACGAGCGGATGTAGTGGTCGAGCCCCACGGCCTTGCACGCGTCCTCGATCTGCTCGTCGGTGACGCCCTGCTTCGAGTAGGCGATGTTCTCCTTGACGGTGCCGTTGAAGACCCACGTGTCCTGCAGCACCATCGAGAACTGGTCGTGCACGTTCGAACGCGGCACGGTGGAGGTGTCGATGCCGTCGATGGACATGGAGCCGCCGTCGATGTCGTAGAAGCGCATCAACAGGTTGACCATCGTGGACTTGCCGGCGCCGGTGGGACCGACGATAGCGACCTTCTGGCCCGCCTTCACGGACGCGGAGAAGTCATGGATGATCGGCTTGCCGGGCTCGTAGCCGAAGCTGACGTGCTTGAACTCGACGTCGCCACGCACGCGGGTGGGCTCGCCGGTCTTCGGGTCGCGGCCAAGCAACGTGGGCTTCTTGCTCTCGTCGCTCATCTCAGGCTCCTCGAGGAAGCCGAAGACGCGCTCGGAGGCGGCGGCGCAACGCTGCAGGTTCTGGAAGGCCTGCGCGAACTGCGAAAGCGGCTGGGTGAAGAGGCGGACGTACATCATGAACGCCACGATGACGCCGAACTCGATCTGCCCGTTGATGGCGAGCGCGCCGCCGACGATGCAGACGGTCACGAAGCCGAGGTTGCCCACAAGGTTCATCAGCGGATTCATCAGGCCCGAGAGGAACTGGCTCTTCCACGCCGAATCATAGAGGTCGTTGTTGTACTTCTTGAAACGGCGCACCGAATCCGCCTCGCCGTTGTAGGCCTTGACGACGATGTGGCCGGAATACATCTCCTCGACGTGGCCGTTGACGTCGCCGAGCGCGAGCTGCTGGCGGGCGAAGTACTTCTGCGAGTACTTCATGATCACCATCATGATGACCACGCCCAAAAGCGAGACCACGATGGCGCACACCGTCATGATGACGTTGTTATAGAACATCATCACCAGCGAGCCGACGAACAGCGTGACCGAGGTGATGAGCATGCCCAGCGACTGGCCCAGGGTCTGGCCGATGGCGTCAACGTCGTTGGTGATGCGCGAAAGCACGTCGCCATAGCTGGTGTGGTCGAAGTACTTGAGCGGCAGCTTGTTGATCTTGTCGGAGATCGACTTGCGCAGGCTCTGGGCGATGCGCTGGGTGACGGTGGCCATCATCCAGTGTTGCGCGTAGCCGAGGATGGCGTAGCCGGCGTAGAGGCCGACCAGCAGCCACGCGATGCGCGTGACCTCGCCCATGTCGACCGCGCCCATCACGGGCTTGCCGTGCACCAGGGCGGGCATGCCCTTGGCGATGGCGTTGGTCATGTTCTTCAACTGGTCCGGGCCGATGATCTGGCAGATGGTGCCGGCGGCCCCCAGAATCAGCGCGATGACGATGACGGGCAGGTATTTCTTGCAATACCTGACGAGTTTGAGCATCACCCCGCCGAAATCAGCCGGCTTCTCGGCCGGCCCCCTCATTCTTGGCATGATTTCTTTCCTTTTAAAGTTTGTTTTAGTTTTCCGCACACCCAAACAGGGGCATTTAAATTCTCTTCCTTGGAATTCCGCCATTCCTGATTTAAATACCCCCAATTGGGTGTGTCTCATTTAGGCAGCCAGCTCGTCCGGGCTCAGCTGCGACTCCGCGATCTCCTTATAGACCTCGCAACTTTCGAGGAGCTGCCTGTGGGTGCCCTCGCCGACGACCTTGCCGTCGTCGAGCACGACGATGGTGTCGGCGTCCATGATGGTGCCCACGCGCTGGGCGACGATGAGCTTGGTGGCGTCGCCGGCCTCGCGCTTCAGGGCGTCGCGCACCGCGCGATCCGTCTTGAAGTCGAGCGCGCTGAACGAGTCGTCGAAGACCATGATCTCGGGGTGCCGGTAAACGGCGCGCGCGATGGAGAGGCGCTGCTTCTGCCCGCCGGAGACGTTGGAGCCGCCCTGCGAAATCGGCGCCTCATATTTGCCGTCCATGCGCTCCACGAACTCGTCGGCCTGCGCCACGTCGCTGGCCTCACGCACGTCGGCCTTCTGCTCGGGGCTCAACTCGTCGCGCTTGTCCTCGCCGGCGATGAGCGCCAACTCGCGCTTGCGGCCCTTGGCAGTGGAGGTGTCGGCGATTTCGACGGCCTCCGAGTCGCCCGGCCGGTCGCCATAGCTGATGTTGGACTCCACGGTGCCCTTGAACATCACGGATTCCTGCGGCACGTAGCCGATCTTGTCGCGCAAGGCCTTGATGTCGTAGTCCTTCACGTCCACGCCGTCGACCAGCACCTCGCCCTCGGTCGCGTCGTAGAAGCGCGGCACGAGGTTGACCAGCGAGGATTTGCCGGAGCCGGTGGAGCCGATGAAGGCGACGGTCTGGCCCTTGTCCGCCTTGAAGTTGATGCCTTTGAGCATCGCCTCGCGGGTGCCCGGGTAGGCGAAGCTGACGTCGCGGAACTCGATGGTGCCGGTCTCGCCCGGCTTGCCCTGGGTGAGCGTGCCGGACTTGACGCCGGGTTCGGTGTCGAGCACTTCCATCACACGCTGCGCGGAGACGTCGGCGCGCGGCCAGAGCACGAAGACCATGCTCAAGAGCAGGAAGGCCATGATGACCTGCATCGCGTAGCTAGAGAAGACGACCATGTTCGAGAAGTAGGTCAGGCGGTCGGCCGGCAGCGCCGCGTCCTTGATGAGGTAGGCGCCGATCCAGTAGATCGCGAGGCCGAGGCCGTTCATCACGGAGCTCATCACGGGATTCATCGCTGCCATCGCTCGGGTGGTGAAGAGCTGGGTATTGGTCAGATCGGCGTTGACCTTGGCGAACTTGCTCTCCTGGTAGTCCTCGGCGTTGTAGGCGCGGACGACGCGCAGGCCGGTCAGGTTCTCGCGGGCCACGGCGTTGATGTTGTCGGTCAGGCGCTGCATCGAGCGGAACTTCGGCATCACGAGGATCATGATGATGACCACGAAGACCAACATCGCCACGGTCGCCACGGCCGTCGCCACGGTCCACTCGAAGCCCTTGCCCGCGATCTTGAAGATGGCCCACACTGCCATGATCGGCGCGCGGAAGATCAGCAGCACGCCCATGGTGATGAACATCTGGATCTGCGTGATGTCGTTGGTGGAGCGGGTGATGAGGCTCGCGGTGGAGAACTTGTTCATCTCCGCGGGCCCGAAGGACTCGACCTTGCGGAACTCGAGCGAGCGCAGGCGCTGGCTGAAGGAGGCGCCGACGCGGGCCATGAAGTAGCCGACAATGATGGCGCAGACCACCGAGCCGAGCGAGACGAGCAGCATCTTGCCGCCCTCTTTGAAGATGTCGCCCATGTGGCTGCCCGGCGTCTCGACCAGCGCCGTGACCTTCGACATGTAGTCAGGCAGTTTCAGGTCGAAGAAGACCTGGCCCGCGATGAATGCAAGGCTCAGGATCAACTGCCCGATCTCCGATTTGGAGAGGTATTTGCTGATGCGAAGCATGCTCTCCCTTTCTTGTATTTGGTATTGGTATTTACGTTTTGGCGTCTATATATAGGTATCTGCTGCGCGCAATCCGGCCGCCTGCCGGACATGACGCTTATGTTGTGTTCGTTACGTTGTCGTGTCGTTCCTTGGTGAATTCCAGACTTGCATTACCATACACCCAAAATTCCTAATAGTGTTAACCATTCATGACGACAAGAACAATACTCGCCATCCTTGCGTTTTCTCGGTATTTCACCGTACGCGAATCAGGTGTTTCGCCAGCCGGCTTGGCGGCTACTTTATTAACCCTTAAATCGTTGATATTACAGGCGAAACCAGCGAAAACCACAGTGACGAGATCTATCCTTTCGGGACTGCCGTCTTGGCGACTTTGGCCTGTTTGGAACCGCCCGAACCATCGGCGCTTGAAACCGCGTCAGCAGTGTCATTCAGACCCTCTGCGCCTTTGGCACCATCGGCAGTTCTTCCGGAGCCATCTGCTCCGCCGCCAGAATCCCCTGGCGACTCGTCCTGCCGGTCGCGCTCCTCACGCTCGGCGAACGCCTGCCGCACATCCTCGGCGCTGGGCCGCGGACCGCCGGGCGTGCACACCGACATGTAGGTCATGAACTCGCCGGCGAGCTCCACGAACTCGCGCGTTCGCCGTTCCCCCATCTGCGAGAAGATCCAACGCACCACCGAGTCGACGTCGTCGCGGTCATGCCTGGCCCGCTCGGTGCCCTTGTCGGTCAGAGTGACGAGGATATTGCGGCGGTCGTGGTCGTCGATCTCGCGGGTGACATAGCCTTTTTTCTCCATCGAGCCCAGCAGCGCCGAGATGCGCCCCGAGCTGGCGTGGAGCGCCCCGGCCAGGCGCGACGGGGTCTGCACGCCGTGCTTGAGCAGGTGGCGCAGCACGAACGGCTCGCCCTTGCCCGCGCCCTCGACCTGGTGCCACATGGCCGATTTGCCGCCATGCACGTCGCGGCGCAGCGCCTGCAACGCCTCTTGTTCGAAGTCCATCACCACCCCTATTCGTTCAGTTGATTAATGACATAAAGATTAATACCAGAAATATCTAACACCGTAAGCCTTTTCAGCTAAAAGGAAACCACATGACGAAAATACACATTGCAAATGCGACGCATTATTGGCAAACAGCGTCACAAACGCCATGTGGGACGGCCGCGGGGGAGGCACGGCCCGGACCACGTCACACCTCGCACCCGGGACCCTCACGACATCCAGGCATAAGAAAACGCGATGACCGCGCCATTGCGATCATCGCGTCCACTTGTTTGCGCACGCCTCCACCCGACTGGCACCGATTACATCTCGGAGTCAGAAAACGTGCCTAAAACCTTTGATTCAGGCTGTCGCCGCAACCGGACGAACGTCAGCGTGGTGAGTGTCGAGATACTCACGCACCGCCTCGCGAATCAACGTGGAGGGGCGAACCTCCTCATCGGCAGCTCCGGAGAGCACCCAGTCACCAAGCTCGGCCGTGGCGCGAACGCACCAAGTCCTCTCGCGGCGTTCACGGGTACCATGTTGCGCCTGCATTGTCTCAGCCATAATTGCCTTCCTTCACTCTTTGTTATAGTCATATGTATAACAAATCCAGTATATTACTTTTTATCAGACAAATGTACAAAATGGGGTATTTCTAAAGCCAAAAATCAGATAAATATGACTTTTTGCTTAATTAACTCCACGCTCAGCACATTAATCCTCTTCAATCAAGCGGCCCGGAACGGTGCCGTTCCAAGCTCACCCCAAGAGGACAGACCTCCAATAGCAACCTATCCTCTCGACAACAGCAGCATGACAAAATCTATTGTATCCATTTATCACGGGACGTGTTGCAATATGGTTCTTAGTAATGCAAATTCCGTCAAAGTACTACAAACGCCGGTAAATCAGGCTTTGTAAGACGACATTTCGTACATAAACAGCCAAATAAAAAGGGGTTAAACTATACAGTTTTTGTCTATTTATCTGGTACGAAAAACCTTGGCGTGTATCACATTAAACGTTTTAACCTATAGCGTAATCCTTGATACATCTACCTTTTCACCATATCCGGCGACGTCAAGTCTCCATAAAATGCGACGAATTCAGGATTTCACGACAAAGAACCAGTCGACCCGTCCCAAAACCGCTGGAGCCGCGGCGCGAAACGTGCCAAAACGAACGTAAACCGCTGGAATTGTTGCCTAAGCGGTAGGCTCATTTTCAGCTATTTGTGATACATCTCGTTCCACTATTTGAGACGGTGCCAAATTCCGCGCTCAAACTGCCCTCGCAAGCCCAAAAACGCGAAGGATCCTCTCCCCTCAGCAGCGTTTAGAACTCTCGCCACGCCTTGCGGACGAAAGAGAACTCGCGCCAGTGCGCCCTTCCTGTCGCTGACGAATGCGCGTTAGGAAGCGTGCAGAGGGTGCGGAGAGGGCGTAGGCAGGAGTAAGCAGCAGTAGGCAGTCAGAGCTCAGCCCAGTCGATGGGGCCACTGGCCGACAGGTCACAATCGGAAATTGGGAAAGCCAGCAATCGGCACAACCAACAACCTGCAGAACCAGCAACCGACAGCCAGCAACCTGCAGAACCAGCAACTGGCAGCCGAGGCCGACAACCCATAACCTGCAGCCAAGAACTGAGAGCCAGTAGCCGACAGCCGACAGAACCAACAACTCTCAGAGCCGGCAGCCGATAAGCCAGCCCCGCCGGCAGCCAACTGCGACCGAACCCGTCGCTCAGCCCTTGAGCTCGACGACCTGCTCACCGCGGTGGCTGATCAGGCTGTAGCCGCCGAAAACGACCAGCCAGACGAGCCCGGCGATGGCAGGGCCACGCGTGTCGTTCGAGAGGAAGAGCGTGATGTAGATGAACACGAAGAAGGCGATGGTGATGGCGCCGGTGACCTTGTAGGACGGCATCAGGAAGCCGTTCGCCTCGAAGTCGGAGGAGCGGCGGTAGAGCTGGTGGGCGACCATCGTGAGCACGTAGACGAAGATGATCACGGCGCTGGAGGCCGACGAGAAGAGCACGAACGCGCTGGAGATCTGCGGAATCGCGTTGATGACCGGAGCCAGCAGGATGAAGCAGGCCGAGACGAAGATGGCGCGGGCGGGCACCTTGTTCTTCGAGATGACGCGCAACTTGCGCAGCGTGGGCGACTTGGAGATCTCCGCGAGCTGGAAGAGGTGGCGGCCGGCGGAATAGAGCAGCGAGTTGAGCGCGGACGACGCGGCGGTGAGGACCACGAAGAAGACGAGCGCCGAGGCCCAGTTGAGGCCCGCGTACTGGAAGACCATGATGAACGGGGAGGCGAAGGAGCCGTCCTTGTTGGGCTTGAAGGTCTCCCACGGCACGATGAGCATGATGGCGATGAGCGCGCCGACGTAGAAGATGAGGATGCGCATGATGATCTCGTTGATCGCCTTCGGGAGCACCTTGCGCGGGTTCTTGGTCTCGGAGACGGTGACGCCGACGAACTCGATCATCTCGTAGGCGAAGAAGACCATCTGGAAGCTCATCAGGAACGCCATCCAGCCGTGGGGTGCCAGCGCGAAGCCGTTGAAGAGGTTGCCGACCTGGGCGCGGCCGGCGGGGCTGACGTGGTCCATGCCGTGGATGTGGACGGACGGATAATGGTAGCCGATGATGACCATGACCACGGCGGTGACGATCAGGCCGACGATCAGCGTGATCTTGATCATCGAGAACCAGAACTCCGTCTCGCCGAACGCCTTGACGGCGATGAGGTTGATGAGCACGAGCACCATAAGGAAGCAGAGCTCGATGAGCGGCTGCCATTGGCGCAGGTTGAAGCCGAACGTGTCGAAGAACGTGACGAAATAGGTGCCGACGGCGGTGAGCTCCGAGAGACCCATGAGGATGAGCACGATCCAGTAGGTCCAGCCCGCGAAATGGCCCCAGCCGGCACCGAGGTAGCGGCCGATGAAGTTGATGAAGGTATGCTGGTTCGGGTCGTGGTACATCAGCTCGCCGATGGCGCGCATCAGCAGGAACATGATCAGGCCGACGAGGATGTAGACCAGGATGATGCTCGGGCCGGTGAGCGCGATGGATTTGCCGGAGCCGAGGAAGAGGCCCGTGCCGATGGTGCCGCCGATCGCGATGAATTGGACGTGGCGGTTGCTCAGGCCGCGCTCGAGCTCGTTGCCGTCGCCGCTGCCGTTACCGTTACCGTTACCCGGCGCGGCGTTGGTCGGGGTGCCAGCCTGGTTTCCGTTGGTCACGCCCTGTGTTCCCTTGTTTTCAGTCATAATATGGCATAGAGTACGCCGCGCTCGGTGACAATCGTGTTTCGGCTATACATATCGTGGACAATATTACATATCCAAATATCTTCTGCTGGTTTATTCCGCCCGTTTATTTCGCCGCTATCCCCAGTTATTCGCAACCCCAACACCACCCAACCGCCAGATTGCGCCATAAATAGGCCGCTGAGCGACGCCAAGAGGCCTCAAAATGGCGGAATTTTATTTTCACGACATTTTTGAGCCACTGAATGGCGGTCAGCGGCTTAATTATGGCGGAATTTTATCTTTGCGACATAAATGGGCCACCGAGTCGCGGTCAGCGGCTTAATTATGGCGGGATTCGGAATTGGGTCGGTGGACGGGGGATGCTTGATGACATAGCGATGACATAAAATGCTGACATCGCTCGTTTCCCGATGTATCGCCCGTGAGTCGCAGGAGATGGCGGTAGGGAGCGAATATGAGCAATCACAGCGGCCGGCACGACGGTGCCGGCGAAACCGCGAGCGCGGCCTCAGGCGACACTTCCAGTTCCCGCAACAACACAAAGGTGACCAACAACATGAACGCGAGCGCCGGCACAGCCAACGCGACCAATCCCGCGTCCGATTCCTTATCACAGACTTCACAGACCTCGCAATCTGGGCCATTCGGACAATCCGGGCAACCCGGCCAACCTGCGAAGCCCACAAAACCAGCGAAACAGCCCACGCTCCAACGCTCGCTGAAGAACCGCCATATCCAGCTCATCTCACTGGGCGGCGCGATCGGCACCGGTCTCTTCTACGGCTCCAGCGAATCGATCTCGCTGGCAGGCCCCAGCATCCTGCTCGCCTACCTCATCGGCGGCGTGGCCATCTTCATGATTGTGCGCGCGATGAGCGAGATGAGTGTGGAGGACCCGAACGCCGGCGCCTTCAGCTACTACGCCACGCAATACTGGTCGAAGCGCGCTGGCTTCGTCTCCGGCTGGAACTACTGGTTCAACTACATCCTCGTCTCCATGGTCGAGCTCTCGGTGGTCGGCTCGTTCGTCAACTACTGGTTCCCGGCGATTCCCGCATGGGTATCGGCTGCCGTGTTCCTCGTGGTCATCACCGCGGCCAACCTGCTCGGCGTCTCGAAATTCGGCGAGTTCGAGTTCTGGTTCGCCATCATCAAAATCGTGGCCGTGGTGGCGATGATCCTCGGCGGGCTGGCGGTCATCATCTTCAACCTGCCCACCGCCTCGGGCATCCGCGCCTCGTTCGCCAACTGGTTCACCGTCGGCAACGGGTTCCTGCCCAACGGCCTCATGACGCGCACCCCCGGCCCGAACGGCCAATGGACGGGCCTGCTGATGGCGCTGTGCGTGGTGATGTTCAGCTTCGGCGGCACCGAGCTCATCGGCATCACCGCCGGCGAGGCGGAAAACCCGCGCCGCACCATTCCCAAGGCCACGAACGGCATCATCGCGCGCATCCTGGTCTTCTACATCTTCTCGCTCGGCGTCATCATGGCCGTGGTGCCGTGGAACACGATTGACGGCAAATCCAGCCCGTTCGTGCAGATCTTCGACTCGGTGGGCGTGCACGCGGCGGCCGGCATCCTCAACTTCATCTGCCTGACCGCGGTGATGAGCGTCTATAATTCGGCGCTCTACTCCAACTCGCGCATGCTCTACTCGCTGGCGCAGCAAGGCAACGCGCCGAAATACCTCGGCAAGCTCAACTCGCGCGGGGTGCCGGCCAACGGCGTGCTCACCTCGGCCGCGGTCACCATCATCGCCGTCGTGGTCGTCTTTTTGTGGCCCGAATTCGCGTTCAACTACCTGATGAGCATCGCCACGATTTCGGCGCTCATCAACTGGGGCATGGTGCTCATCACCGAGATGAAGTTCCGCAAGGCCGTCGCCGCCGGGCGCGGGCCGAACCTGCTCGCGGGGCTGCGCGGGCAGGACGCGCTCGACCACATCGCCTTCAAGCTGCCGTTCCACCGCGTCACCCCGTGGGCGGTGCTGGCGTTCATGGCGGCCGTCATCGTGCTGATGTGCTTCTCCCCCAGCTACCGCATCGCCGTGATCGTCGGCCCGATCTGGGTCGCCGTGCTGCTCGTCGCCTACCAAATCGTCTCAAGGAACTCAAGAAAGTAGGCACTTGGCGGCACCAGACGACGTCGCGAAAACGGTCATCTCGCGAAACCCGGGTTACAAAAGTGACAGATAGCGAAGCCACAATGGCGGAATTTCAACGTTTCAGGTTTTGTATCGACCACTTTTGTAACCCGGGCAATCCGTTTTTCTCCGCAGCTATCATATACGCTCAATTGTTCATTATCTGAGATAAACCAATCCCCCGGTTTCGCCCTTCCCGGCTACCGTGTAAACTGGTAATCGTTAAAAGCCACCATTGCCTCTCCACGATGCACACTAGGGTGGCACTTTCATGCCCAAAGGAGCGCCATGCCAGAAGATACCGTACTCATCCCCTATCCTGAGCACAGCGCTAAAGCCACCTCGGAGCTGGCGACGAGACTCATTGACGGCAACCTGCAAGGCGTCACGAAGGAATCTCTGAACCAGAGCCTATCGCAAATAGGCTACTATCGGTTGAAAGGATATTGGTATCCTTTCCTTACTCCCGATAGCACCAATCAAGCAAAGCATATTCTTCCTTTTATCAAGGATACGGATTTCAAAGAAATCTTAGAGAGATATCACTTCGACCAAGAACTGCGCGTACTCGTTTTTAGTGGCATCGTGCCTATCGAAATTTTTTTGAAAAGCTATTTGGCAACCGAACTATCAAAAGCAACCGGCCCGTTTGGCTACATGAATCCCGCCGGCTTGCCAAATTTAACCTATTACGACTGGATCGACTGCCAACAAAAACTAAAAGTTAGGTATTCGAAATCCAACGCTCCTTATATCAAGCATTTCAAAGAGACCTATAGCAATCCATTACCTCCGTATTGGATGCTCGTCGGATGCCTTACTTACGGCGAATTAAAACAGTACTTCTTCTCAGGAGCATCCTTCGAGATACAGCGCCATCTCGCCACGAAACTCCACATAGTTACCCCAAATTCAAACCCTCAATTCAACGGAAACGCCAAAATCTTGTCAAGCTGGCTGGAAGCCCTACGCCGAGCCAGAAATATGGTGGCTCACCACGAACGATTTTGGGATACCCCTAACCTCACTTTTACTTTTCCCAAGCACAGAAGTGGCTCACACGCAAAAACATGGTGGGGCAATGACTGGGACTTCCTACGCGACACGACCGGACCGGCGGCTTTTCTGACGATGGAGAATTATCTGCTGAAACAAATTGGCGACACTGAATGGCAACAAAAATTCATCAGGCTTATGAACCAATACCCGAATATTCCAATCACTCAAATGGGGTTTTCGGAAGATTGGAAAGAGATGCGGCTGTGGCAATAAGCGCCCATCGGGAGTCTCTCGTGAGATTCGGGTTACAAAAGTGACAGATAGCGAAGCCACAATGGCGGAATTTCAACGTTTTGCATTTTGTATCGGCCACTTTTGTGACCCGTGGTTCGCCATATCGTGACACACGGCGGCTGAAAATCGCGGCGGCGTCTTACACTTTCGACACGTCAAGGAAATTTTCAGGCGTTCTCAGTTTCTCCGCCCAACACGTGGTTAGCCGATTCACTCTGTAGATGTTCTCGGCAAAACGAATAACCGCATATAGGCCTTCGTGGCGCGTCAAGCGCGGCGTCGGCCGCAACACGAGCAGGGAATCCCGTGAAAGAGGAGCGCCACATGACCAGCCAGTCGGGCACAACAACAGGCACATCAAGCATCGCCACGCCAACAGCGGCGGGCAGCAACGCGAATAACGCAAGCAACAGAGGCGGCACGGCCAACGCAGGCAACGCGGGCAACGCGACCACCAGCAACCAACACGGCAACGGCAACCGCGGCAACCACGTCGTCCGCAAGCTCAAAACCCGCCATATCTCCATGATCGCGCTCGGCGGGTGCATCGGCACCGGCCTCTTCATGACCTCCGGCGGCACCATCGCGCAGGCCGGCCCCGGCGGCGGTCTCGTGGCCTACGCGGCCATGGGCATCATGGTCTACTTTTTGATGACCAGCCTCGGCGAGCTCGCCACCAACATGCCCGTCTCCGGCTCGTTCGCGGTGTATAGCTCCAAGTACATCGACCCCGCGCTGGGCTTCGCGATGGGCTGGGATTACTGGCTCAACTGGGCGATCTCCGGAGCCACCGACATCTCCACCGCCGCGCTTTTGATGCAGTACTGGTTCCCGAAATCGCCGGGCTGGGTGTGGAGCCTGACGATGCTCGTCATCATCTTCTGCCTCAACGCCTTCGTGGTCTCCGCGTTCGGCGAGACCGAGTTCTGGCTGGCGCTCATCAAGGTCGTCACCATCATCGTCTTCATTGTCATCGGCCTGTTGATGATCTGCGGCATCATGTTCCAGCCCGCCATCGGCTTCAAGAACTTCACCTATAAAGGCGGCCCGTTCATCGGCGGCCTGCCCGCGATCATGGGCGTCTTCCTCATCGCCGGCTACTCGTTCCAGGGCACCGAGGTGGTGGGTGTTACCGCCGGCGAATCCGAGAACCCGAGCCAGGCGGTGCCGAAGGCCATCAACAACGTCTTCTGGCGCATCGTGCTCTTCTATCTCTTGTCCATTTTCGTCATCGCGGCCATCATTCCCTACACCGACCCGAACCTGCTCGGTGCCTCCGACACCAACATCGCGATGTCGCCGTTCACCATCGTCTTCGAAAAGGCGGGATTGGCCGGTGCCGCAAGCATTATGAACGCCGTGGTGCTGACCTCGATCTTGTCCGCCGTCAACACCGGCGCCTACGCCTCAAGCCGCATGCTATACGGCATGGCGAAGGATGGTTACGCCCCGAAATTCCTCGGCAAGACCACCAAGCGCGGGGTGCCGCTGGCGGCGCTGATCACCACGCTGTGCATCGAGGCGCTGGCGTTCTCAAGCAGCATTTTCGGCCCGAAATTCTACATGTGGCTCGTCACCGCAACCGGCCTCACCGGCTTCATCTCGTGGATGGGCATCGCGCTGAGCCACCTGCGTTTCCGCCGCGCGTTCAAGCTGCAGGGTCACAAGCTCTCGGAGCTCAAGTACCACGCCAAGCTCTTCCCGCTCGGGCCGGTGCTCGCGCTGGTGATCTGCGCGGTCGTGATCTGCGGTCAGGATATTCCGGCCTTCGCCTCGGGCAACTGGGGCGAGCTGCTGATGACCTATTTCAGCGTCATCCTCGTCGCCATCCTCTACTTCGGCTTCAAGTTCACGCGCCACACCCACATCGTCAAGCTGGCCGACATGGACGTCTCCTCCGCTCGCCCCGAGGTGTTGCGCGAACAGAACCGCGCATAAGCCAAGTGAACGATAATTCTGTCAGTCTATTGACACTTTTACGCTCAAGTGCAAAGTTTTGTCAGTTGACTGACAGAACTTTCGATTTTCTGCTAAAGTTGTCAATAGACTGACAGGTTTGGAAGCAGAGGCACGACGGGGGGCTGAACGATGATCGATCGTCCTTATTACTTGGACTGGCTGGAACGCTGGCGCGACAAGGAACCCATCAAAGTGGTCACCGGAATGCGCCGCAGCGGCAAGTCGAAAATACTCGAGATCTTCCGCGAGCGCCTAGCCAAGAACGGCGTAAGCCCCGAGAATATCATCGCCATCAATTTCGAAAGCCTCGAAGAGGCCTACCCAACCGAAGCCAAACCGCTTTACGACTATATCGTCGAACGCCTGCAACCAGGCCAAAACTACATCTTCCTGGACGAAATCCAGCATGTCGAGCATTTCGAGAAGGCCATCGACGCGCTATACATCCACAAAGACACAGACATCTATATCACCGGCTCGAACGCGAAGCTACTCTCCAGCGAACTCGCGACGCTACTCACCGGGCGATACGTGGAACTGACCATGTTCCCGCTTTCGTTCGCCGAATACCGCACCACGCGGCCGGAATCCGATACCGCCGATCAGTCGTTCGAACGCTATCTCACCTACGGCGGCCTGCCTTATACCACGTACCTCGACGACGAGCAGAGCATCGCCGACTACCTCGGAGGCGTGTTCAACACGATCCTGGTGAAAGACATTGCGGTGCGGCACCCGAAAATCGACATGCCCGCTTTCAACGAAGTCGCCGCGTTCCTGGCGGACAACGTCGGCAATATCACCTCGGTCAAGGGCATCGCGGACACGATGAAACAGGAGCATAACGGCATCTCCCCCAACACCGTCCGCGAATATATAGCCGCGCTTTGCGAAAACTACCTGCTCTTCAGCGCCGGCAGGTACAACATCAAAGGCAAAGCCTATATGAAAACGCTTGAGAAATACTACTTGGGCGACCCCGGCTTCAGGTTCTGGTTCCTCGGCAAGTCGGGCGGCGACACCGGCCATCGCATCGAAAACGTGGTCTACCTTGAGCTGCTGCGCCGCTACCGCACCGTCTCCATCGGCAAGGTCGGCAACAAGGAGATCGATTTCTGCGCCACCGACGCCGAAGGGGTGCACTACTTCCAAGTCTCGCAAACCGTGCTCGACAACGCGACGCTGGCCCGCGAACTCGCACCTCTGCAAGGCATCGACGACAATCACCCCAAAACGCTGCTGACCTTGGATCGCATCGGCAACGGCGACCACAACGGCATCAAACAGGTCAACTTGCTCGACTGGCTGCTGGAGCTTTAGGCCCCGGTTTGGTCGAGACGCCGGAAAGAAACGAAAATCGATCGTCAAGTATCGATCGTCACGCGCCGCGGTGAGCAGGTAATGCCGAAGAACGTAAACATCGAGATTACCCGCCCACCGCGTCACCGGCTCAAAAGTTGCGATGAGGAGCCTGGACCGTCACGCCGAACCGCACTCGTCAGGCGCTGAGGGCCGCGTGCTGGGCGACGCCATCGGCTGGGGCGGTGAGGAGCATCGCGGGATACGCGCCGTCGGCGTCCTGGACGTCCTCTTCAGGCTCCAGGTAGACCGCGGAGATGGTGCCGGGGTTATCGGTCACAATCGTCACCGTGGTCATCGCCTTGAACGTGGCGAAAACGGCGGTCGCCACGAGCAGGAACATGGCCAGGAGCAGGATCGCGTTCTTCACCCGCTCTCGGGTGAGGGCGCTGGCACGCCGCTTTGCGTAGTTGATGCGCTTGGGGAATTTGGCTTGGTTTCTCATGGTTCTCATCCTTAAAGCAGAGACAAGGTGACCCGTGAAACTGCGTTGTATATTTCCTTTTTATGCACTCCTTTATGAAATGTCTAAGAAGCATATCGCATGATTGCCTCATCGCGAATTCGGGTTTTGCGCAGAATGACGCGCCTTTGCACCGTCAACGTTTGACTGTATTACATGCTAATTACGATGTGATACTTACTTATCATTCGATAATTAGACCTGAATCACACTGGCGCTGCTGTTTGACGTAGCAGACGCATTGTAATGCGCGTCACAATCCCCGACATTACAGGGCGCAACGCATCATCCACCAAACGAAACAAAAACGGGATCTACAGCACGCCCAACGACGTTTCAGCGCCATCACCGAAACGAAATTACCTTATTTTCTGGATATTTACAGTATTTTTATGCTTGATATTGCATATATTCATACTGCTACGAAGCCTATCGGAAGCCACGACGGAACAGGGAGAGGGAGACGTCGGCCAACAGCCTATCCCTTACAAAATCGCCGACCAATGCCCAAAACAAGCCACTCATCAACACTTAACGGCCCATTTCCAGCACAACCAGTAATCTGCGCCAGAAACAAGCCACCCACCGACACTCAGCGGCCCATTTATGGCACAACGACCGATTCGCGCCAGAAACAAGCCACTCACCAACGCTCAGCGGCACAAAAATGGCGCAACTTGATAGACGACGGGGCAGGAGCTGGCATAAGCAGGCTACGGGGCTTGCGCTGCGGCAGATCCGTGGCGATACGCACCAGCAAACACGCACAGAGCACGAGATACAAGACGGAAAACATAAAAAAGGTTGCCACCCGATTGAACCGGGTGGCAACCTCTTAACACTTGGTGCCGTAGCGCTTTCGCAAGCTCAGCGCGTTAGCGACTCACAGCGAGCCTAAAGCAAGCTCACTTCTGAACCTGCGTACGGGCGATGTCGCCGTTGAAGGACTCGTTCTCGTCGGCGTCGGCCGACTTGCCCTTGAGCCAGGAGAACATCGAACGCAGCTTCGGGCCGACGGTCTCGATGCGCTCGTGGCTGTACTTCTGCTGCAGCTCCTTGAAGTGCGGGGCGCCCTTGGCCTGGTCGTCCATGAACTCCTTGGCGAAGGAGCCGTCCTGAATGCGCTGGAGCTGATGCTCCATGTTGTGGCGGGTATGCTCGTCAATCACCGTGGAGGTGAAGTCGCCGTACTGAGCGGTGTCGGAGCAGGACCAGCGAGCCTTGTTCAGGCCGCCCTCGTTCATCAGGTCGACGAGCATCTTCAGCTCGTGGCAGACCTCGAAGTAGGCGATCTCCGGCTGGTAGCCGGCATCGGTGAGGACCTCGAAACCGGTCTCGACCAGGTGGTTGACGCCGCCCATGAGCACGTCCTGCTCACCGAAGAGGTCGGTCTCGGTCTCTTCCTTGAAGGTGGTCTTGATGGCGCCGGCGCGCAGGGCGCCCAGAGCCTTCGCGTAGGCCAGGGTGATATCCCAGCCGTCGCCCTTGTCGTCGTTCTCGCAGGCAACGACCACCGGCACACCACGGCCGGCGACGTACTCACGACGGACGATGTGGCCCGGGCCCTTCGGCGCGACCATGAAGGTCATGTGGCCCTTGCCCGGCTTGATGTAACCGTAACGAATGTTGAAGCCGTGCGCGAAGGCGAGCGCCGCGTCGGGCTTGAGGTTGGGCTCAACCTCGTCCTTGTAGATCTGACCTTGGTACTGATCGGGAGCCAGGAACATAACGATGTCCGATTCCTTGACCGCGTCGGCGACAGGCTTGACTTCCAGGCCCTGCTCCTTGGCGTATTCGACGGACTTGGAGGTAGGCCGCAGGCCGACGACGACATCCACACCGGAGTCGCGCAGGTTCAGCGCGTGAGCGTGACCTTGCGAGCCGTAACCGATGATGCAGACCTTCTTGCCATTGAGAACAGAGAGATCAGCGTCGTCCTCGTACCAGATTTGTGCTGCCATAATATGCACTCCTTGCATAATTCATTATTATTTTGCCGCGCAACGGCAATCTGCCTGCCACGGCCTAGAAACTGGCTCTTGATCGAATGGGGATTTTGTCCCTGTTAGCTGCCAATTGTAACGCGCGTCACAGCCGCAGCAGCGACGCCGTCCAATACGCGAACAGCTATTTTCTAGCTATTTTTCAGGGACTCGATTCGCCCGAACCGAGCCAGTTTCCAAGTGTTCATTTGACTATGTTCAGTTATGGATTTTCAGTTATAAAGGTGATTTCGGCACCAAGCCGAAGCGGGTGCCGAGAACCGGCCACCAGCCCACCGCGCGTCAGGCGGTGAAGTCGGTGTCCTTGGTCTCTTTGCAGGTGAGCAGGGCGACCAGGCAGCACACGGCCATCACGGCCATGTAGAGACCGACGGACCGCACGCCCCAGTGGGACGAGAGCCAGGTGGCGACGGTCGGGACGAAGGCCGCGCCGACGATGGCGGCGAGGTTATAGCCCAGGCCGGAGCCGGAGTAGCGGACGTTGGCGCTGAAGAGCTCGGGCAGGATCGCGCCGACGGGGCCGAACGCGATGCCCATCAGGGCGAAGCCGACGCACAGGAAGACCATGATCTCCACGAAGTTGCGGTGACCCATCAGCAGGTACGGGAAGACGAACGAGAACACGACCAGCGCGATGGCGGAGAACATCAGCACGCGGCGACGGCCGAGCCTGTCGGCGTAGACGCACGAGAGCACGATGAACAGCGCGAAGACGCAGATGGCGGCCATGAGCATCAAGAGGTACTCCTGGTTGGTGAAGCCGAGGCCACCGCCGCCTTCCGCCTTGGTCTTGGTGCCCCAAGCGAGCGACCAGGTGGCCAACGTATAGAAGAGCGTGTAGGTGACCGCGACGATGAACGTGGCCTGCAGGACCTGACGCCAGCTGGTGCGGAAGACTTCCTTGAGCGGGGACTTGACGGTCTTTTTCTGCTCCTGGGCGAGACGGAAGATCGGGGTCTCCTCCATCTGGACGCGGACGACGAGGCCGACCACGACGAGCACGATGGAGAGTAGGAACGGCACGCGCCAGCCCCAGGCGAGCATCTGCTGGTCGCTGCAGAAGGATTCGAGCAGGAAGTAGGTGCCGTTGGAGAGGAAGAAGCCGATCGGTGCGCCGAGCTCGGGGAACGAGCCGTAGAGCGCGCGCTTGTTGGCCGGGGCGTTTTCCGTGGCGACCAGCGCCGCGCCGGACCATTCGCCGCCCAGCCCGATGCCCTGGATGAAGCGGCAGAGGCAGAGCACCGCGACCGCGAGCAGGCCCCACTGGCTATACGTCGGCAGGCAGCCGATGAGGAAGGTGGAGAGGCCCATGGTCATCAGGCTGACGACCAGCGTGGTCTTGCGGCCCATCTTGTCGCCGAAATGGCCGAAGATCAGCGAGCCAAGCGGGCGGGCGATGAACGCGATGGCGAAGGTCAGGAGGCTGACGAGCAGCGCGACGGTCGGGTTGGTCTTGTCGGAGAAGAAGATCTTCGGGAAGTAGTTCGCCGAGGCGGTGCCATAGGCGTAGAAGTCATAGAACTCAATGGCCGTGCCGACCATCGACGCGGCGATGACCGTGCCGACCGAGTCGTGGGCCATGTCCTGAAGTTTCTCCTTGCGCACGGTGGCCACATCTGTGGCGTTCGCCGTGGTCGCGTCGGTTGCCGCGGTCGATCTGCTCGCCGCCGCGTCGCCGCCTTTCGCAGTCGTTTCGTCGACTGATGTCATGATGCTCTCCTCCGATACTCTCCGTATCGCTTCGTCTTCTGTTGTTTCAGTTATTTGATTATTTGGTTATCGGACAATCGGCCATACGAGATTCGCCGGGAATCCTCGTGCGTGAACCTGAACATCACCGCTGCTGCCATTTTGTGGAGTTCGGTAATAAATAAGCCCCGCTTTTGATTGCAGGGCTCAGAAAGCTATAACACTGATATTTCTGATATCTTCGCTTGCTTCGTTTACTTCGTTTGGTAAACGTTTCGCTTAGCTGCCCTGCCTTCATTGGCGGGGCTCAAACTGAATGCTAGAATTCAGACCGCCAACGAAGACGGGCTAATAATTCGTGCAGCGACAGCTGATACGACAGATACAACATAACCATTCATCAATCCGTACATCGTGGCGACCTCCTCTCGGCACTCATCAAGTTCTCGCGAGCCGTTTGCTCGTGTAGTTCGTTACCATAGGAGACTAACCACGCTAGCACCCGCGATCGTCTCACCATGTGGACGCGAGGGCAAGGTCGTTTCGCAGGCCTACAGTGCCGCCAGCGTTAGGAGCTGCTCAATTCGGAAGTGGGCGAACAGAAAACAACGCTCGCGCCAGAAAACGCTTCAAACGGCGCTCTGCGTCATCGACATTTATCTTCGACATTTATCTTCGTCATCGACATAAAAATGTCGATGATAGTGACGGGCGAGCATGCCGACCCAAAAATTGGAATGGACTAGACACTGGGACGAAGTGCCGCAGCCCGGTGTCGGCGTATCGGCTCAGTTGCGGGACGAAGAACGCCGGAACCAACGGTTCTATCCGTTCGTGATTGGGATCTGGAGGAGCCCCAACTTCCCGGAGTTATCGGATTATAGATAATATTTGTCATACCTTTTTGAATTTTTCGTGAGTTTAGTCATACTTAATGTTACAATTTGACCTGTTGTTGCTAGTTTTTAGTACAGAAATTATTGAAGGGAAACGGTATTTGTCATGGCTGGACGCAATCGCGTGGTTTGCGCTTTCACGGCACTTGCCGCCGTGGTATCGCTTGCGGTAGCGTCGCCTTTGGCGGGTGCGGACCAAAATAGCACCGAAATCTACCCCCCCCCGCGGGCCTGACCCAAAAACGCGTTGTAACAGACACGTCCGAAAACCCAGCGTCCTCACCCCAGTCTGACGCAGGAGAATCGCTCTCACAGAACCCTGCCGGCACCTCCCAGCAAAACCCCACTTTTCCGCAAGGCCAGTCGTCCCTTCCCTCCGGATTATCACCATTGACTAGGTCGCAGCCTCTGGTCGGCCCGCAGTCAGTCACCTGCACCGAGACTGGGGACAGGACTTGGTACGCCCTGCATTGGAACAAGCACGTTGACGGGGACAACTGCGTGCTCGAACTGGTAAGCGGAATCACACCGGGACGCATACCACCATGGATCAATGATGGGGAAGTCACCAGACTCCTCGTAGACCCTGGGGTGCGAGCATCAGGGGATTGTAGCGCTATGTTCTACAAATTAATGAACCTCAGAACCGCCGATGTCGGCAACCTTGATACATCGGCGGTGACCGATTTCTACCAGATGTTTTATGGCTGCTCGAAATTAGTGGGACTCGATCTCAGCAATTGGAACACAAACCGCGCCAACACTATGGGCGGCATGTTTTATGGCTGTTCTGAATTACGAACAACCGGCGCTCCCGGATTGCATATCGCGCCTGGAACGAACACCACGCTCGGGGGGCCTATGTTTTATGGCTGCAACAAGTTTATATATTGCACAGACCAAGGCGACCACCAGTGGGTCGGATACACTTGGAACAAACACGCCGCCGACGCTGGTTACAGTTGCGTGCTCGAACTTAAGAGTGGCACAATCCCCGACCATACGGGCACCGATGCCGCCACCCAAGTACCTTGGAGCGGGGACAGCAACATCACCAAACTGATAACCGATTCGGGAGCTGCGCTGTCGCCCACCGGAGGACGCTACCTGTTCGCCAACCTACCCAACCTGGTCTCGGCCGACGTGACGCACATGGACGCCTCGCAGGCGCAGGACGTGAGCTCGCTGTTCTGGAACGACCCGAAGCTAGAGACGGTCACCGGTACCGCCGCTTGGACCTGGGGCATGGAAGCGAAGCTCACCACTATGGCCAATCTGTTCAAGGCGTGCTCCAAACTCACCACCATCGACCTCAGCGGATGGGAAACGGACAAGGCCCAAGACATGAGCCACATGTTCGACGGGGACGCCAACCTCACCAATATTATCGGCATCAACGACTGGACCAGAGGCACCACAGACACACTCACCAGCATAGCCAGCATGTTTAACGGATGCGCCAAACTCACCACAGCTCTCAATCTCAGTGGATGGAAAACTGGGTTGGTCACCGACTTGAGCAACATGTTCGACGGGGACGCCGCACTGACCACCCTTGACACCACCGGCTGGAGCATCGTTAGCGCCACCACCACCGCCAACATGTTCAACGGATGCGCCAATCTCAGCGAAATCACGGGCATCAACGACTGGACCAGAGGCACCACAGACACACTCACCAGCATGGCCAACATGTTCAACGGATGCACCAAACTCACCAATCTCGACCTCAGCGGGTGGAAGACAGGACTGATCATCAACATCACCGGCATGTTCAACAGCTGCGCCAACCTCACCAGCCTCGACCTGACCGGCTGGGATACCTCGCAGGTCACCAACATGGCAGGCCTGTTCCAGAACCTCGATAAACTGCCGACAATCGCCGGCATTAGCTCCTGGAACACCTCGCGCGTCACAAACATGGCATCTATGTTCCAGGGGGATGCAGCCCTGGTAGGCGAACCAGACCTGCCTGGCGAAACGCACCCTACACCCAACGGGCGCACCCTTAATCTCTCCACATGGGATACCAGCAACGTCACCGATATGCGCTTCATATTCCAGAGCTGCACATCCTTGGAGTCCCTAGACATCTCGGGATGGAGCACGGCTAGTCTTGGCAGCCACGACGACATGATTGATGACGACGGCCACCACATGCCAAACAATTCGCAGATGATCGAGTTCTGTCCCAAGCTCTACCGCGTCAAACTCGGCCCGGACATCGACTTCAGCATGCACAGACAATCCAGGTTCACATCCGTCTGTGATCAGGGATCATGCTGGAGCGGCACCGACTACGCCTTTTCCTCGCCCCTCCACCACAGGCTGGACACCAACCACCCCGAATGGGAATACGATCCGGTCTACAAAAACCTTGACGGGACCGCGTATCTGCGCGGCGCCGAATACGGCAACATGACCCCCGGTCGCTTCCCCAACCCGGAATGGATCTACCTAATCAACACGCACTACGTGGACGCCTGCTCGAACGGTGAGGCGGTGCCGACCACGGTGATGTGCCCGTCGGCCAGCAAGGAAGGCTACAGGCTTACCGGGTGGAAGAACGGCGACAACGGCAAGTACAAGCCCGGGAGCACCGTCCCCTACGCGGTGCCGGGCAACACGCTCGCGCCCGTGTGGAGCCCGCTCGTCCCGCCCGGGGTCAGCAAGGCCACCCCGCACGCCGACGGGAGCCTCACCGTCGGAGGCGGCATGCCCGGCGGCACCCTCACCGGCGACAAGTACACCGCCACACCCTACGCGGCCGCCTCGGGCGGAAGCCCGGGCACCAGCGCGGACAGCGCGACCGTCACCGGCCTGACCGCCAGCGCGCCCGAGGACGGCACGTGGACCGCCGACTACACCAACGCCACCAACCCCTACCCCGCCGACACCATCGGCAACGGCACGAACGTCTGGTTCACGTCCAAGCTCACCCAGGCCGACAACACCACCAGCGGCGAATCCGGGCGCAAGAGGCTCACCGTCGACACAGTCGCGCCCGGGGCCGAGCAGGTCAGGATCGACGCGCCCAGCGGCGCCACGCCCGGCTCCAGGGCCAGCGTCACCGGCGTGACCTGGACCAGCGGCCACTCCTCCACCCAGACCGCGCGAGCCATCGAGGCCGGCGACCGGATCGTCGTCACCTGGCCCGACGGCACCAAATCCGGTGCCGACAACGACGGGGACCCGCTGCCCACCATCGACCCCGGCAGTATTGTCAGCGGCCCGAACGGCTACTTCGCCGTCGACGTGCCCGCCAGCCAGACCCTGAGCGGCCAGGCCACCATCACCGTCTACGACAACGCCGACGGCGACGGCACCGACCCCGACCACCCGGCCGGCGTCGAGAACAAGGCCAACCACGCCGACATCACCATCAAGCTCACCCCACCCACCGTCAACAAGCTCCCCCTCACCGGCCACCACTGGCAAGCTGACGGCGTCATCACCTTCGCCGCCATCGCGGTACTCGCCGCCACCACCGGCGCCTACGCCCAACGCAAACGCCAACGCCACTAAACCCACCACACCAACTGGATACATCCGCACGCTCACTCGGCCACAACGTACTGATGTATCCAGCTGCCCTTTGGGCTGGATATATCAGTACGCTAACTTGCTGTCGGCACGCAGATTCATCCAGTTCGGGACTGGAGTGGACAGATTGGAACGCTCGTCCAACGCGAGCGCAGCGCATAACCGAGCACCTGATGAAACGGCTTGCCGCGATTTAGCCACCACAACCGTTGCAAGCCACCACCACGCCGAAACAGACTGGCGGCCAGACGCAATATCAAATCGCGTCTGGCCGCCAGTCTTATTTATAGTCAGCTAATCAGGACTGCTGGCTAGGGCCTTCGGAATCGGCCGAACCACTGCCTGAAGCACTGGCAGAGTCTGGCGAGACGCTGGCGCTTTCGCCGCCATCGCTCGCGCCGCTGGCGTCTACGGAACCGTCGCCATCGCCATCGCCGCCGGCCCCGGCCGCGCCAGCACCAGCATCGCCGTCGTCACCGGTCGTGGAGCGACGACGCATGTAGACGATCGCGCCACCTCCGGCGAGCAGGACGATGACCAGGATCACGATGCCTGCGACCGCCGCGCCCGTGGAGGCCATGGACGGCTTGTCGCGGAAGACATCGGTGATGGTGATGGTGTTGCCGGGGCGGGCCTCACCCACGATCCTGTCGCCGTCGCGCGGGTCGATCGAGAAGGAATCGGCACCGGCGGAATCCGTCTGTTCCACCACGCAACGCGCGCCGAGCAGGATGTCGTCGAGCGTGGTGCCGTAACCGTTCGAGGCGTTGAGCTCGAAGCTGGTGGAGTCACCGCCGCCCAGGTCGATCGCGGTGGGCTGGCCGTCGCGCTGGTAGGTGCAGGTGGCCTTGATCCTGAACGGACCGTTGCCACGCGAACGCACGGCGCTCTCGTCGCCGGTACGGTTGAGCACGATCGGCACCTGGGCGACGTCGAACCCGTCGGTCTCCGCCAAGGCGACGTCGCTGATGCCGCTATGGAAGGTGATCACCGGGTCGTCGGGGCCGGGCGTGCTGGGAGGCGACGGCGGCGAGGCGGGCTGGTGGGCGATGGTGACGCGGCCGTTGCTCGGCTTGAAGGTGTGCGTCGTGCCGCCCGCGTGCGTCGTCTGGGTGACGGTGCACTGCGTGCCGGCCGGGTAGACGCCGTAGGTCTTGGAGCCGTTGCCGCTGATGTCGAAGCTCTCGTCGAGCAGGTGCTGGCCGCGATAATCACAGACCGCGTGGAAGCGGACCGGGGCGCTGCCGTAACGCGCGGCGCCCGCACCGGAGACCGTGCGGTTGACCGTGACCGTGCCGGCGTCGTAGTGGTTGGTCACCGTGGTGGCCACCAGGCTGGCGAGGTCGCCCGCGCTGCCGTCGCCCACGTGCACGCTGGCGGTGCCGTCGATGTTGGTGGTGACGTTGGTGCCGGTAAAGACCGTGGTGTCGGCGGCCGAAGGATCGGTCTCGTTGACGATGCAGGTGGCGTTGGCCGGGATCGTGTCGGCCGGGGCGTTCCATACGCCGTCCTTGTTCAGGGTGAAGTCGACGTGGTCCGCACCGCTGAAAAGCACCGCCTGGTTGTCGGTGGTCTTGCAGGTGACCCTGAAGCCGAACGGGCCGAGCACGCCCTGGTTGGCGTGGGTGTCGACGCGCTTGGTGACGCTCATGCCGGAGTAGCGGTAGGTGTTGGTGATCTTGGCCGTCTGGCTGACGTCGACCGCGTTGGTCGGGTTGCCTGAGCCGTCGAGGGTGTCGGAATGGGCGATCGTCATATCGCCGGTGGCCGCGCCGTTGACCTCGACCGCGCGTTCGGTCTCGCCGAACTGGCCTGGGTCGCCTTCCTCCGCGACCGTGCAGGTGGTGCCGTCGCTGGGGGCCGAGCCGACGCTCAGCGGGATGTCGGGCTTACGCGCCGAAGCGTAGGTGCCGTCGATCTGCTTGACCAACGCCAACGTGCCGTGGTCCGCGCCGCCGAACAGGATCGCCTGCCCGTCCGCCGTCTTGCACTTCACGGTCGCGTTGATCGTGGCCGGCGTATAGGCGCTGGCCGCCGCTCCCGTGACCACCTTGCCGACCTTCACGGAACCGGTGGCGATGCGCGTGCCGAAACGCAACGGGGCCGAGGGGTGCATCGAGCCGTCAAGCGAGGTGTAGAGGATGCCGAACTGGCCCCAGGCCTCCTGCACACCGGCGGTCTGGTCGATCGAGACGGGCACCGACGGGTCAGAATCGTCCGCCATCGGGCTCGGGGTGGGCGCCGGAGCCGGGGTGTTCTTGGAGACGTAGGTGACGTCCGCGCCCTTGCCGGGCTTGAGATTGCCGTCGCTGGAGGTCGTGAAATCAAGCGTGACTCGCAGGCCGGTGACCTTCGACCAATCGGTGACGCTGCCGGCCGCCACCCATGTGGAAGCCGAGCAGGCCGTGTTCGCCGGAGTGCTCGAGATGCCGGGCAGCGTGCCCCAGGTACCCACGCAGGCTGAGCTGTCGGTGGAGGCCTCGATGGTGGCCGTCGTGCCGGCGGGCGCGCCCACCACCTGCGGGGCCTCGGTGAGCCCGGAGTGGTAGGTGGAGCCGCGGTAATCGCCGCTGGCCACCACGCTCTTGTCGTGCTTGACCGGGAGCTGCTCGAAGAACTGCACCTGGTTGACCGCCGTCGTGCCGGCGTTGACCATGTGCAGCACCCAATGGTCCTTGCCGTCCACGGCCGTGTTGGCGCGGCACGGGGAGCGGTAATAGTTCTGGCCGTCGAGCGCGATGAGCGTCGGGGTGCAGGCCTGGGTCGGGTCGAGCGTGTTGACCGCGCCGTCCAGGCTGCCCTTTACGCCGCCGACGATATAGATGTTCTCGCCGCTCGACGGGGTGATGAAATCGGTGACCTTGCCGCCGATGGTGTTCGAGCCATCGAAGACGGGGTCGACGGAGTTGACGTGGCCGGGTGCGTAAGACAGGCTGACCAGGTGCTGCGTAGTGGTGACCGTGACCGGCAGGTTGACGTTCGAACCGGCCGTCGCGCCGGGCTCGACCTCAAGCCAGATGACGAACTTCGCCACCTCGCCCGGGAGCATGCGGTTCTTGTGGTCCGCGGTGGGCCAGGTGAGCACCACCTTGCTCGGGTCGGTGGCGTCGAGCGTCGGGGTGGTGGTGAGCTCGCCCGGCGAACTGCCCACCGTGCCCGGCGTGAAGGTCATCGGATGGGCCGGATCGCCCGGGCCTCCCTGGCCGGTGAAACGCAGCTCGGTGGGCAGGTCGGCGGTCACCTTGTCGATGTTGAGGTAGCTGTTGCCAATATTTGCAATGGTGACCTCCCAAGGCACCATCTGGCCGACGCTGGCGGAAGGCGTGCCGTTGTTGGCCACCTCGCTGACGCCAAGGCCGGGGTCGCCGAAGCCCCAGACCATCGGGGTGCTGGTGTCGTCGGAGGTGGTCTGGTCAGGGTTGACGCCGTCGTTGAGCTTGCTTTCCGACTCCACGGAGGCCGCGTTGGGCTCGCTGCCGGGGTAGGTGACGGCTTGCGTGTCGTCATCGCGCACGGTCTGGCGCTGCACCACCTGGTAGCCGGCCTGCGCGCCCCAAGCGACGTTGCCGGAATTGCTGAAGAGCTGGAGATTGCCAGCGACATCGGGGTTGGTGAAGATGAAACGCAACCCTTGGATCTGGTTATATTGCGAGGACGCCACAGGCATGGTGTAGGCCGCGCTGCCGCCCGGGAGCTGCGCTTGCTCGTCGCCATACTTCCATTCCATCGCGTCGCCGGGGCCGAACGGGCCGTAAGCGCCGATCTGCACCTTGGTGGCCCCCGCCGGGAAGGTGAGCTGTGTGAGGCCGGTGAAATCGAAGTTCTTCCAGAAATGGCCTGTCTTGGTGCTGCTGCCGTCGAGGCCTTGGCCGTCGGGCCAGCTGGTGAGCGTCACCTTGGTGGGCGAAAGCGTGGAGACCTGGCCGGCGTTGCCGCTCGAGGAGACCAGGCCCACGACCTGCGGGGTCTGCGGGTTGACGTTAACCAGGTTGTTGGGGGTGATGCTCTCGTTGATGCTCGCCAGGAGGCTGCCGGTGCGGTAGTTGATCGTGTTGCTGACGAACTTGGTGGGCTTGTCGTTGACGCCGGAGTCCGTGATGGGCGCGTAGATCTGCGCGGTGGCGCGGGTGGTCTCGCTGGTGTTGTTATCCGCGGCCTTGGGCACGAAGGGCTTGTTGGTGGAGCGCACCGTGTCGCGCACGCGAGTGGTCAGCTTGAGATGGACGTAATTGCCCTTGATCAGCGTCGGGCCGACCGTGGCCGGGTCGGAGGAACCTTGGAAGGTGACCGAGACGGCGACCACGTTGGCCAGATCGGACTCGGTCATCGCGTTGGCCTGGGCGGCCGTGGTGATCGAGGGGTCGACGGTGAAGGTGCCGGTGCCCGTGGCGAAGTTCGTGGGCGTATAGCGAAGGATGTAGACGCGCGAATCCGCAAGCGAGACCTGGCCCGGGTCATCGGAGCTGATCTCGATTTTGGTGAGCGTCTGACGGTTGAAGATGTTGGGCATCGAGGTGGCGGAATCAAGCTTGCCGGTGCCCATATCGGGAATCTGGGCGGACGTGAACGGGTTCTGCGTGGCCGCCAGCGGGGTGTTGGCGGTATAGCAGCCGGTCTGGTTGCTCGTGTCGCACTCCGAGGGCGTGGTGATGCGCAGATAGGAGGCGCGGTTCGGCGAATCGTTGGTGGCCGAGATGTCGTAGGTCTGCGACGGGTAGGAGCTCGACGGGGTCGAGGAAAGGTGCGGCGGAACCAGCAGGCTGTAGGTGTTGCCCGCGCCTTCCTTGATGGCGGCCTTGTAGTCGACGATGTCGATCTTGTTGCCGTTGAGCGCGACGTAGTCCACCGTGCTCGGGTGGTGAACGGGGTCGGCGGCGGTGCGCCTCGTGGATTCCAACCTGACGTTCTGCGGCTGGGGATGGTCCGTATCGCCGGAGTGGTTCACGCTGCCGGTGACGAAGGCGCTGGTGACGCGGTTCCTGTCGCGAATCTGCCAGTTCGCGGGGAAATCACGCGTCTGGCCGGCGGCGACTATGCCGGAATTGGGCTGGGGCACGAAGGGCTTGCCAGCGGCGATGTCGGCGGTGCGGGTGGCGTCGTCGGGCACGAGGTGCACCTCAAGGCCGGTGATGTCATTGGCATCGGCCGAAGGCACCGTATAGCCCTTGAAGGAATGGTCGGCGTTCTGCCAGCTGCCGCCGGGCGCGGCGACCACCTCCCATGAGCTGGTGGAGGCGCGGTAGACGCGCACCTGGGTGATCTTGTCGTACTTGAGGTACCAGCCGTTGGTGTAGGCGGTGTCGGAGGCGGCGATCGGGTTGATCGACACCAGATTGAAGACGTCGTTCCACTTGTCGTTGTGGGCGCCCGCGTCGGCGTAATCCGTCACGTCGCCGGACTGCTTAAGCGTCACCGAGGTCATGTCGCTGTCGATGCCCCACTTGAGGTGCGAGGTGATGACCTTGTTGGAGAGGGACGGCACGGAATTGGTCGCGTTGTCGGAGTCGGCGGGATCGGTGTAGTTGACGCTGATCCAATCGTTGACCTGGTAGAAATCCTCCCCCGGCGGAATCACCGGCGTGTGGAAGGCGAGGACGCCCACCTGGCTCTCGTTGGTCGCGTCGACGTCGAGGGCGTTCGTGTCGATCTGGTCGTTGTCGTCGGTCTTGCCCGAGGCGGCGAGGCTGGTGGTGTTGCCGTACTTGTATTTCGTGGGCTTCTGCGGGTCGGGAACGTCGATTTCGTCGGTGGCTCCGCTGCCGTCGCGCTTGCTGGCGCGGGCGGTGAAGCTGACGTACTGCGAGATGGCGGTGCTGCCGGAGAAGGCGTTGTTGCCGGCGTCGGCCTCGAGTTTGAAGCGGATGCCGGTGACTTGGTCGAGCGTCGCGCCGGGATGGGCGGTGTCGAGCTTGCTGGCCAGGTCGGCGTGGTTGACGCTATAGAGGTAGCTCGCGGCTTGCGGGGCCTTGGTGTCGAGGTCGATCCAGCCGACGCCGGGGATGTTGACGCTCACCGTGAGCCTGGTGTGGGCCGGGATCGGGGTGGACTCGATGGCGTTGAGGTTGAAGGAGTTCCAGAAATCGTTGCCGTTGGCGCCCGGGGTGCCCGCAGTGATCGTGCCGAGGCCGCTGATGGTCTTGTCGGACCAGGAATCCTCGACGGTGATGACGTTGGGCTGGAGGTAATCGGTGCTCGCGCCCGTGGTCTCCTGGTAGGCGACCACCGCGTTATGGCCGATCGGCACGGCGTCGCTGGGGTTCACGGTCTTGTTGACCGTCACGTGGATCTGTGGCTTGACCAGCGTCATCGTGGCGGGCGGGGCCGTGGCCGAGTTGGAGGCGGTGTTATGCGCGGTGACCGTGGCCTTGGTGTTGGAATCCGTGAAGTCCTTAGTGGTTTGGCCGTCCGGGAACGCGTAGCTGCTGGGGGATTTGATGACGTAGGGAATCGTCGTGTTCGCGCCGGCGGGGATCGGGTTGTTGGTGCCGCCCGGGGCTGGCGTGGAGCCGAACTTGACCTCGAAGGAGGCGATGTCGCCGGTGGGCCCGGCGGGAATCGCGCCGTTGGCGAAGCTCACCTCCTGGTCGGGCTGGGTGCTGTCGAGCATGTGGTAGATCACCTTGCCGCTATCGGCGCCCGAAGGGTAGGAAATAGCACCTTTGAAGCCGCCGAATTTGATATCGGAGCTGAAGAAGTTCTTGCCGACGACGACATCCATCTTACTGACCGCGCTGCTGCCATTGGTGAGCACGACCGTGCCGGTGGACTTGTTGCCTGCCGGGTGGCGGGCCGGGTCGAAGGTCTCTCCGACCGTCACGCCGAGCTGCGCGGGCGAAAGGGTGACCGTGGCCGGGGCCGAGGCCGTGGGTGTGCCAAGCTGCGAGCCCTGCGCGGCGTTGGCCTGCACGACGGGGCTCAGGGTGGAGGCGGTGCTCAGCTCGATGAGCGGGGCGTCGGTGGCGTCGTTGCGGTCGGTGGAGCGCTGCTTGAGGTTGAGGGTGATCGGGTCGGAGGTGGCGGCGTTCGGGAGCATCGTGCCGCCGGTGAAGGTGAAGCGCAGGCCGGCCACCTCGGCGTTGCTCACGGAACCGGGGAGCGCGAAGGTGGCGCTCGGCGTACCGGTGACCCAGCCGTATTCGCCGGTGGAGCCGTTCTTCACATAGGCATCAACCTGCACGCGCGTGGCGCCGGTGGGCATCGAGGTGGAGCCGAAGCCGTTGAAATCAAAGAGGCGGAAGGGGTTGTTGGGGTCGAGGGAGGTGGCGCCGCTGGCCGGGGCCTGGGCGTCCTGCGGCATCTGCGCGATGACCTTGTCGGCGTTGATGTTGGAGGTGTTGGTGACGTTGAGTTTGAGCGTCTCGCTCGCGCCGGGCGCGTAGGTGGTGCTGGCCGGGTCGAAAGTGCCCGTGGCCTGCGCTTGCAGCATGGCGTCGATGCTCACCTTCGCCGTGGCGCTGGCGGTGACCGGCTTGGAATTGTCGGCCGAAAGCGTGGCCGGGTTGACAATGTCGGTCTTGTTGCGCGGATCGTTCGGCGAGAAGTTCGCGGGCACCTGCACGGTCAGGCTGACAGTGCCGTTCATGCCTACGACCAGGCCGGTTTTGCTGACTCCGTCGTCGACGAATTGCTGGCCAGGGGTGAGGGTGAAGGAGGTGTTGGTGCCGATGGCCGAGGGGGTGCCGGGCAGGCTCGCGCCGCCCTCTTTCCACGCGACGTTGGCCTGGAGGCCCGGGCTGACGTAGAAATCGGTGATGGGGAAGCCTTGCAGGGCGGCCGGGATCTGGTCGGTCAGGGAGGCGTTCTCGCAGTTGGTCTCGGAGCAGCCGATGCCGAACTGGAAGGTGAACTTGTCGCCGGGATGGAGGGCGGTGGCGTTCGCGCCGTCGACGCCGTAGACGGACTGGGCGAAGTTGAGGAACTGGTATTCAGGGTCGCCTTGCGGGCCGACAGTGGCCTTGGAACTGGGCTTGCTGCCTTGGCTGATGCCACCGTTATCGCTCGACTTCGGGGAGGCGCTGGAGCTGCTGGAATCGTTGCCACCGCTGGGCTCGGCGCTGTTGGCCGTGGCGACGATGCCGCCCGTGAGCAGCGTGGCGACCGCGGCGAGCACCGCCGCCAGACGCGTGACGTTGTGCGCCGCGCCCATGCCCTTGCCTTTGGCACTATGTTTGCCATGCGTTGAGTTCTCGAACTTCTCGGCGGCATGCCTCATTGGACGACGGTTGTCGAACAGACTCATGTCTTGACTCCTCTGACCCCTTGAATCAATACCCACGGCGTACGTGCGGCGGCGAGAAGAGTCTCTTGAGCCCTCCCCAGACGCCGTACAAACGTAAACCCTTTGCCTATCAGCAATAAAGTATTATTACTAAAAACATTTAATACAATCTTATCAGCGCATTACATAACTGATAATACAACAAACTGTAATACAATATCTAATAGATTGGAATCATTGGGTTTAGGAGTGACATTTCGGACCATGCTCCATATTTTAAGAATGGAATAACAATACTTTTATTTGATTAAAAGCTTAAACGTAATACTTAATGTATCTAGTTTGTCAAACTCGATAGACCTTATTGTCTAATTAACCGAATCGCGCACATTCGCCGCTTCCCCACGCCTGGGAAAATCGACGGCCCAGCCACGCCACGACACGCGGGATTAAGCCCCAAGACGAATCCTTCCACATCATCTCGGGGCAATTCGAATTTTCGGCCTTCAACGCTTGCCGAGAAGGAAGCGACGGACCTTGCCGGTGCTCGTGCGCGGCAGGGAATCGACGCGATAGAAACGCTTCGGCACCTTGTAATGGGCCATGCGCAAGCGGCCGAACTCGCGCCACTTCGCGCCCTGTTCGTCCTGGTCGTCCGGCTTGGCCTCCGGCTCTTCCGGCCCCTTCACCCCAGCCTCCGAGCCTTTGCAAACGACGTAGGCGACCGGCACCTCGCCCCACTTCTCGTCGGGTTCGGCGGTCACGGCGATCTCGTCGATGCCCGGGCAGTCGGCGTAGACGCGCTCGATCTCCTCGGGGAAGACGTGTTCGCCGCCCGAGATCATCATGTTGTCGAGCCGGCCGTCGACGTAAAGGTAACCGTCGTCGTCAAGGTGGCCCACATCGCCGGTACGGTACCAGCCATCGGCGGTTTTCCTGACCTCGAAGACGCCCGGGTGGTTGAGATAACCGGGCGTGAGCGCACCGGTTTTGATGAGGATCTCGCCGGTGTCGGGAGCGAGCTCGAGCGAGGTGGTGAAGTAGGGCTTGCCGCTCGCCAGCAGCTTGCGGCCGCCGTCGTCCGTACCGGTGCCGACGATCTGCGAGCAGGTTTCGGTCATGCCGTAGGAGCGCACCACCACCATGCCGAGCGCGTGGCAGCGTTCGAGCAGGGCGAGGTCGGTTTTCTCGCCGCCGAGGATGAAGCCTTTGAAAGTGGGCGAATAACCGAAGTTCGGGGCAGCCTGGGCGGGCTGAGTTGGCAGCGGCTTGGCGGACGGGACTTTCGCCGGGAAAGCGGGCACCGAAGGCGAGGCGCCGTTCTTCGCGCCGACGGAAACCGGATCGCGAGCGCCGAGCGCGTCCGCCACGCGCCGCTCGTGCTCGGGCACCAGCTCCTTGAGCATCGTGGGCACCACGGAGACCCACGTCACCGGCTCGTTGGTGAGGATGCGCTCCATCTCAGGGGCGTCGAAATGGCTCATCAGGCGCACGGTGACGCCGAAAATCAAGCCACGCAGGATGATCGAATAACCGCTGATATGAAAAATCGGGACGGCGCAGAGCCATTCGTCGGAGGGGCTTGTGCCAAGATTCAGCGCCACGCTTGTCGCCGAAGTGAAGTGGTTGCGCACGGTCTGCTGGATACCTTTCGGCGCGCCCGTCGAGCCGGAGGTGAACATGACGCTCACCACCTGGTCGTCGCTGAACTCGCGCGGAATCGGCGGGGCGGAGACGATGGGATCCGTCTCGTCATCGCTGTTATCGCTTGCGAGGTTCTTCGCCGTGGTTTCTTTGGGTTTCCGGGATTCCGCGGATTCCGGCACGGAGAAACGATAGACCGAAACTGGATCGCCCGCAGCCCGCCGCGTATCTGCCGAGGCCACGTCACCACCAAGCCGATAATCGTCCGCCTTGGCGAACACCTCGTCGAATCCTGCTATACGAATACTGCCATCATCGCCAGCAACAACGTTCACCAGCAGATCGGCGGGCAAACTGTCATCCTTGAGGCAGCAGGCCACTCCGGCGTCGCGCATCTGGCCGACGAGCTCGTCGTTGGTCAGGCGCTTGTTGAGCCACACCACCGTCTTGCCGTATAGCAGCAGCGTGACGGCAAGCAAATAGCCGCGGACGTTGTTGTTGGAGACCATCGCGACCCGTTGCGTCTTGAACGCGCCGAACCCATCGAGCGCAGCTCCCAGCCGTTGCGCCTGCTCGAACACATCGCCGAACGTATAGCGCACCTCGCCGTCGTCCACCGCCACGCGCTCCGGCGTGAGCATCGCGCGTTTCAGCACCCAGTTATCCATAGCAGATTCTCCAAATCACTCCACCAACAACCCAATTCCCGCAACCCCGCAACCTGTTACGAAACGGCACCCCACACAACCGTAAAGTCCGTCCCCTTACAGGCCCCCATCCACTCCCTGTCACAAAACGGCACCTGCCGCAACACAAGAAGCCGTTTCGTCGCAGGAACACTCACTCCCCGTCACGAAACAGAACCTCGCATTATCGCAGAGTCCGTTTCACCACAGGAACACTTGCTCCCAGTCACGAAACGGAACCTGCCACAGCACAAGAGTCCGTCCCCTTACAGGCCCATCCGCTCCCTGTCAGGAAGCAGAACCTGCCACAACACAAAAAGCCGTTTCATCACAGAGCTGCCCACACCCTGTCAGGAAACCGCACCTCGCGCTACCTCACAGTCCGTTTCATCACAGCAAGCTCCACTCCCCGTGAGGGAACGGCACTTACCCGCGTCTCAAAGTCCGTTTATTCACAGAACTCCACGCGACCGACGCAGCCCGAGGATCACGGGAACTTCGGGAACTGCTCGAAGTTGGGCTTGCGCTTCTGGTTGAAGGCGTCGCGACCTTCCTTCGCCTCGTCGGTGGTGTAGAAGAGCATCGTCGCGTCGCCGCCGAACTGCTGCAGGCCGGCGAGCCCGTCGGTCGCGGCGTTCATGGAGGCCTTGATAAAGCGCAGGGCCATGGGCGACTTGGTCAACAGCTCGTCGCACCACTTGAGCGTTTCCTCTTCGATGTCGGCGAGCGGCACGACCTTGTTGATCCAGCCCATCTGCAACGCCTCTTCGGCGGTGTAGAAGTGGCCGAGGAACCAGACTTCCTTCGCGCGCTTCTGGCCAATGACGTCGGCGAGCAGACCGGAGCCATAGCCCGCGTCGAAGCTGCCAACCTTGGGGCCGGTTTGGCCGAACTTGGCGTTGTCGGCCGCAATCGTGAGGTCGCAGACCAGCTGCAGCACGTTACCGCCGCCGACCGACCAGCCCTTGACCATCGCGATGACGGGCTTGGGGATGATGCGAATGAGGTGCTGCAGGTCGAGCACGTTCAGGCGCGGGACCTGGTCGCTGCCGACGTAGCCGCCGTTGCCTCGCACGCCCTGGTCGCCACCCGACGAGAAGGCGAGATCGCCCGCGCCGGTGAAGATGATGACGCCGATCGTCGCGTCGTCACGGCAGATGGTGAAGGCGTCGAGCAGCTCCTCGATGGTCTTCGGCGTGAACGCGTTGCGCTTTTCAGGCCGATTGATGGTAATTTTGGCTATATGGTCGAGTCTGTCGAAGAGTATCTCATCGTATTGTTTGACAGTCTCGAAATCGTGACTTGTCGCCATGTTGCTGTTGCTCCTTAGCGCGTCATGTCCCCTTATTGTTTGCCGTCGAACGATTCCATCGCGTCAGCGGCACGTATCACGAAGGTGAGGCTCGGTTATGTCACTTGCGAATTATCTGGGTATCGAACAGCAGGAGATCTCGCGGTCAAAGGTCATCCTAACATTGCCGGTTACCGACAAGGTGTTGCAGCCGTTTGGACTGCTGCACGGCGGAGTGAACGCGGTTCTGGCCGAGGAGGCCGCCAGTTTGGGCGCTATGGCGCGGCTTGACGCCTCCCACGTGGCTGTCGGCGTCGACATCACCACCCATCATTTCCGCCCGGTGACGTCCGGCCGCCTGACCGCCACCGCCGTGCCGGAGAACGTGGGTAAAACGTTGCAAACATGGCGCGTGGAGGTGCGTCTGGGCAGCAAGCTCACCAGTATCTCGACAGTCACATTAGCTGTCCGCGAACGCCAGTAGCCCGGGCAGCCCCACCGCAATCGCAAAAAGCAGACCGCCAACGGCAAAAGGATAGAACCAAAACACCGCACCATGCCATCAAAGGCCCTGCCGCACCTCACATATCGCACGCCGATTTCTTACGGCCGCCATGACGTTATCGTTATCGGCTCACCGAAATCAAGAAACCCCGGACGAGGCCACTGCGGCAGGCCTTAATAATGCCTGCATCCCCGCACCTTGCGCCTCATCCGTGGCAAGTCGATAGCCGTCCGCCACACTTCAATACCAAAAATTCTTACTTTCCTCCACTTTCCTGACAAACTCAAAAACACACTCCCACAAACTGACCAAAAATCAAAAACGTTGAAATACCAACGATTCTTCCACTTTCACGAGAGCAAATCTCACTTTCCTCCACTTTCTTTTTGGACAATTTAGGTAGATAATGAAAGTATGGAAAATCTCACGACCTTAGTGACACATCTTTGCGGATTGCCACACGAGACCGAATGGCTGGAATTCAAGCACAATAAATACAACCCTGACATGATAGGTGCGGACATTAGCGCACTGGCGAACAGCGCGGCACTCGCCAAATGCCCGTTCGCTTATATGATTTGGGGAGTCGACGACAAGACACACGATATCGTGGGAACCACGTTCGATCATCAGGACCAGTCTGTGGGCGACCAGGAACTTGACAACTGGCTTCGCTCGTTACTTTCCGACAACGCTGAAATTGATTTTCTCAACACTAAAATAGCTGATTCGCCTATGGTCATTCTCCGTGTCGGCAAAGCCGTCAACCGGCCGGTCACCTTCAAGAAGACCGCATACGTGCGCGTCGGCAGTTACACCAAGAAACTCCACGACGTGCCCTCAAAGCAAATAGCGCTATGGGACGTCTTGCGATCAAGCCGTTTCGAAACAGGCCTAGCCAAGGAAAATCTGCATAACGAGGATGTTGTCTCCCTACTAGACACTCAGGCATACTTCGACGGAATCGGCAGGCCCTACCCATCGACTTCCGCCACCGTCCTCAAATACCTTGCCGACGAAAACATCATCCATAAGCAAGACAACGGGCTCTGGGCAATCACCAATCTCGGAGCCATGCTCTTCGCCAAACGCCTTCGTGATTTCAATCGTCTGAAGCGCAAAACGGTTCGCATCGTCAATTACCAGGGCGACGACAGGCTGTCCGCAAGCAAGGAGGAAGTCTACGAATCCGGATACGGCGTCAACTTTGAGGGACTGCTGACGCTCATCAGCGCATTGGTGCCTTCCCATGAAATCATCGGCACTGCCTTGCGCGAGGAACAGAACGACTATCCCAAAGAAGCCGTTCGAGAAGCCGTGGCCAACGCTCTGATTCACCAAGACCTTTCCGTCACCGGAGCAGGACCAATGATAGAGATATTCGCCCACCGTATGGAAATCACCAACCCTGGCTCCCTCACCGTCGATCCGATGCGTATCATCGATACTCCTCCCCAATCCCGCAACGAGGACATGGCCTCGCTCATGCGTCGCATGAAAATCTGTGAGGAACGAGGCACTGGTTGGGACAAAATTGCCAATGCTTGCGAACTTGCGGAACTCCCCTCGGCGAAAATACGCAATTATGAAAATGGCACACGCGTAATTCTCTATACCAAACGACCGTTCTCACGAATTTCAGAAGAAGATAGAGAATGGGCCTGCTATATGCACGCCTGCCTACGCTATGTCAACGAGAGCGAGGAAACGACCTATATGACCAACGGCAGCCTGCGCCAACGATTTGGCCTCGAACCAAAGTCTCAGCCGACAATATCCAAGCTCATCAAGAAAACAGGCGAACGCGGACTTATCAGACCACTAGATCCCGACGCGTCACCACGCTACAAAAAATATGTTCCGACGTGGGCATGACCGCTCTCGACAAACTGACGGCAGCGGAATGAAGGAAGACACAAGCAGAGGGATGCTACTCATCTTGTTTACTTTCCTCCACTTTCCTGACAGGTTGGGAATAGCACTTTAAGGAATTAAAGAGAAATTAAAAGTGGCGAAATTCCAACGATTCCGCCACTTTCTCGGCAGAGTTTTTCACTTTCCTCCATTTTCCCGACAAGCTCCAAAACATGTTCTTTCAAACTAGCCAAAAATCAAAAACACTGGAATACCAACGATTCCGCCACTTTCGCAAGAGCAAATCTCACTTTCCTCCACTTTCCTGACAAACTCAAAAACACACTTTCCCAAACTGGCCAAAAATCAAAAACGTTGAAATACCAACGATTCCGCCACTTTCTTAGGAATAGATCTCACTTTCCTCCACTTTCCCTACAGTTCCGTAAAGAATAAAATCGCAAATGCGCCTGATAAACACAATGCCGATTTTTGAGCAACATTAATCAAATGGGCTGCTTGAAATTTATGGAACAGCACTTGCTGAAGTTCGGGAATAGACTCTGCAGAAATTCAAAAGCAAACCACCTAGCAGCGCTTATAAAGCCGGATTCCGCGTAGCTAAGTCATGATTTTACGGTATCCTAAGTCAATATTTTCGCAAATCCTAAGTCATGATTTTACAACTCCCTAAGTCATGATTTACAATGACGCTAAGTCAGGATTTTAACGAGAGAGCCGCAAACTGGAAGGAGCACAGCGAATGATTCCGCGTCTTCTCGCCGATCAGGCACGCAAGCTGGCGGGCTGGTTCCCCGTGGTCTCCGTCACCGGCCCGAGGCAAAGCGGCAAATCGACCTTGATCCGAGCCACCTTCCCGAATTACGAATACATCAATCTCGAAAACCCGGACATCCGCCGCACCGCGAACGAAGACCCCGTGGGCTTCATCCAAAACCGCCCCTCCAAGCTCATCCTCGACGAGGCCCAGTACGCGCCGGACCTGTTCTCGATGATCCAAGTCGCCTCCGACGAACGCAACGAACCTGGCCAATACATCCTCTCCGGCTCGCAAAACTTCCTGCTACTCAAAAACATCAAGCAGTCCCTGGCTGGCCGCGTCGGTATCCTCAAGCTGTTGCCGCTCTCCTTCGCCGAAGCGCAGAAATCCGAGCAAAAGCCGTCGCCGGACGAATTCATGCTCAGGGGCGGCTATCCGCGCCCCTACGACACGGGCATGGATCTTTCCGCTTATTTCTCCAGCTACATCGGCAGCTATCTGGAACGCGACGTGGCCGACTACCTCGACGTGCGCGACGTATCCACGTTCCGTACTTTCCTGCGCCTCTGCGCGCAAAACGCCGGCAACCTGCTCAACTACACGCACATGGCCTCCGACCTTGGCGTCTCGTTCCGCACGGTGAAAGGCTGGCTTTCCATCCTCGAGTCGAGCTACATCACGTTCCCGCTCCTGCCCTATTTCAAAAGCGCAGGCAAACGGCTGACGAAAACGCCGAAGTTGTATTTCTACGACACCGGTCTGCTCTGCCACCTACTCGGTATCAAAACCCTGCCGCAGCTCCTCATACACCCCATGCTCGGCGCGATTTTCGAGAACCTCATCATCGCCGAAACCGCGAAGCACCATCTCAACGACGGCGTGGAACCTGAACTCTGCTTCTACCGGGACTCCTCCAAACGCGAGGTCGACCTGCTCGACCTCACCGATTCCGAACACCCGCTGATAGCCGAAATCAAGTCCTCCCAGACCTACCACGGCAAGTATGGGGCCACCCTCACCGAAATTGGCGAAGCGTTGGACATCGGCGCAGAAAACCGCGCAGTGATCTACCGGGGCGAAGGCGACATCAGCACCAAGCAGTTCAAGGTGCTCAACGGCGGCGCCTACCTCGAGTTCTCAAGAAAATAGCGAATCGACTCTGCGGTGGTGCCAAGAGCCATCCAACCCGCCGAAATTTGTTTGCCTGGGATTGCACGATTTTGGCACTCAAACCAGCAAAACGTTGAAATACCAACGAAAATTTGTTTGCTTGGATTGCACGATTTCGGGTTATTGGGCAAAAGTGTCGTCTTAAACCGACTGAAACCGACGCTTCGCAAAACGCCCAACAATGATGTCTCTTCCAACCTTCCAACACGAGATCGTCGCGAGCCATATTCTGCGGCGAGCTATCGCCTCTTCCCCACCAGGCCTTTTGCGTCGAATACGCTCAATCTCCATGAAATATTTTTCATACGGTTAAACATCCTACGAAACTACACAATGTAAGACATGATTGTACTGTAGAAACGATATTCTTGATTACGTATGATTATTTAGACCCAAGGTTAGGCGCGGGCTTTACAAGGGGGCTTTTGGATGGCGTTGCGGCACAACGGTATTGGCGGCAAGATCGCGGTCATGCTCACCGCCCTTGCGCTTCTATCCGCCAATGCCCCCGCAGCCGAATCCGACGTTCCGGCAGTCCAAGCGAGTCTCTCCCCAACAACGACCTCCGAAAGCCTCGCGACCCCACAACCGCAGGACTTGACACCGGCTCCCGATAGCGGCCAAACTCCAGATACCACACCCGTAACGCCCGGCACAAAACCCGCAAAGCCCACCCCCAAGCCGGCAACCCCCAACACGGACGCGGGCACTTCCGCCGACAACTCCAAGTCACCCCAACAGCATCACGCCCAAACCCCCAACACCGTAGGCCCGCAGGACGCGACCTGCAACCAGCCGGGTGAGCACCAATGGCATGGCAACGACGGCGGCGTCGGCATCGGCAATCCCGTCACCCTTAACTGGAACGAGCACGTCGACGGCAATGACTGCGTGCTGGAGCTGGAAAGCGGGGTCGAAGCCGACTTCGGGTACATCAATGACGGCAGCGCACCAATCCCCTGGCACGACCCCAGCGTGACCAAGCTCACCGTCCGGCATCACGCAGGCACACCAGAGGACCCCAAAGTCAAGGCCCTCGACGGATACGGCCTCTTCGACGGACACAACCTGCCCAACCTCAAAACCGCCGACCTCGCCGAACTCGACGTCAGCCAAGCCGCGAACCTCAACTCGGTATTCCGCGACCATCTCAGCCCTTTGACCATCACCGGACTAGACAAATGGAACACCGCCGCGGCAACCGACATGGGCTTCATGTTCGATCAGTCTTCAGGCATCACCAGCCTCGACCTGTCCAACTGGAACACCCACAACGTCACCAGCATGACCGCGATGTTCCGCGCCTGCACCAACCTAAAGACCATTGGCAACCCCGGACTCGACATTCCCGAGGGCATAAGCACGACCGAAATGTTCAAAGATGCGACAAGTCTGCCCTGCCTCACCAAGACTGGACGGCACCACTGGGCACTCAATGGCAACACCCTCAATTGGAACGAGCACACCGATACCGACAACATAGGCTGCGTGCTGGAGCTGGAAAGCGGGGTCGAAGCCGACTTCGGGTACATCAATGACGGCAGCGCACCAATCCCCTGGCACGACCCCAGCGTGACCAAGCTCACCGTCCGGCATCACGCAGGCACACCAGAGGACCCCAAAGTCAAGGCCCTCGACGGATACGGCCTCTTCGACGGACACAACCTGCCCAACCTCAAAACCGCCGACCTCGCCGAACTCGACGTCAGCCAAGCCGCGAACCTCAACTCGGTATTCCGCGACCATCTCAGCCCTTTGACCATCACCGGACTAGACAAATGGAACACCGCCGCGGCAACCGACATGGGCTTCATGTTCGATCAGTCTTCAGGCATCACCAGCCTCGACCTGTCCAACTGGAACACCCACAACGTCACCAGCATGACCGCGATGTTCCGCGCCTGCACCAACCTGACTGCGCTTGACCTCAATAGCTGGGACACCACACAAGTCACTGCCACGACCGAGATGCTGCCCGCGAACCTCAAGGCCCTCCGTCTCGGCAAGAAGACCACACTCAAGAACGCCGCCGGCAACAACGCCTTCTCCAACGTCGCCAACGCCACCTGGGCGGATAAGAGCGGGAGCCACAACCCACCGGACAGTCTCACTCCGCCATGGAGCGGCAATACCAGTGCATTGGCCACACGCGCCGCAACCAATAGCCCAGCCGGCGAGTACGTCGTCACCACTTTCAGCTACACGTTCCCGACCGCGTGCACCCAACCCGGCACCTATACCTGGGAAACTCTCACTTGGAGCGAAACGCTCACCGGCGAAGGTGAGAATGCGGAATGTGTGCTCAGCCTCGACTCCGGCACCGTGCCCGACCACGCGGGCACAACGGTGACCACAGGGATCCCGTGGACCGATGACAGCGTCACCAAAGTCACTGTCAAGGAAGGCGTCAAGCTCGCGCCCAACACCGGCGAGACCGCATACGCCGGCGGCCGCATGCTGTTTGGCAGGCTCCCCAAGGTCAAGACCATCGACGTCACCAACCTCAACGGCTCCGGCAACACCAGCATGTTCGGCATGTTCTGGGAAGACCCGGTCCTCGAACGAATCGACGGGCTCAAGAAACTCGACACCAGCAAAGTTACCGACATGGTGGGCGTGTTCAACGTCACCAGCCTCACCAGCCTCGACCTCAGCGGCTGGGACACCCACAACGTCATCGACATGACCTATCTCTTCACCAATAGTCCGAACCTTAAGACGCTTGATCTCAACGGCTGGGACACCAGCAACGTCACTAACATGAACACGATGTTACCGGCAAATCTGCAGGCAATCAGGCTCGGCAAGAAGACCAAGCTATTGAACGATCCGTCGAAAGCCGCTTTCGCCAACGTCGCCAACCAAAACTGGGCGGATAAAAGCGGAAGCCACAACCCACCGGACAGCCTCACTCCGCCATGGAGCGGCACCACCGTCCAACTAGCCACACGCGCTAGTACCAGCCCGCTCGGTGAATACGTCGTCTCAACTTTCAGCTACTCGTTCTCGGTCGCGTGCACCCAGCCCGGCACCCACACCTGGGGCACGCTCACTTGGAGCGAGACACTCACCGGCGAAGGTGAGAATGCGGAATGTGTGCTCAGCCTCGACTCCGGCACCGTGCCCGACCACACGGGCACAACCATGGCTCCCGGAATCCCATGGACCGACGACAGCGTCACCAAAGTCACCGTCAAGGAAGGCGTCAAGCTCGCGCCCAACGCCGGCGAGACCACATACGCCGGCGGCCGCATGCTGTTTGGCAGGCTCCCCAAGGTCAAGACCATCGACGTCACCAACCTCAACGGCTCCGGCAACACCAGCTTGTTCGGGATGTTCTGGGAGGATCCGGTCCTTGAAACCATCACCGGCATCAACAACCTTGACACCAGCAAGGTCACCGACATGGTGGGCGCATTCAACGTCACCAGCCTCACCAGCCTCGACCTCACCAAATGGGACACCAGCAACGCCACCGACATATCCTATCTCTTCGAGAATTGCCCGAACCTCACCACCATCACCGGCATCAACAAATGGGACACCCGCAAGGCCACCAATACGGCATACATGTTCAAGAATGACACCAGCCTCACCACGCTCGACCTCAACAGCTGGGACACCACCAACGTCACCAACACAGTCGAGATGCTGCCACCGAACCTGCAGGCGCTACGCCTCGGCAAGAAGACCACACTTAAGAACGCCACAAACAACGCCGCATTCGCTGACGTGAATCAGCCCGACACCTGGGTCGACAAGAGCGGGAGCCATAACCCTGTATGGGGACTCGGCTCCGCTTGGACCGGCAATACCAATGCATTGGCCGCACGCGCCGCGACCGACAACCCAATTGGCGAATACGTTATCTCCAGTGTCAGCTATTCATTCCCGACGGCCTGCACACAGCCCGGCAGCCATAACTGGGACACCCTCACCTGGAGCGAGACGCTCACCGGCGAGGGCGAGAGCGCGGAATGCGTGCTCAGCCTCGACTCCGGCACAGTGCCCAATCACAATACCGGCGATATATACAACACCCAAGTTCCCTGGACCGATGATAGCGTCACCTCCGTCACCGTAAAGCCGAACGTAAGCCTCGCATCGGCCGGCGGTCGCTTTCTGTTCGGCAGGCTGCCCAAGGCCCAAACCATCGACGTCACCAACCTCAACAGCACCGGCAACACCGACATGTTCGGTATGTTCTGGGAGGATCCCGTCCTCGAGACCATCGCCGGACTCAAAAATCTAGACACCAGCAGCGTGACCAGCATGCGCGGCACGTTCAACGTCTCCGGCCTCACCGGCGTCGATGTCAGTGGCTGGAACACCAGCAACGTCACCGACATGAATGGCATCTTCGCCAACAACCCCAACCTCAAGACGCTCGACCTCAACGATTGGGACACCACGCATGTCACCGATATACAGGACATGCTCCCGGCAGGCCTCCAAGCCCTCCGTCTCGGCAAGAAGACCACACTCAAGAACGCCGCCGGCAACAACGCCTTCTCCAACGTGAGCGACCACACCTGGCTCGACCAGAGCACCAATCCCAGCAGCACAGTCGGCAACACCGCCGCGCTGGCAACCCGCGCTGCGGGCACCAGCCCCGCCGGAGAATACATTGTTGATGGATTCAGCTACACGTTCCCGATCGCCTGCACCCATCCCGGCACCAACACCTGGGACACGCTGACCTGGAGCGAGACGCTCGAAGGCGAGGGCGAGAGCGCGGAATGCGTGCTCAGCCTCGACTCCGGCACCGTGCCCAACCACAACGGAGGCATCCTGAACACCTACGTCCCATGGACCGGCGACAACGTCACCAAGGCCACCGTCCAGGCCGGGGTCAAGCTCGCGCCCAACACCGGCCAGACCACCTACACCAGCGGCAGCTACCTTTTTGCCAATATGCCAAAACTCAAAAGCGCCGACGTCGGTAATCTGACAACCACAGGCAACACCAGCATGGAAGGCATGTTCTACAAAACCCCAAATCTTGAAACCCTCACGGGAACGGAAAACTGGGACACTTCCAGCGTCAAAAACATGAAAAGCACCTTCAACGCCACTAATCTCGCCAAGATCAATGTCTCGAATTGGAACACTCACAACGTCACCAGCATGAACGTTATGTTCACTAACTGCCACGAACTCACACAAATAACCGGCATAGGCGACTTGGATACTTCCTTTGTCCGCAACATGGGCGCTATGTTCTCCGGCGACTACAAACTCACCAGCCTGGACCTCAACAACTGGAACACCACACAGGTCAACAACATGAGCTTCATGTTCTACAACGACTACAAACTCACCAGCCTGGACCTCAACAGCTGGAACACAGCAAGCATCACAAACGCCACAGCTGTGAGCGAGATGCTCCCGCAGAACCTGCAGGCCCTGCGCCTCGGCAAGAAGACCAAACTCGCCACCACCGCATTCTCTCCTGTGAACCAGTCCGTCACATGGGTGGACAAGAGCGGAAGCCACAACGATCCCTGGACCCTCAACCCGTCTTGGAGCGGCACCACCAGCGAGCTGGCAACCCGTGCAAGCACCACCCCGCTCGGCGAATACGTCGTCTCCGGCGTCACCTATTCGTTCCCGACCGCGTGCACCCAGCCCGGCAGCCACACCTGGGGCACGCTGAACTGGAGCGAGACGCTCACCGGCGAGGGTGCGAACGCCGAATGCGTGCTCAGCCTCGACTCCGGCACCGTGCCAGACAACTCCGCGGGCACCCCCACAACCACCGGCGTCCCCTGGTCCGACGACAGCGTGACCAAGGCCACCGTCCAGGCCGGCGTCAAGCTCGCGCCCAACACCAGCGAGACCACCTACGCCGGCGGCGCCTTCCTGTTCGGCAGGCTCCCCAAGGTCAAGACCATCGACGTCACCAACCTCGCCACCGCCGGCAACACCAGCATGCAGGGCATGTTCTGGGAAGATCCGGCGCTCACCTCCATCACCGGGCTCAAAGGCTTCGACACCAGCAAGGTCACCAACATGAACAGCACCTTCAACGTCACCAGCCTCTCCAGCCTCGACGTCAGTGGTTGGCACACCGGCAACGTCACCGACATGAACGGCATCTTCAGCAACAACCCCAACCTCACGACCATCACCGGCATCAACAAATGGAACACCGGCAAGGTCACCGACACAGGCGACACGTTCCTCAACGACACCAGCCTTACCACGCTCGACCTCAACGGCTGGGACACCACCAGCGCCACCAGCATGGACGGCATGCTCCCGCCGAACCTCAAGGCCCTGCGCCTCGGCAAGAAGACCACACTCTCCAACACCACCAACAACAAGGCCTTCGCCAACGTCAACCAGCCCGACACTTGGGCCGACACAAGCGGGATGAGCAGCCCGACATGGAGCGGAAACACCAACGCACTGGCCGCACGCGCCGCAACCACCGCCCCAGCGGGAGCCTACGTCATCAGCACCTTCAACTACACGTTCCCTCCGCTACCCCTCAGCGCGCTGCCTTTCACCGGCCTCACGCGCCAGCAGATCCTACGGATTCTGGTTCTTCTCTTGGTCGGCGCGATTGCCTTCGCAGCGGTGGCCATCACCCGTCACCTGCACAACCGCAAAATCGCGCAGCACTAGAAACCGCTCTCCATTTTCGACGGTCGCATTAGCCGTGCGCGAGCACTTCTTTGGGAATTCCTGTAGTAGGCCATGCGAAAGTTCGGGAGTAGGTGCTGCTAAATCTATGGAATAGACACGCCAAAACGCTGCAATAAAGCCAAAAACTCAATGCATCTCACTCAGGCGACCTGCAAACGACCCTTGCCGTAATGTCGACGAGCCGCCTCCGCGGTGATACCGAGAGCCCGGCCGATAGTGTTCCATGACTGGCCGCGCTTACGGCTCTGCTGGACAGTGTGGTCAATATCGCGCTCGACCGCGTGACGCTGATAATTAAGCCGCCTCAATTCACGCGAAGGGTCCCAACGCGGATCCATCGTGGGGTCTCCCGGCGCAGGAGAGACGCGCGCGTCCATCTCATCGTTGATTTCCTCGCCGTAAGCAGCCAACTCACGCTGTTCCTCTTTCGACAAATCAGAAAACTTCATCGCAACCCCTCCTTCTTAAGGTAGTCTTCACACGCTTTCATCGCGTGCACAATCAATTTTTGAGTACACCCAGCTTGTGCCAACAATTTTTACTTATCTCCAAAAAAGTGCGAAAATTTACATTTTTTTGGAGATAAAAATGTATTTTCTTACACTTTTCTGGAGATAACTCCAGTAGGCGGCTACAATAAAACTAGCAAGAACCAGCAGATTCAGCACACGACAGGAGGCGACGCATGTACCGCAACGCCACCCAGCAGCTTCTCGAATGGAAGCGGAACCCCAAGCGCAAGCCGATGCTCGTCTACGGCGCCCGCCAGACCGGCAAAAGCTATCTCATCCGCCATTTCGGACGCGACGAATTCACCGACATGGCCTATTTCGACCTCGAAGCCAACGCCGCCGCGCGCAGCGCCTTCGAAGGCGACCTCGAGCCGAAAACCATCCTGCGCAAACTTGGCCAGGTCCAAGGCAAGCCGATAGACCCGCGCAACACACTCCTGGTTCTCGACGAGATTCAAGCCTCGAACCGCGCGCTGGCCAGCCTGAAATATCTCAACGAAAGCCTGCCCGGAGCGTTCGTCATCGCGGCCGGTAGCCTACTGGGCGTCGCGGTCAAGCGCGAAGGCTTCTCCGCGCCCGTCGGCAAGGTTGAGACAATGACGTTGCGGCCGATGAGCTTCGACGAGTTCCTGCTGGCGCTCGGCGACGAAGCCATGCGTGATGATATACGGACTCAATACCAGCTATCCGAACAGTACGTGCGCCATGACGACGCGCTAGACCGGTATTGGGCTTACCTGATCTGCGGAGGCATGCCCGAGGCCGTCGCCGCCTACGCCAACGACAGCCATGATTTCGGCGCTATCCGCACCATACAGCGCAACATTCTCGACCTTTATGTGGCCGACATGGCCAAGTACGCCTCCCCCACCGAAACGGCACGAATCCGTGAGGCCTGGAACAGCATCCCCGCCCAATTGGCCAAGGAAAACCATAAATTCCAATACAAAATCGTCCATAGTGGCGGGCGGGCTAGCCAATACGCCTTCGCCCTCGACTGGCTTGAGACCGCCGGTCTGGTGGAGCGGTGCGTGCAGATCAGCTCGGGGCAACTCCCACTTGCCTTGCACGAGAACCGCTCGGCGTTCAAAATCTATATGGCCGACACCGGCCTGCTGGGTGCCATGGCCGAGCTGCCCGTCGAAACGCTCCTGAACCCGCAACTACGGAGCTCGCTCGACCTCGGCGCATTCACCGAAAACTACGTGGCGCAGACGCTGGCGACGAACGGCCACACGCTGCGCTACTGGGCCAGCAAAAGCGACGCCGAGGTTGATTTCGTCGCCATGCTTGGCGGCCCCCACGACATGCGGACCGCAACCCCAATCGAAGTGAAGTCGTCGGACAACGTACGCTCACGCAGCCTCAACGCCTACCAAGCCAAATACCAGCCAGAGCGCGCAATTCGCCTCTCCACGAAGAACTTCGGGAAAGAAAACCAGATCGAAAGTGTGCCACTCTACGCCGCTTTCTGTTTGTGAACTACATTCGACGAAAATAGGCACGGTTCCCGTCACTCCGCGCGAGCCAGGGTTGCGCTTCGGGCGGAGGGCAAGAAACCCACGCCTCGCAAACGCACATGGGCTGATTCGTCGGACTAATCGTTGCTGGGCGATAGTAAATGGTCAATCATGGTATTGAGCGTCGAAAATTTCTTTACCAGCGAAGACGAAAACGGCCGGTTTTTGCTATTTTTCTGTAGGGTAATACAGCAACCAAATGCATTACATTCAGTTTTGCCGACAAAGGAACACCACTTGCGCAACCAACCGATTTCCTTTAGACAGAACCACCTTTGCTACCTGTTGTCGCCCATTTTTTGAGCATGTAATTTGAAATCAGCTGTGGCTCTCACGCGCCTCATGGCGGACGCGACAACGAAACGCGGCCTCATCGTTATATGCCACGTATAACCCACAACTATGTATTCGCCATGATTTGAAAGGACCGTGAGCAGCCATTATGTCTTCGGTACTCACCAAGAAGAAAATTCCCCTAGCCCTCTTCCTCCTGTGCTGCGTAGGCCTCATCTTCATGTGGTTCATCCCCGCGCCGCAACACGTCACGCATTCCGGCTGGCACAGCTTCGCCATCGTGCTCTTCTTCCTGGCCGGGTGCGTCTTCAACGTGGCCCCGCTTTCCATACTTTCGCTGACGATGATGTCGCTGTTGGGCCTCACCTTCACGATGCCCGCCGCCACGTTGATCTCGTTCTTCGGCTCGGCGCCCGTCTGGCTCGTGCTGTTCGCCTTCTTCATGGCCATCGGTTTCCGCAAGACGAACCTCGGCGCGCGCATGGCCTACTGGCTCATCGCCCACTTCGGCCGCAGCCCGCTTTCGCTGGCCTACGTGATGGCCATCTGCGACCTGACCCTGGCTCCGGTTATTCCGAATACCAACGCCCGCGGCGCCGGCATCCTCTTCCCGATCAACCAGTCGCTGGTCGAGGCGCTTGACGAGCCGAAGGACCCGAGCAAGCGCTCCGTGAGCTCGTTCCTCACTCTGGCCACCTTCCATCTGAACCTCATCATCGGCGGCCTCTTCCTCACCTCGATGGCCACCAACCCGCTGGTCGCCAGCATGGCCGCCAGCACCTTCGGCATCAAGATCTCGTGGTTCCAGTGGTTCGCCTACGCGAGCGTGCCGACGCTACTCGCCGCCGCCATCGTGCCGATCATCATCCTCGCCGTCCACCGTCCGCAAGGCCAGAGCGCCGACCTGACCGTCGTGCACAAGACCGCGCAGGACCAGCTCAAGAAGATGCCACGCATGGCGCTCAACGAGTATCTCATGATCGCCGTGTTCGTCATCGTCGTCATCCTCTGGGGCACCTCCTCGCTCACCAAGCTCGACAACACGCTCATCGCCATGGTCGGCCTCACCGCCCTGCTGATCCTGAAGATCATCGACCTCGACGACGTGTTCGCCGAGAAGCAGGGCTGGAACATCCTGCTGTGGCTGGCCCCGCTGATCGGCGTGACCGAATACCTCAACAAGACCGGCGTGGTCGGCTGGATCAAGCGCGTGCTCACCTCCAGCGTCGCCGGCATCCCCGCATGGCTCGCCATCACGGTCATCGTTTTGCTCTACCTCTACGTGCACTATCTGCTCACCAGCGTGCTCGTGCACGTGCAAACGTTCTTCATCCCGTTCGCGGTCATCCTGGTCTCGCTTGGCGTGCCACCAATCGTCGCCACGATGCTGCTGGGCCTGTTGACCTGCATCTCCCCCGGCATGACGCATTACGGAACCGGCACCGCCTCCATCTACTTCTCGACCGGTTATGTCAGCCAGAAGGAATGGTGGAAGGTCGGCTTCATCGTCAGCCTTGTCAACCTCGTTATTTACGCCGGAGTGGGCACGCTCTGGTGGAAACTGATCGGCCTATGGTAAATCGCCTATACGCATTGCAAAGCCCATTGCAAACCTCCGTCCATTCATGTGGCTCGAAGGCTTTGTGGGTTTTTTATGCGTTGTCTGGGGCACACCGATTGGGTGATTCCCGATGAAAAAGCCTTGGCTATCGAAAGAACCTCACAAATCTCAGCGACCGGTTTTCGGCACCGGCTCGCGTAAATGCCGAAAACCGTTCACTAAGGAGGCGTCAAAGACCGGTTTTCGGCATAACACAACCCAAAAGCCGAAAACCGTCCATTTAGCGGTCGTTAGTGACCGCTTTTCAGCACGAAGCGAGGAAAAAGTGAAAAAACGTTCACACCTTTCCGCACTCCGCGTCATCACGACCGCGATTTGCGCAGCCATGACCACCTGCACGGTTTTTGCGAGCGCCGATACCCCATCAGACGATATTTCGTCGGCCGCCAACGCCTCCGATACCTCTTCTCAAACCAAACAAACCAAAACGTCGCCGCAAACGCAAGTGGGCCCTCAAGCCAGCTGCACGCCGACGTCCTGGGCCGACTGGGGCACGCCATATCAAGGGTCCCCTGGAGTGGTCGGGATGGACCGCAGCACCGTTCGATGGCAAATCACCAGCGATTGCGTGCTGCACCTCAGCGGCGGCCTCAGCCCCAACATCCCCAACAGCGGGGACTACGTCCCTTGGCGTGAAAAGAAAGACGACATCGTCGGCATCAAGGTCGAAGGCAACCTCACGCTGTTCAAAAGCAACATCGCGCTGAACCCCGTGTTCGCCGACATGGTCAGCCTCAAGAGCTTCGACACCACCGGCGGCCAGCTGCACCTGGCGGGAGCGGCGGCGGGCGGCCTCTTCGAAAGCGACGACGCGCTCGAGACCATCAACGGGATCACCAGCTGGGACACGAGCAAGGCCACCGGCATGGCCAGCATGTTCTACTTCTGCACGAAGCTCATCTCCCTCGACCTCTCAGGCTTCAACACGGCCAACGTCGAAGACATGACCAACATGTTCGACGGTGCCAGCGAACTCACCTCAATCACCTTCTCCAGCAACTTCACCACCGGCAAGGTGACCAGCATGGACAGCATGTTCAACGGATGCTCCGAGCTCACGTCACTCGATCTCTCGCCATTCGACACCCGCAGCGTCAAGAGCATGGCCGGCATGTTCAACGACTGCGCCACGATCACCTCGCTCGACCTCTCAGGCTTCAACACCGCCAACGTCACCAACATGAGCACCATGTTCCAGAGCTGCCATAGACTCTCCTCGGTCAAACTCTCGAGTTTCAACACCGCCAAGGTGACCACCATGCGTGGCATGTTCAGCGACTGCCCATCACTCGCGTCGTGGACCGCCCCGAGCGACTTCACCACCCCGCTCGTCACCGATATGAGCTCCATGTTCGACGGCTGCACCAACCTCACGACGCTTGACATCTCAAACTTCGACACCAGCAAGGCCATGTCGTCGATGACCAACCTGCTGCCCAACGGCTTGCGCAAGCTGAAGCTCGGGGCCAGCACGAAACTGGCCAGCAACGCGTTCGCCGACGTCGACAGCACCATCAACTGGGAAGAAATGTCGAGCCTTGACAACAGCGCGACCCACATCGGAACTGTTGGCAATCTGACCGCCCTGCAGACGCGCGCGGCTTCCAGCAACCCCGCCGGTTCGTATTGGGACTCAAGGTTCATGCCGAGTGGCGTGCAGCTCGCGATCAACGCGAACGGCGGCGTCACGAACTTCACCCCCGTCTCCTACGACACCACCACCGCGGCGGCGACCATCACCGTGCCGCAGGGCAACGTGCTCACCGCCAACATGTCCCAATACGTCTTTACCGGCTGGAACTCTTGCGCAAGCCCAGTCTCTTCGGCAAGCTGCAAACCCTACCAGCCCGGCGACACCATCACTGTGGCCCAAGGCGATTCCAACCCCGTCAGAACCCTCACGCTTTACGCCCAATGGGCCAAGGTGCCATGGCCCGTAATCGACAACAACACGCCAAGGGTTCACGCTCCCCTTGGCGCGAGCCCGACCGCGGACATCACCGTAACGAACACCCCGACCAAGCCCAACCCATTTGTTTCCAATGCGATGGCAAGCAGCGTCACCACCATCACCACGCCTCTGGGCTTTCATGCGACCGAAAACGGCATCGGCACATTCACCGAATCGGGCGTCCCGATAGCCCAAGTCCAGCCGGTAATGGGCCGCTCCTACACCATCAACGTGCTGACCACCATGACCGACCCGCTCACCGGCAACACCGTAACGGCCAGACCGATTTCGAAAAACGGCATGATGCCGTATTACAATATCACCTTCGACGCCAATGGCGGCACAGGCGCCCCCGCCGATATGTCCGGCTTCGCCGACGTGGACAACCACTACCGCACCACGGCTCCGATCCCCGCGGACGTCATCCCCGCCAAAGGCGAGCACGATATGTTCGCCGGCTGGTCCACCAGCCCTACAGCCACGCAACCGGACTACGCCTACAACCCCGGCACTTACGCGCCGACCTTCTGGCAATACGATAGCTCGCACCAATCAGCCAAGACCCAGACGCTCTACGCCGTGTGGCACGAGGCGAAGGCCCCCGTCATCAGCGAAGTGCACCGCGACCCAACGAGCCACCACGTCATCGCGACCGGCACCGCCCAGCCTTGGAACGCCATCGGCTCGCCCACCGTCACCGGCCATGCGAACACGGGGTTGCAAGTCAATATGGCGACGCTCGCCTCGGACGGGACACTTTCCATCGCCGGCATCGCTTCCGGCATCAAAACCTCAGTCGGCGGACATGTGGTCACCATACGTATACGCGCCTGCTCCGCCAACATACCCGGCCAGAACGGCACGGCACCCCCGGCAAAAATCGGCTGGAGCAACGATAACAACGACATTCCCGCAGGCTGCACCCAGGTCTTTGGGGTACCGTCCTCCTTTATTCAGGTTCCCATGTACCCTCTCTGGCTTGGCGGCCTCAATAATGAATGGTCCGCCAGCCTCAACGTCACCGGCAAACCGTACATCTGGGTTTACGCGCAAACGCAAGACGGCCCCATTGACGGGCCGCTCATGGTCACCCCGATCAACCAAGGTTCCGACAACTCCGTCAAGACCTGCGTCAAGGCGGCAGGCGCGGCCGTCGGCAACTACGTCTGCGGCACCGCGACCATGGATAACACGGCGGATTACGACGGGACCACCACCCACAGCTGGAGCCTAGACCTGCCTGAAAGCACCGCGTTCAACAGCGCCACCGGCTACGACGTCAGCTCGCACCTGTATATCGACGACACTTGGAGAAACAACGCCTCGGGAGGCGGGGGCGGAGGCGGCGGGAGCAGCCCGCTCAGCATCATCTCGCCCGAAGCGTTCCTCGGCGGCGGCTCACCGCCAACTTCGGCCCTGCCTTTTACCGGCGGTCTTTCCCGTCGCATCGCTTTGGCCCTGCTCGCCGTAGCCGTGGCCGCAACCGTGATCCTAGCCGCGTTCGTCGTCTTCCGCCGGCGCATCTTGCGAGGTCATGGTCGCCACGCCCGCAGCACACGATAAACCCGTGCGCCGTCACCGACTTATACGAATAGTCATTGCAAAGAATGGACCATATAACAAAAGCAAGTTTTGAATTGAATATATATTGATAATTGCTATATACTAATATTTTGCATGGATTGGGAGTTCCCGGTCGGCAAAGCCTCGGTTGTAATCGCCGAGGTTTTGTTTTATCTACCCCATTTTTGGCTTCAGCTTCATGCTGCGATTAAGCGAAAATCGGGGCGACAAACCAAAAAGTGCGCCCTCACAGACTAAGGCGCACTTTTCTGGAAAATATCAACGACAGGCTAACCGCGCTCAGTCGACGAGCGAGCGAACCTCGATGATGTGGTCGCGCTGCGGGCCGGTGCCGATGGCGGAGATGCGGCAGTTGGAGATCTCCTCGAGACGCTTGACGTAGGCCTGGGTGTTGGCCGGCAGGTCCTCGAACTTGTGAACCTTCGAGATGTCCTCGGTCCAACCGGGCATGGTCTCGTAGACCGGGGTGGCCTTGGCGAACGCCTCCTGGTCGATGGGCATGTCGTCGTAGCGGGTGTGGGTGCCGTCGCCGTTGTCAACGTCGTAGGCGACGCAGATCGGAATCTCGTTGAGGCCGGTCAGCACGTCGAGCTTGGTGAGCACGATGTCGGTCAAGCCGTTGACCTGCGTGGCGTAACGGGTAACGACGGCATCGAACCAACCACAACGACGCGGACGGCCGGTGGTCACGCCGAACTCGTGGCCCTGCGTGCGCAGCCATTCGCCGGAATCATCGTTGAGCTCGGTCGGGAACGGGCCCTCGCCCACGCGGGTGACGTAGGCCTTGGCCACGCCGATGACGCGGTCGATCTTGGTGGGGCCGACGCCCGTGCCGGTGCAGGCGCCGCCGGCGGTCGGGTTGGAGGAGGTGACGAACGGATAAGTGCCGTGGTCGACGTCGAGCATCGTGGCCTGGCCGCCCTCGAAGAGCACGGTCTTGCCTTCGGCGAGCGCGTTGTTGAGCAACAGCGAAGTGTTGGTGACGTAAGGCTTGAGGCGCTCACCGAGCTTCAGCAGCTCGTCGGTGGTCTCGTCGACGTCAATCGGACGGCGGTTATAGAGCTTGACGAGCATCTGGTTCTTCTGGTGCAGGCTCGCCTCGACCTTATCGCGCAGGCGCTCGGCGTCGAAGAGGTCGTGCACGCGAATGCCGACGCGGTTGATCTTGTCAGCGTAGGCCGGGCCGATGCCGCGGCCGGTGGTGCCGATCTTGTGCTTGCCGAGGAAGCGCTCGGTCACCTTGTCGATGACGCGATGATACGGCGCGATAACCTGGGCCGACTCGCTGACTTTCAGGCGCGAGCAATCCACACCACGGGATTCCAAGCCGTCAATCTCCTCGAAAAGAACTTCGGGATCGACGACAACGCCGTTGCCGATGACTGGCGTGACGTGAGGGTTCACGACGCCGCTGGGCAGCAGGTGCAGCGCGTAGGTCTCGTCGCCGACCACCACCGTGTGGCCCGCGTTGTTGCCGCCGTTGAAGCGCGCGACATAATCGACTTTCGTGCCGATGAGGTCGGTCGCCTTGCCTTTGCCTTCGTCTCCCCACTGGGCACCAATCAGAACAATTCCGGGCATATTTGACCTCCAAGATACGCGTTATTCCGCCGTTATCAGCCTACCGTCACGCCTATACCGAGGCGCTTGACGCCACAACGCCACATCGATTCCGACCCACCCATGCGACAAGACGAACCTTCGCCCCAGCGCCACAGTCCGTTCTTTAACTGAACCACACCTCCACTGTGACGAAACGGACTCTCACGCGACGCCACAGTCCGTTTCATCACAGGATCACACCATCACTGCGACGAAACGGACTTCTGCGCAATACCACGGTCCGTTTCTTAACAGGGAACAATTAGCTGGGGTCAGAAAACAGCCCCGCTGGACGTCGAAACGCGCTCCTCAACCCCATTTTGGAGTTAAGTGGGTGGATTGGGCGTTAAGTGGGTACATGATTCCTGAGAATTCGCCACTTTTAGGTGTTGAGTCGCATGATTCTTGGCAATCGGGCACCCACTTAACGGCGAAAGCACCCACTTAACGGGATTGCGCTCTGTTGGCGACCAAAATCCGCCGCTATTTAAGCGCCTTGCCGGCGGAACCGAGCTCGACGCAGGCCTCCACGACGCGCTTGGCCATCGCGTCCTCGCCCTCGCGGCCCCATGAGCGCGGGTCGTAGAACTTCTTCTCGCCCACCTCGCCGTCGACCTTGAGCACGGAATCGTAGTGGCGGAACATGTGGCCGGCGATGGCGCGGGTGAAGGCGTATTGGGTGTCGGTGTCGATGTTCATCTTCACCACGCCGTAGCTCACGGCCTTCGCGATGTCCTCTCGCGACGAACCGGAGCCTCCGTGGAAGACCAGCGCGAATGGCTTGTTTTCGGGGAAATCAGCGGGGTCGGGAGTATTGGGCAGGTGGCCATTATTGTCACTGATTGCAGTGTTGCCATCACGACTACCGCTCTCAAGCAGCCCGTCTTTCACCGCGTCGGCGACTTCGTGCTGGATTTCCCCCAGCAGCTCCGGGCGCAGCTTCACCACGCCGGGCTTGTAGGCCCCGTGCACATTGCCGAAGGTGAAAGCGGCCATATAGGGGCCGCGCTCCCCCAAACCGAGCCGACGCGCGACCTCAAGCCCATCGGCCGGCGTGGAATAAAGCTTGGCGTCGATGCCGGCACGATGGCCGTCCTCCTCGCCGCCGACTGCACCAATCTCAATCTCGAGGACGGTATGCGCCGCGGCTGAACGCTCGAGCAGCTTCGAGGCAATGTCCAGATTCTCGTCGAGCGGCACCGTGGAACCGTCCCACATATGCGACTGGAACGCCGGCTCCTCGCCGTGCGCCACCTGCTCGGCCTCACGCACAAGCAGCGGAATCACCCAGCTGTCGAGGTACTGCTTAGCACAATGGTCGGTATGCAGCGCGATGGAAATATGCGGATACCGCGACGCGACCTCGTGCGCGAACGCGGCGAAGGCCAGCGAGCCGACCACACGGTCGTTGACGCGCCTGCCGGAGAAATACGAGGCGCCGCCGACCGACACCTGGATGATGCCGTCGGAATCGGCCTCCGCGAAGCCCTGCAGCGCGGCGTTGAGCGTCTGCGTGCTCGTCACGTTGATCGCGGGATAGGCATAGCCGCCCCGCCTCGCCGCATCCAACATCTGCGCATAACGTTCCGGAGTCGCAATAGTCATGCCTTCATTATCGCCCCGCCGGCACGAATATCCAGCCCCGGCGTTTGCCTAGTGGCCGTCCGGGCGGGAGACGCGGGCGCGCACCTACTCCCGTAAGGCAAAAGCGTTGGTTTTAAATACGGTTAGGTTCCGCAGTCCGGGATTGTTTTCAGGCCGAATCCGTATATCTACACATCTACACATCTACATATCTACATATCTACATATCTACATATCTACATATCAATTATGCTTACATATCTATATCCGCATATCCGCCAACCCAGCCAACCGACGACCGCCCTACTGGCTCTTGCGCTCCCGCAGAGCCGTGAGCGCCCAGAGAATCGAGACCACGTCGATGCCCTCCTGCATGAACGCGCCCACGACCACCGGGATGAGGTCGAACGCGGCCGCGACCATGCACACGATCGCGAGCGCCAGCCCGGTGACGACGGCCTGGAGCATGGTGCGCTTGGTCTGGCGGGCGATGGCGATGGCCGTGGGAACGTCGGCGATATCGTCGTTCATGATGACCACCTGGGCGGTCTGCGAGGCGGCGGTGGAGGTGCCGTCCGTCATCGCGATGCCGATGTCGGCTGCGGCCAGCACGGGCGCGTCGTTGACGCCGTCACCCACCATCACCGAGATCGGACGGGGCTTCGCGCCGGTAAGCAGACGCATGAACCACACCGCCGCAGCCGGTGTGTGGTATGGCGTCTCACGTGCGGCATCCTTCACCGCCGCGACCTTGTCTTGCGGCAGGAGTTCGGCCCGCACGTCCTCGATGCCCACTTCGCGGGCGATGACCTCGGCGGAATTGCGCGCGTCGCCGGTCAGCATCGTCACTTTGTCGACGCCCATGGAACGCAGGCGGCGCAACGATTCGCTCGAGTCGGCGCGGGGCACGTCGCGCAGCACGATGCGGGCGGCGAGCAGCTCGTCAATCGACACATACGCCACCATCTCGTCCGCCGCGCGCTCGGGGAACAAGGTGGAGGGGAACAGATCGGCCGGGGAATCATTGGTGACGCCTTGCGAGATGGCGCTTGGGTCGGAAGCGGCAACGTTCTGGGGTTTGACGCCTGGTTCAGTAGCCAAGTTTGCAACGACAGGAGCTGATATCTCGGAACTGGACGACCCCACGGAGTCAGACGGCGATACGGCATCGGCATTGTTCGCGGCGGTTTCGCTTCGCGCGTCACGACGCTCAGGCTGGCTGCTGTGACCATCAATAATATGGTCTGAAATATTCGTAACCAAACCGCCATCTTTTGCGACGGTTTTATCTTTATCTGTCACAAAACATTGCTCATACCCCTGCACGAACCCCAGCCGACCAACGCGCACAAGATGTCCGTCAATCACTCCAGCGACGCCATTCCCAGCGTCCTCCTCCACATCCCGAACGACAGGAAAATCGGTTTTCCCATGCAGCTGCGCCGAGGCGGCGGCCCCAGCGGCCACGATTCCCTGCGCGAGGATGTGCACCGAATAGGTCTCGACGACGGCCGCCATCTCAAGCACCACATCCTCGACCCGCTGATGCGAGGCAGGAGAACGGCTCCCGTCAGGCCTCACCTCACGCGCCAGGCCATCCGCCAAACGCCGGTGGGCTTCGGGTGGGACGTCCACACGCACGACCTGCGGCTTAGTGACCGTCAGCGTGCCGGTTTTGTCGAAGAAGACGTGCGAGGCCTTGCCCAGATTCTCGAGCACCTCCTGCGTCTTGACAAGGATTCCGGCCTTCGCCAGCCGCCCGGTTCCCGCCATATAGGCCACCGGGGCGGCGATGAGCAGCGGGCAGGGCGTGGCCAGCACGAGCACCTGCGCGAACCGCAGCGGCGAACCGGAGCACACCCAGGCGACGCCCGCGATGAGCATCGAGATGATGGTGAACGGCACCGCGAGCGCGTCGGCCGTCTTGACCACGGGGGCGCGCGAGGAGCGGGCGGAATCGACCAGTTGCATGGTCTGCTGATATTGCGAATCGACGGCGAGCTGCGTAGCTCGAACCGTCATCACCGTGGCCCCGTTCACCGCCCCCGACATCACCCGCGCGCCGGCGAACACCGTGCGCGGCAAGGGCTCGCCGTTGATCGCGCTCAGGTCGAGCGTGGCCGATCCGCTCAGCAGCTCGCCATCGACCGGCACCGTCTCGCCCGGCAGCACCACCAGCACGTCACCGAGCGCGACCTGATCAACGGGAACCGTATGGAAATGCGCCTTCTGGTCGGGTGTTGGCTGGGGACCCGCAGATTCGTTTATCGATTCGTTCGGTTCAGTTGTCTTTATTGATTGATCCGACTGGGCTGACCGAGTTGATCGACTTGGTTTTGCGGACTGAGAGAGTTCAGCAAATTCAACCGACGATTCAAACTGTGTTGTTCCCTGCGATTCCCGTGATTCCAGCGATTCGGCCGATTGTACAGGTTGCGCCAGCACTCGAGATTGCGTCATTCGCATGTATTGCGCCGATGTTGCCGGCTGTCCCGATTCAGACGATTCCGCAGAATCTATTGTCTGCCCCAACCCCAGCAGTTGTTGCGATTCAACTGATTGATGATTCGAACGCTCAGATTGTTTTGATTCCACAGACTTTGAACGATTTGAAGCCTTCTCACCCATCGCGCCATCCTTGGCGACCGGAGCCAGCACACAGGTGCAGTCCTCCGCGGCGATCGCCGATTGGCTGGCCTGCAAACGGGCCACATCACCCCCGGCATCCGGCGAATCCGCCGATATCGTGGCGCGGAAACCCTCGGCGTCACGTTGCGGCGCCCAATCCAGCGTTGCCCCACGCGACCCACCTTGCACATCAGAAACGTGCGCGACCTGCGGGGCGGCGGCGACCAACGCGCTCAGGTTCCCTTCGGCCTTGTCCTGCGCGAACTGCTCGATGGCCTCGCCCGACCAGATCATAAGCACGACGGCCCAGCTGGCCCAATATTCCTGCACGCCCAGCGTCGAGATGAGCGCAAGCAGCGCCAGCACGTCGATGCCCACGTGCCCGGCCTCGATCGCGGCGGTCATGCTTTTGAGCGAATCCCATATCGAATACGCGACCAGTACGACCACAATAATCTGGCCAACTGAGGGATTCAGCGGCCACATAGCCCCGTCTCCGCCAAATTTGTGCCACATATCCGGCGCGTCCCACGGCCGAAAATTCCACAGCAGCGCGACTGGCAGCGCGGCCACGATGGTGATGGGAAGCATGGGAACCTGACGGCAGAGCCCGGCAATTTTGCGAAGAACCCGCATAATTCTCCTTGCGCGTGTAGATGCCGGGCCACAAACGCGCGACCAGGCAAGTGGTCACGCCTTGTTAACCCACCGGCGGCTCAGCCCCCGATACACGGCGTAAAGATACGGTTCCCATTGTAGTCGACGAAATTAATTCCACAATTCGCGTCTCAATCACCAAAAGGAAAAGCGGAACGAATAGCGGGGACAGCGGCCTATCTGACTGCGAAAATCGAAAAGGCAGAAACGTTGATAAATCAAGGATTTAAAAGGATTGCATCGAAATCAATAAAGAGCGGATGACGGGAGTCGAACCCGCCTCTGAAGCTTGGGAAGCTTCCATTCTACCGATGAACTACATCCGCAGTGGCGCAACAGCGCACATTTGTAGACTTTAACACAAGCCTACGAACCATGTCGCGCGCAAATGGCAACACACACTTTGCACACGGCCCTAGTAAGCGACCTGCGCCTCGCCGCCACGGCCGCCTAGGCCAGCGCCCGCACCCGAGCCCGCGCCGACGAACTGGGTCTGGTGCATCTCGCGGCTCATCTGCATGAGGCGGTTGATGCGGTCCTGAGTGGGCGGATGCGTGGAGAAGAGACGGCTGAATCCCTCGTCGGAGAAGGGGTTGGCAATCATCATCGCTGCGGCGGACTGCGTGCCGGCGGTGCGCGGCATCGGGTTGGCCTCGGCGCCGTAGGTGATCTTGTTGAGCGCTGAAGCGAGCGCCTCGGGGTCGCCGGTGAGCTTACTGCCGTCCTCGTCGGCGTCGTATTCGCGCGTGCGGGAGATGGCCATCTGGATGAGCGAGGCCCCGATCGGCGCCAGAATCGCGCTCAGCACCACCCCGACCAGGCCGAAGGCCCCGCTGTCGCGATTGTCGTCGTCTCGCCCGCCGCCGAAATACATGAGCGCGTAGCCAAGATAAGTGATCACCGTGGCCATGGCGGAGGCAATCGCCGAGGTAAGGATGTCATGGTTGTAGACGTGCATGAGCTCGTGGCCCAGCACCCCGCGCAGCTCGCGCTCGTTGAGCATCTGCAGAATGCCCTGCGTGCAGCAGACGGCGGCGTGGCGCTCATTGCGGCCGGTGGCGAAGGCGTTGGGGCTCATCGTCGGGGCGATGTAGATGCGCGGCATGGGTTTGCCGGCGCGGGCCGAAAGCTCGCGGACGATGCGGTAGAGCTCGGGCGCCTCCTGCTCGGAGACCCGGCGCGCGCCCATCGACATGATCGAGATCTTGTCGGAGAACCAATAGGAGCCGAACGTGGCCGCGAGGCCAATGAAAATGTAGAAAACAAGCGTGTTGCGGCTGGCGCCGGTGAACCACCAAATGAGCATGATGATGGCCCACATCAGCGCGAAAAGCAATGTGGTTTTGAGGCCGTTGAAATGGCCATACACTTTGATGTTGCCGTCCATGTACCAAAGCCTAACGAATCTGCCTGTAATTTTGCTGAACGCAACCTGTGACTATGACTCCAAATCAACCCGCATCCAGTCGGAAAAGCACCAAATCAACCCCAAAAAGGTGCTTTTCTCCGCACCCCCGACCAAATTCAGTGGGAAAAGCACCATTCTAGGGCACTTTTGGTGCTTTTCCCACTGGTGTTGGGCCACCACGGTGTTGGGCTTCGCTGGCAAGTTGGGATCGCGTGGGTACGCGAACGGCGCCAGGACCGAACGGGAGTTCGGAAGCCTGACGCCGCTGCCGACTAGTGTGCTAGCGCCCAGCGCATTCAGCACTCACCACTCAGTGCGTTAGCACCCAACGCGCAAGCTCAGCCGTGCGCGAGATCGCGCATCTGGTCGGGGTCGATGACCTTCTTGTGTTCGCGGCCCTCCTTGGCGCCCTCGGCGCGCTCGTAGGCGTCAACTTTCTTCCAACCCGCAAAGTCAATCGGCTTCACACCACGCGACGCCAGCAGACGGTCAATGGATTCAGGGTCGCGGTCGGTGGCCACGCAGCCGCCCTTGCCGTCGGCGGCGAAGTCCTGGAGCATGTTGCCAACGATGAGCAGGGCATCGGATTTGGTCGAGCCGATGAGTCCGACCGGCCCGCGCTTGGCCCAGCCAGTGGCGTAGAGACGCGGGCGAACGGTGCTCTTGCCGGTCTCGGCGGTGAAGCCAGGCTCGGCGAGGATGCGCCCTTCCTCGTTGGCCAGCACGCTGCGCTGCTCGTCGTAGGCCACGCCCGGCACGCTCGCCGGCTTGTAACCGATGGCGTGGTAGACAGCCTCGACCGGATAATCCGTGAACTCGCCGGTGTGGCGCATCACGCCGTCCGCGCCGGTCTCGGTGTGCTCGACGCGCAGGCCGGTCACCTTGCCGTCCACGCCCAACACCTCGCTGGGCGCCGCGTTGAAGTGCATATAGTACTTGCGGTCGGCCGGGTTGCCCTCGAAGTCGACGCCACCGTCGTCCTCCATATCCTCGGCCATCTCGCGGATCGCGAACAGCTCCTCGACCATCTGGCGGGTGAGCTTGTCTTTGCCGGCCTGCTCGATCGTGTCCTCGTCGAGGTCGAAATCGTCCTCGTTGATGATGATCTGCACGCCAGGCAGCTTCTCGAGCTCGCGCAGCTCCTGCACGCTGAACTTGGCCTGGGCCACGCCACGGCGCACGAAGAGGTGCAGCTCGCGGGCCTTGTTGGCCTTGATGCCCTCGTAGACGTTGTCGGGAATATCGGTGCGGTTCTTGAGGTCGTCGGCATTGCGCATCAACTCGCGCGCCACGTCCATCGCCACGTTACCGCCACCGATCACGGCCACCTTCTCGGCGTCAAGCGGCCAGGTGCGGGCGCCCGTGGGATAGCCGTCGTACCATTCCACGAACCGAGCCGCGCCATGCACGCCGTCCAGCTCGGCGCCGGGAATCGTCAGCGGCCGGTCGGCCACCGCGCCCGTGGCGAAGAGCACCGCGTCGTAGCGGGGCATGAGGTCGTCAAGGGTCACGTCGCGGCCGAATTCCACGTCGCAATAGAGGTGGATGTCGGGGTTGTCGAGCGTCTTCTCGAGCGCGTCGGCGATGTATTTGATGGCCGGGTGGTCCGGGGCCACGCCGTAGCGCACGAGGCCGAACGGCACCGGCAGCTTCTCGAAGAGGTCGATACGCGCCTTGGTCGGCAAGCCAAGCTCCTCGCCGGTCTTCTTCAGCTGGCGAAGGAAAATATCGGAGGAATAGACGCCTGCCGGGCCCGCGCCCACGACGGCGATACGCAGTTCATTGTCATTGCTCATATCCCTAGGTTATCGCACACGCCCCATCGCGCGAAAGGAATTTGCCAAAACGTAAGGAAACATACTATTTACGGTTATACTTAGGTGCCGTACATTTCATATCATAACAAAACGAGGGCGGAACGCGACATTTGCCGCGAATCCGCCCTCGCTTGGGTTAGGTTGACAGGCCAATCAGCTCGGATTTACCAAAGGCCGAAGGGGTCGAAGAGACCACCGCCGTCCCCATCGTCGCTGCCGCTGCCATCGCTGCCGGAGCCGCTGTCGCCCTGGCCGCTGTCCTGTTTCTGCGACTCGGAGCGGTTGGAGCCCTTGACCTGCGTCTCCTCCTGGTCGAGCGTCACGTTGACGTCCATGGTCTGGCCGCCGCGCACGATGGTGAGCTTCACCTTGTCGCCGAGGCTCGCCGCGCGCACGTAGCCGAGCAACGCGGAACTACTGCCGACCGCCTTGCCGTTGAAGGCCACCACGGTGTCGTCGGCCTTGAGGCCAGCCTTGTCGGCCGGGCTGCCCTTGACGACCGCGGAACCGCCGCTGCTGGACTTGGTGATCTGCGCGCCGCCACGGGTGATGCCGTCGGATGTCGCCGTCGCGTTCTTGATGGTCACGCCCAGCATCGCGTGCTTGACGGAGCCCTTCGAGACGATCTCGTCGGCGATGCGCTTGACGAGGTCGGAGGGAATCGCGAAGCCGATGCCGATGGAGCCGGACTGGCTCTGCGAGGAGGACGCCGAGGCAATCGAGGAGTTGATGCCGATGACCTGGCCGGCCGCGTTGAAGGTCGGGCCGCCCGAGTTGCCGGGGTTGATAGCCGCGTCGATCTGCACGGCGTTGGTCACGATCTCGGAATTGTTGTCGTCCATCACCGAGACGGGGCGGTCGAGCGCCGAGACGATGCCGGTGGTGGCCGTGTCGTCGTAACCGAGCGGGTTGCCGACGGCCATCACGTTCTCGCCGACCGCGAGCTTGTCGGAATCGGCGAAGGTGACGGGCTTGAGGTCGCTGGGGGCGTTGTCGATCTTGATGACCGCCAGATCGGTGGTGGTATCGGTGCCGACCACGCTCGCGGTGAAGATCTGGCCATTGGAAAGCGTGACCTGGATGTTCTTGCCGCCCGAGATGACGTGGTTGTTGGTGACGATGTGGCCCTTGTTGTCGAGCACAGCGCCCGAGCCCTTCGCGATGCCCTGGCTCACCTGCGCCTGGATGGAGACCACGGAGCCCGAGACCTGCTTGGAAACGCTCGCCCAGTCGGGGGCCTGGCCGCCGTTGACGGTGGCAGTGCCGGGGCCGGACTTGTTGGAGCTGATGCCCGACATGGTGCCGGACGAGGGGATGCTGATCCAGCCCCTGGAGATGGCCGCGAAGCTGATGCCCAGGCAGAGGGCCGCGGCGACGACGGCCGCCACGATCGCGGTGATGATGTTGCTGTGGGCGCTGGCCCAGCTGCCGCCGTTACGGCCGTTCTGATTGCCGTTGCCACCCATATCTCCGGGGCCATACGACGGCGGAGCGCCGAAACCGCCCTGCTGGCCGCCGGGCATGTTGGGGTCACCGTATTCGCTGCCGTTGCCCTGGTTCGGCTGGCCTTGCGTGGGCGCGCCGTAAGCATTGCCGTCATTGGAGCCGAGACCGTTGAAGATGCCGTTCCAAGGCATGCCCGAGGTTCCGTCGACCACATTTCCGTCAGCCACATTCCCGTCGGCCGCACCATTGGGATTGGAGGCCGTGGGAGCCGGGCCGTACGCGCCGAACTCGGGAGCCGGACGGTAGGGGCCATAGCCCGCGTCGTCCTTCGAGATGGTCTCGGTCGGCGTGGTGTTGATGTCTTTGGTCGCGTTTGTATCGGCTTCGGAGCCGACGCTCGCAATGGCGTCAGCGCCAGTATTGGCATCAGCCGGAGCATTGGTCGTCGCGCCCGTATCACCGGAACGCTTATCCGCGGCCGGCTCCACAGGCTTGTAGCCCGGCATGATGAAATCGCCGTGGAACGTCTCGGCCGACGTGTCGCCTTGCCCGGGCTGGCGCTCGGCGGAATCCCGCTCGGCGCCCGGCGCACCCTGCGCCCCGCCCTGTGAGCTGGCTGGCTGATCGCCGCCCCACTCGTCCTTGTTGTCTTCAGCCATTGCTGCTCCTTCGTGTTTCCAAACGTCCCGCCGCGCCGGCACCCGCCGTCTCACCAGAACCGCACCCGTGTACTACTAACAACGAGTAAAGATACCCGGTCTGGAAATTCCCTGAACGTTTCTTTAAAGGAAGTTCCAAATTCCGGCACCACTCGCTTTGTCATACACAAAAACCCATATGGCACAATATTTTATCGACTCCCATAAACTATTTCGTCGTTCTTGTGGACGGCTCGGAAAGGCTTCGCCTAAAGTGAACTTATGACTTGCTTTGCTGATTTTCCCGGGACTTTCGGGACTTTGGAGACGTCGGAGGTCGGCAAGCCGATATCGGCATCGCTACGACAGCTAGCATTCGCATGGTCAAAATCACCGGGACGAGCGGTCGGATAGACTAATAAACGGACAGATAATATGGACCGGCGATATAGCCGCCGAACCGGCACGAGCGCCAGGCCCGGCCTGCGCCGCAAGGATTACCACGAGACGAATATGATGGACGAACGATGAACAAGCAAAACCCCACAAGCGAAGCGGCGGGAAACGCCGCGACCAATCCAGACAACGGCCCTTCGGCCGCTGACGCCACCAGCGGCACCGACGCTAACGGCGCCGCGCAAGGCCGCCCGGCCAACCCGCAGCCCAACCCGGTCTCCGAGGCGACCCAATACGCCCAGGTGAATTCGCGCCAAAGCGGACGGGACGCAAGCCTCAGCTACGTGATGCCGAGCGCGTCCGGCCTGCTGGAGCACCCGCTCGGCGCGGAACCCGGCAAACCCGGCGACCGCGGCAAATTCTGGTTCGAGGAACGCACGCGGCTCTCCGATTCGGCGGAGGGCAAGGGCCGCGGAGGCGCACGCTACGGCCGAACCGGCGTCATCCACACGCCCCACGGCGACATCCGGACCCCCGCGTTCGTGCCCGTCGCCACGCAGGCGGCCATGAAGGGCGTGCTGCCGGAGACGATGAAGTCGCTTGGCGCGCAATGCCTGCTTTCCAACGCTTTCCACCTCTTCGAGCGCCCTGGCGAGGACATCCTCGACGAGGCCGGCGGCTTGGCGCGCTTCGAAAATTGGGACGGCCCCACTTTCACCGATTCCGGCGGATTCCAGGTGCTTTCGCTGGGCGCCGGGTTCAAGAAGACGCTGGCGATGGACGTCACCGGCATGAAATCCGACGACGTAATCGCCAAGGGCCGCGAGCGCAAGGCGTTCGTGGACGAGGACGGCGTGACCTTCAAATCCCCGCTCAACGGCTCAAAACACCGGTTCTCCGCCGAAATCTCGATGGGCATCCAGCACAAGATCGGCGCGGACATCATGTTCTCGTTCGACGAGCTCACCACGCTGATGAACACACGCGGCTACCAGGAACGCTCCGTCGAGCGCACCTTCCGCTGGGCGAAACGTTGCGTCGCGGAGCACCAGCGGCTCACCGAGGCGCGGGTCGGCAAGCCCTATCAGGCGCTATACGGCGTGGTGCAGGGCGCGAACTACGAGGACTTGCGGCGACGCGCGGCCTCTCAGATCGCCTCGCTCGACTTTGACGGCGTGGGTATCGGCGGCGCCATCGAGAAGCGCGTCATTGGCGACACCTGCGCGTGGATCTGCGACGAAATGCCGGAATCACGGCCTCGGCACGTGCTTGGCATCGCCGCGGTGGACGATATCTTTGCCTGCGTCGAGAACGGCGGCGACACCTTTGATTGCGTCGCGCCCGCCCGCTGCGCCCGCAATGGCGCCATCTACACGCGTGATGGCCGATACAACATCAAGCGCGCCGCCAACAAGCGCGACTTCGGGCCGCTTGAAGAGGGCTGCGACTGCTATACGTGCACGCACTATTCGCGCGCCTACGTCGACCACATGCTGCACGCCCACGAAATCAACGGCGCGACGCTGGCCACCATCCACAACGAGCGCTTCTTCATCCGCCTGCTCGACGAGATCCGCGCCTCCATCGACGGCGGCTACTTCGAGGACTTCCGCGACGAGACCCTGGCCCGCTACTACGCCCACGGTTCCAAGGGCTGAGGCCGCGTTACCTAACACTCCGTCCTGTTGCGAAACAGCCTCTGGCTTACCACCCCAGACGCTGTTTCGTAACAGCTCCATACCATCCTTGTTACGAAACAGCCCTTGACTACCATCCAGATACCATCCCTTAACAGCACAACACCGTCCCAGCGAAGAAACGGACTCTGGCCACCACCCAAACGCCGTCCCGTAACAGCTCACCGCCACCCCTGTTACAAAACGGCACACAACGGACGCCCAGATACCGTCTCGTAACAGCTCCATACCACCCCTGTTACGAAACAGCCTCTGGCTACCATCCAGATACCGTCTGTTAACAGCACACCACCAATCCCGCCACGAAACGGCACACAACAGTCCCCCAGATACCGTCCCGCAACAGCTGCATACCATCCTGATGAAGAAACATCCCCGCGCCAGCACCCAGCACCTCAGTCCTCTGTGGCAGGACGGCTTCTGCACCACTCAGACGCCGTTTCGTAACAGCACACCACCAGCTCAGCGACGAAACGGGTGGTTGGACCATATAACTGACTGGTTTCGCGCATCTGGTTCGGTTTATGCTGAAGACCGTTTATTGGGAGCATTTAAGTGACCGGTTTTCGGCATCGGCTTAGCGATGTGCGTGAAACCGTTCACAGGTGGCTCATAAATGAACGGTTTCTAGCATCCGCGCCCCAATATGCGCGAAAACGCTCATTTGGGTGCCGCCAGCGAACGGTTTCACGCATTCCCATAACAATATGCAGAAAAACATTCATTATCATCGCCGCAAGCCTCCGGCCCCACAATCCCGGGCCTATAATCGTCCTTTTGTCACGCCCAGATGTGTCGTTCGTCACGTTCCGTCTCGTTACGAGCCCTCGAGCCGCGCCAATCCCACGGCCAATCGGTATCATGGAATCGTTCAGCGATGACAGGCAGAGGTGCAAAATGAATCTGAACGAGGCGATGACGGAGCGCCATTCCGTGAGAATGTATACCGACGAGGCGGTCAGCCCCGAAGTTCTCGACACGCTTGCTTCGGAAATCAAGGCCTGCAACGATACCTCGGGACTGCACATCCAAATGGCTTCCGGCCTCGACGACGCCTTCTGCGGATACAAAACGCACTATGGCCATTTCACCGGCGTCCACAACGCCATCGCGCTCGTCGCACACGTCGACAAGCCTTACGACCTTCGACCGAAGAAGAAAAAGACGCCGGAACCTTGTGATATCAAGCCTTCCGCACGTACGTCAAACGGTGACGACACAGACGCACTGCGAAGCAGCAGCAAAAATGACAATAGTAATAGGGACGATACCGCCCCAATCGCTCAGACCACTTCTCTGCCCGTTCCTCAATCGAATGCTCCCGCACCCGCCGACCCCGTACCTGCCGACGAAGCCGAAACCGAAGAAAAAGTAGGCTATTACGGCGAACAGCTCGCGTTGCGGATCGTCCAGCTCGGCCTGGCAACCTCATGGGCCGTGCTCGATGACGCCGAAGACGGCTGGTGGCAGCTGGAACCCGGCGAGCGCCTGGTATGGATTCTCGCGTTCGGCCACCCCGCGCGGGCCGGTGCCAAACACCACAGCAAACCCTTGGAATCACTGTGTTCACTGCCCGCCAGCCTCGGCCCAAACGCGACCCTCGAGGACGCTCCCAACTGGTTCCAGCGTGGTATCGCCGCCGCTTCGCTCGCCCCGACGTCGCTGAGCCAGCAGCCGTTCGTCTTCGAGCTGGAGAATACGAACGACCGCACAGCACAAGACGCGAACACCGCAGATGGTTCGAGAACGCTGGCCGATGGAGAAAGCTCAAACAATTCCGCAATCTCAAGCGACGCAACTGGTTCGACCAGTCCGACCAGCTCGACCGACTCGGCCAGTCCGACCGATCCGACCAGCGCAATCAGCACCACCGGCTCGACCCGCACCACAACCAGCTTGACCCACTCCACCCGCGCCACAACCAGCACGACCGACTCCGCCCACGCCGCAACCAGCTCGGCAACCGGCAGCACAAAGCCACTACCCACCGTCATTGTCCGCGCCACCCCGGGCCTCTTCGCCCACGTCGGCGTAGGCTGTGCCAAGCGCAACTTCGAAATCGGCGCTGGCTCCGGCAACTTCCAGTGGTCAAAGTAAGCCCACGCCCGACGCGTCCACTCCCCACGCTGCGTCACCAAGCAGACTCTCAGACGGTATCTCTTGCTTACTGACGCGCCAGACACCCACGCCGCATCGCCAAGCAGACTTTCGGGCACCGTTTTCTGCTTACCGACGCACCACGTCCCTATCCCGCGTCAGTAAGCAAAGTTACCAGCGCCTTTTCTGCTTACCGACGCGAATTGCTGCCCCATAACCATCCCACTGGGTGACACAACACGCATTGCGCGCAGCCCCTTGCGCTCGTCGGCACTGAGCAGTAACCTTACTATTTGTCTGCGAGTATGGCGGAATGGTAGACGCGCTGTCTTCAGGTGGCAGTGAGCAACTGCTCGTGGGGGTTCAACTCCCCCTACTCGCACCATCAACAAGACCTTCGAAACGCTGAGAATTCAACGCTTCGAAGGTCTTCGTGTTTCCGCACCCTCCCTGCAAGCAAACTAAAACTTGACAGTTCGGGACATAAGGGTATAGGCCGAACCACGGCTGTAAATCCTATATTCGGCCACCGCTCACTTGCGAGCGTCGGGGAAGGTGCGGATCTTCGGGGGCGTGTAGGTGGAGACGAAATTGGTGATCTCGTCGACCGAATCGGTGACGAGCAGCTTGTCGCGGTCGACGGCGGTGAGGAAGCCCGCGGCCACCATGTTGTCGAAGGTCTGCGCAAGTGGACGCCAATAGCCGTCGAGGTCGAAGAGGACGCAGGGCTTGTTGTTGAGCCCGATGCGCGCCCACGAGAAGGCCTCCGCGATCTCCTCGAGCGTGCCGGGGCCGCCGGGGAAGGCGACGAGCACGTCGCCCAGATCCATCATGCGGCGCTTGCGCTCGTCCATGTCGTCCACGACCTCCATGGTCGTCAGCCCCTCGGCCGCGGCGCCACGGTCGATGAGCATCTGCGGCATGATGCCATGCACCTTGCCGCCGCCGTCGAGCACAGCCTGCGCCACGACGCCCATCAGCCCGACGCCACCACCGCCATAGACCAGCTCGTTGCCGCCGCCGGCAATCCACTTGCCTAGCTGCTCCGCCGCGGCCGCCCACTTCGGCTCGTTCCCTTTCGCAGCCCCGCAATACACCGTGATCTTCATACCGCTCCCCCTGATTAATTCTCACATCAGCTTTTCGCTCAATTTCCGCCAATTATATGCCATCTGCAATCGACCGGCCGCGTCACACCCAACTGCCGAGACCCCTCAATCACGCATCGGGCAGTCCGCCAATCCCACAAACCACGAGACAAGCGACAACGTTCAACGCCCCGAACCCAACCCAATCCAACCCAACAATCAAAAGCCCACGAACAACGACCAAGCGCCAACAATGCGCACATTCGCCCCGATTTATTCATATCCGACGTACTTTATTATTTTTTAGACAGATTATGTCCAAATATCTGTTTAATCGTCCACAATACGGAATCACCACGCGCAACCCTTCTCCCACAACGCATACTGCCAACTATCGGTCGAGCCGCACGATGTTGTCCACAAGATTTTGCGGCGACGCCGACACCCACAAGGGTCAAGAACGGAAGGAACCAAATCATGAGATACGGTATCATCGGCGCAGGCGCCATGGGATTCAGGTACGGCGTGCTGCTGCAGGAGTTGGCACACCAGCCGTTGGACTATATCGAGATTTGGGAGCCGAACCTCGAGAAGGTCAAGGAGCAGGGCGGCGTCTACGTTTCCCGCGACCATGAAGGCCGTCATCTCGTCAAGGCCGACATTTACTCGCCGGAAGAATACGCGGCCAAAGGCGGCGACCCCGACCTGTGGATCATCATGGTCAAGCAGATGGATCTTGACAACTATCTCAAGCGCTGCGCCGACGCGGGCCTCTTCAAGGACCATCAGGTCGTCTTCAGCGCGATGAACGGCTGGGGCCACTTCGAAAAAATCCTCAAGTACTTCCCGAAAGACCGCATTTACGGTGGCACGGCGATGGTCGCGAGCGCCTTCAACGGCCCGGGCGACGTCGATTTCATCGGCAAGCCGGGCGCCGGCACGATGCACATCTGCGCGATGACCGAGGAAGTCACGCCGGTCGAGAAGGAATTCGTCGCCGACCTCGACAAAACCGGCTTCAACCCGCAGGTCACGCAGAATTTCCGCGGCACCTGCATGGCCAAGGTCATTTTCAACTCGGTGATCAACTCGATCTGCACGATGTACCAGATCACCATGGGCCAGTTCGTCTCCTACCCCGGCTACAAGAGCATGGCCACGCAGCTGATCAACGAGGCGTACGACGCGCTCGAACGCTCCGGCTTCCAGCCCATCCAGAACCGCGCCGAGGCCATCAAGGAAATCGATTACGTCAGCCGCGTCGCCAACCCGCTGCACTACCCGTCGATGTACCAGGACATGTCGAAGGGCCGCAAAACCGAGGTGGACTACATCAACGGCTACATCGCCAAGGTCGGCCGCGAGAACGACTGCCCCTGCCGCGTCCAGGAGTTCCTCGCCAACGGCGTGCACGTCGCCGAGCTCGCCTTCCAGATCCACAAGAAGGAAGCCGCCGAGAAAGCCGCTGCCGAGGCTGCTAAGTAAGCCAAGAAGGTCGTCTCCCGTAGCGGACGCACGCTTGCTGCACTAAGGCTTCCTATACATCAATCATTCACCAATCCCCGCCCAAAATTCATCGGCGGGGACTTTTTTGTGTCACAAAATTAGAAAATCATCCACTATTTGGCCATTTATCGCGTGTTCCCAGCTTTGCGGCTTAGTCCTTATAGTCTCGGTATCGCATTCCGGTCCACAAGATCGCGCGACACCCAGCCGAGCCCAAAAGGCATGGAGACGACAAAATTGCAACACGGGAAAGAATGATTATGAAATACGGAATTATCGGCGCAGGATCCATGGGCTTCAGGTACGGGGTGCTCTTCCACAATCTGGTGGGCCGCGACGTCGACTACATCGATATCTGGGAGCCGAACCTGAAAGCCATCAAGGAGCAGGGCGGCGTCTACGTTTCCCGCGATTACAAGAACCGTCACCTGGAGAAGGTCAACGTCTATACGCCCGAGGAATACGCGGCCAAGGGCGGCGACCCCGACATGTGGATCATCATGGTCAAGCAGATGGACCTGCAGAACTATCTCACCCGTTGCGCGGACGCCGGGCTCTTCAAGGACCACCAGAACGTCTTCAGCGCGATGAACGGCTGGGGCCATTTCGAAAAGATTCTCAAGTACTTCCCCGAGGAGCGCGTCTACGGCGGCACCGCCATGCAGGGCAGCTCCTTCATCGCGCCCGGCGAGGTCGATTTCCAAGGCGAACTGGGCAGCGGAAGCATGCATATCTGCTCAATGAGCGGCGAGGTGACGCCGGTGGAGAAGGAGCTGGCCGCCGACTTCGAGAAGGCCCACTTCAACCCGATAATCTCAAACGACCTGCAGGGCACTTGCCTGGCGAAGATCATCTTCAATTCCGTGGTCAATTCGCTGTGCACGATGTATCAGATTCGCATGGGCCAGTTCATCTCCTACCCCGGTGCGATGGACATGACCACGCAGCTGGTCAACGAGGCTTACGACGCGCTGGAACGCGGCGGCATTCAGCCGATTCAGACCCGCGCCGAGGCCATCCACGAGGTCGAGAACTCCAGCAAGGTCGTCATGCCGCTGCACTATCCGTCGATGTACCAGGACATGGTCGCCGGCCGCAAGACCGAGGTCGACTACATCAACGGCTACATCGCCAGCGTTGGCCGCGAGAACGACTGCCCCTGCCGCGTGCACGAATTCGTGACCAACGGCGTCCACGTCGCTGAGCTCGCCTTCCAGATCCACAAGAAGGAAGCCGCCGAAAAGGCCGCCGCCGAAGCTGATAAATAAGTTAAGCAGGCCAAGCTCGGGCTTATATACCTATATATAAGGTGTCCCGCTGGAAAACGTACAGAAATTAGTCCCAAAACGTACGTTCTCCTGCGGGACATCTATGTTTTGCAACAGAAACGACAACATGGCCCGTCCCGTTGCCATTTAGTGTCTAAACTTCTCTGACATCACTAAATATGCGGAAAGTCGCAGCTTGTCACTTTTGCATAATCTGTTAAACTAAAAGTAACAGCGCCCACCCAAGGCTAGTTATTCGGTACTTTTCGAGGTATTCGGTAATCCTAAAATGCGGTGGGCCAAGTTTTATCCGCAAGGCATGCTGACGCGTAACTGCCCCAAATTCTCACATAAGAATAACCGCCAATTCATTAAACTTCACACCAAAGAAACCAATGAATTGGCGGCTTTGTCGTATCAGGGCCAAGCCTAAATCAATCACTCCACAAACACGTATTCGCTGAGGCGCTTCATCGCCTCCTGAACGCGGGAGAGCGGAAGGGCGAGGTTCATGCGGATGGCGCACGGAGCCTTGAACTGGCGGCCGTCCTGCACGGCGACGCCGACGTTCCACGCGCGCTTGAGCAGTTCGTCAAGCGTCACGCCATGCTCCTCGCACCAGCCGGTGCAATCGAGGAAGAGCATGTAGGTGCCCTGCGGCTTGGCGAACTCGACGCCTTTGAAATGCGAGCGGATGTAGTCGGAGGCGTAATCCACGTTGCCGGTGAGCACGTGGCGCAGCTCGTCGAGCCATTCGTGGCCCTCGGGTTTGTAGGCACCGATGAGCGCGTGCATGGAGAGCACGTTCATCTCGTTGTAGACCACCTTCGAGCTCTTCGCCACGACGCGGTCGCGCAGGTACTTGCTGTAGATGATGTGGTACGAGCCGATGAGGCCGGCGAGGTTGAAGGTCTTGCTGGGCGCATAGAGCGCGATGGTGCGGTTGCGCGCATCCTCGCTGACCGACTGGGTCGGGATGTGCTTGTAGCCCTCGAGGATCAGGTCAGACCAGATCTCGTCGGAGATCACGACGCAATCGTTGGCGCGGTAGACCTCCATCGCCTTCTCGATCTCCCAGCGCTCCCACACGCGGCCGCAAGGGTTGTGCGGGCTGCAGAAGACGGCGACGTGGATGTTGTTCTCCTTGAGTTTCCTGTCCATATCGTCGAAGTCCATGCGCCAGACGCCCTCCTCGTCGCGCTTGAGCGGCGTGTGGACGATATGGAATCCGTTGGCCTCGATGGACTCGGTGAAGCCCACGTAAGTCGGTTGATGCACGAGCACGGAATCACCAGGCGCCGCGAAGCACGAGAGGGCCGAGATCAGGCCGCCGAGCACGCCGTTCTCGTAGCCGATGTCTTCCTTGGTGAGCCCCTCGACGCCGTTGCGCGTCTTCTGCCAGTCTATGATGGAGTTGAAATACTCGTCGGTGGCGCGGAAATAGCCGAACGCGGGGTGCTTGGCGCGCTCGATGATGGCGTCGGTGATCGTCGGGACGGTGGCGAAGTTCATGTCCGCGATCCACATCGGAATGACGTCGAAACCGTCCTTCGGCGGATCCGGCGCGAACCCGGGCTGGCTGCCGAGCCCGTCCACCGCGACGGCGTCCTTGCCGTGCCTGTCCATAATCGACGTGAAATCGTAAGTCATCATTGTCCCCTAACTGTCGTGCGGTTGGTCGCCTGGTCTCCTCCGCGCCTTCGGTGCTGCCGACGCGCGAGCTCGACGTGCCTCCATGGTATTCCATGCGGACACGAGCTCGACCCAGTGTTTTGCCACCTTTATCGTATGCCATACGCACCCGCGTCACAGCTCGATTCCATTTTTACGCAGCCATTATTTCCGGCTGATGTCATTTGTTCGTCATCTCATGCCAGTGCATTCATTACGCAACCATTGGCCAAACCAATGCCTGACTGACAACGAGCCAGGTTTGCGCCATACATAAGCCGCTGACAGCAAACAAGTGGCTCGAATATGGCGATACTCAGAAATTCAGCCATAAAAGGGCCACTAAGAAAACGTAAACGGCACAAATATGGCGCAACGCAAAATTCCCACTATTTTTGCACCGCTGCGATGACGCGAGAGGCCCAAATATGGCGGGAATTAGCTGAGATAGCTTGGGCCGGGAGAGAATGGGCCTGGCACAACCGCCTTATTCCTCGTCGGCGACCATTTCGTCGATGGTCTCGCCATAGAAATCGATGATGCGGTCGACGTAGGGACCGAGGATGGCGTTGGGCATGCTGAAAATCTCGTGGACGGCGGGTTCGACGCGCTCCAAGACCACATCGCCGCTCTCCACGCGCACCCGCTCCACGAAACGGTTCTGGGCCGAATTGTGCACCCAGGTGTCGCGGCCGGCCTGGAAGAGCAGAATCGGCGTCTCGATGCGGGCGCATGCCCCACGGTCGAGCGCGGCCTTCGACATCTTGAGCGCCTGATGCACCCAGCCGAAAGTGGCGGCGTTGGTCTGGTAATGTGTGTTGGCCTTGCGCAGGGCGAAATACCACTGCACGCGGCTCTGCTCGGCGCCGTTGTACCCCTTGAGTTTCATGGTCGGCGAGAACTCCACCTGCCCGGGCGCGCAGTGACGCGAGAGCCCAATCGCGCTGGCCAAGGCCGTGGCGGGGCCGGCGATGGCGTTGGGCATGCCGGTGACCGGCTCGATCATCGGCGAAGAAAGCACGGCCCGGTCGAAGAGCGTGGGGAAGCATTCGAGCGCGGCCGCGCCGATGCCGCCGCCCATCGAATGGGCGTAAAGATAAAGGGGCTGCCCGTCGGCGTAGATCCGCCCAATACCCTGCGCGAACTTGGCCAAATCCGCGACATACCGCCGCCAATCATCAATCCAGACCAACGAGGGGTTGGCGACGTCGCGCACGGAATAGCCGTGGCCGCGGTGCTCGAGAATACAGACCGAATAACCCGCGAGCAGGAAATACCACGTCATCTCGGCGTGCTTTTCGGCGAACTCGGTGAAACCGTGCGAGAAGACAATCGCGCCACGGAACTTGGCGCTCGCCCCGTCGATGTTGAGCTCGTCGAACTTGTGGGCGTCGAAGCAGACATAGTGCAGCTTGCCGGGCGCGGGCGGGGCCGGGAGCGCCGAAATGTCGAAGAGATTGCTGGGTGAGGGATGATAGGAGCCACTGCTGTTGTCACCGGCGTCATCGAGGTCGTTGCGGCTGTCCAGATCGCGATGGCGGCCACCAGCCCCGCCCGCGGAAGCGCCGTTGCCCCCGTTGGCCGAACCACCATCAGCCAAATCCTCATCATCTACGCCCGCCGGCGCCATCCACCCCTCGACGCGGCACTTGGCGAGCGCGGGCAACACGGTCTCGCGCATCGCGTCGGCGTAATGGTTCTCGTCAATCAGCGGCATGTTCATACGGTCAGTCTATCCGCAACCCATGAGGACAACGCTCACACTTAAGCCCATATACAAAACCAGAATCGTTGCAATCCCAGCGAAACCGGTTTAGTATCCACCCTAAAGTGCGAGCGCCCTACTGATAGTCCGCACACCCAAACCCACCCATTTAAAACAAGAACGTTGCAATCAAGCCAATCTCTTTTTAAATACCCCCGTTTGGGTGTGCGTCCGAATCCCATACACCATGATTGTCGGCTAACCAAAAGCGATATATCATTACATCTAAAGAGAAGCTCGAGGAAGAAAGTACGGAACAATGAGGTTTTGCACCAACTGCGGCAAGAAGCTCGATGACGGCACACGATTCTGCACCGGCTGCGGGGCAGACGTCAGCCCCCAACAAAACAACTCGGACGCGCAAACCGGCCAAGCTTCGGCTCAGTCCCCGGCACCTACGCAAACACCAACGCCCGCCTCAACGCCAACCGCCAACATACCTCTGCCCGAGAGGGAAACCACAGCCTCCGCTCCGGCCTCTCCGACCTCCCCAGCGAATCCAGCATTGCCGCGAAAAGAGAGCGCAACGACACCAAATGCCGGCTCGGCCAGTCAAGACGCGCTAGCCGACACCATCGCATATTCGAACGCAAACCCGAACCCAAACGCCAGTCACGCCAACGATTCCAATCCCGGCCTCGACGGCCTCGCGGACTTCGCCGTCGACCCCAACAACCCCGCGCAAGCCGCGCAACGCTCCAAGCGCACCAAGAAGTTCTGGATCATCCTCATCGCGGCCGTGGTCGCGGTTATCGTCGTCATCTCGGGCGCCACCTTCAGCACCTACCAGGCCGGCCTGTGGGGCAGCAAACCAGTCCCCGCGCCCAGTGAGCTCGGCCTGACCAAATCCAAGAAATCCCGCACTTTCTCGGCCAAGGACGTGGAACGCTCCCTGCATGACCAAGGCTTCAAGACGACCACCGAAGAGGCGTTCTCCGGCCAGCCGAAAGGCAGCTTCGTCGACTATAGCGGCGTCAAGGCGGGCCAGCAGCACAGCAGGCGCGACAGCATCACCATCATCGCCTCGCGCGGCCCGGGCGTGCCCAGCGGCACCCAAGGCCAGCCCGTGCAAAAGATCAACCAGACCCTTGAGAGCATGAACGTGGCCGTGCACTACCGCAAGGTGATCGTCGCCACCGACAGCATCAAGGAGGGCACCGTCGTCGCCACCTCCCCCGCCGATGGCCAACCCGTCACCGACAACCAGCAGGGCATCCAGGTCGGCGTCGCCGAGCACACCGGCGGCAGCGATGGCGCCAACGGCGTGGGCTACGATGTCGTCGGCACCCCCAAAGACCAAGCCCAGCAACAATACGAAACCGCCGGCTTCACCGTGACCATGAAGCCGCGCTTCTCCAGCAAGAAGCTGCTTGGCAAGATCGTCGACTCCAACCCCAAGCCCGGCACCGAGGCCGACGGAGGCAAGCTCACCCTCTACTACGGCATCGACGCCAACGGCTTCCACGACGCGGTGAGCCAGAAAGCCGTCTACCCCGAAGACAACGGCGTCGACCCGTCCGGCACCGCCGTGGTGGGCGCGGCCGCACCCGTCGAAGGCCGGTATTGCAGCGAATCAGGCGACTGCATCGACTTCACCCACGACCCCTCGGCGGGTGACAAACCCGGAGTCGTGAGCTCCGAATCCCCAATCACCTCGTCAAAGAACAAATTCGAGCACCATCTCCTCTTCTGCGGCGCGATACAGCAGCCCTATTGCTCCGACCTCGACAGCTCCAGCCCCACCAAAGCCTTGTACCAGCAGGGTTCGGGCGCGTTTGAGCTGGCGCCCTACGAGTACTCGACCGGTTTCACCTGTGGCAAGGACACGTTCGTCGAAGGCGACGCCGGAAGCGCCTGCGTAAACGGGCAAATACCGGATCAATACGATCCAGCCACCGCCGACCAGCTCTCCGGAGCGCACTACGACATGGGCCCACTATACGTGTATTTCCCAGTCGGCTCAGATGTGTCGAAGGTGATGGATTCCGGTTACTTCGACAAAGCCGAGGTGACCAAGGCAAAGGGCCAGACGCCCCCGAACACCACCCGGCCGTTCTTCGTCAAGCGCGACAAGAAGCTCTACGACAAGACCAGTCTTGACATCACGTCGATGGACACGCCTAATCCCTTCCTGCCATCCTATGGCGCAGCGGAAAGCGCCCTCGAGCCCGTGAAGCCCGCCCCCAGCGACGAGACCGCCTACTACTTGGTGGAGGACCCGCAGCTCGATTGGGATTCGTTGCCGGAGTTCACGTTTTCAAAGGACGGCAAGGAGAGCGATTCGGCCAAGACGGCCAAACCTTCCAAAAACGCGACACCCGATCAGATCACCGCAGCCGCGCAAAAGGGCGACTTCACGCCGATTGCCGGTACATATTGCACCAACGCGGGCAAGTGCGTGCAGCTGAGCAAAACCGGACTGTTGACTGGCGGTGCCTCCGACCCCTTCATCGGCAAGGACTCCAGCCAGCTGCGCCTTGACGGCGATAGCAGCGATTGGTCCAAGGACTCGCGCACCCAAAAACCCGGCGCGCCATACCTCTACTTCAGCGGCCCGGACAGCGAGCTGACCTGCTCCCAAGGCTCCGGCCGCGACGCCTGCCGAAACGCCGCCACCAACGAGCTGACCGGCTGGCCGACCTCGATGATGTACGTCTTCCGCAACGCCGACACCGCAGGATGGTACCAGGGCAACGGCTCGTCACTAGGACCATCGTTCGTGCCCGACGCGAACCCGGGCGAGGCGCCGGCCTCCACCAGCAGGCCCTACCTCAACTTCCTCTCATTCCACATGAATCAGTCCCCCAAGGACGATTCTGTCTATTATCTTCAGGAATAGCGCTCACACTTTAGACCATATACGAAACCAAAATCGTTAAAATTCCGGCAAACCCGGTTTCGTATCGGCGCTAAAGTGCGAGCGCCCCACCGATAGCCCACACACCCAAACCCACCCATTTAAAACAAGAACGTTGGAATCAGGCCATTCCCGTTTTAAATACCCCCGTTTGGGTGTGCGGGTTTTCGGCTATCCGCCCCTCCAATGAAGAAATTGCGCGGATTTATGCCGATTTTCATCCGGGTTCACTCTGCCGCGTAGGATAGGGAACGATAAGAAAGGGGCTACTATGAGCGTTTTCGACCGTTTTGAAAAGAGCGTCGAGGGGGCCGTGAACGGTGTCTTCTCGAAGTTCGGCTCAAAAGACCTGCAGCCGGTCGACCTCTCCAGCGCCCTCGAGCGCGAGATCGACTCGGAGGCCATGCCGGTGGGCCGCGATCGCACGGTCGCTCCCAACGAATACCGGTTCAAGCTGAGCACCCCCGACTTCGATCGCATCGAGCAGTGGGGCAGCGAGACGCTGGCCAACGAGCTTGCCGACAACCTCACGCAGTACGCGAAGAGCCAGCATTACGCGTTCGTGGGCCCCGTCGTCGTGATCTTCGAGGAAGACCTGAGCCTGAGCAAGGGCAATTTCAAGCTCACCAGCGAGTCGGTGCAGGGCAATGCGGTACCGGTGACCACCGACGAGCAGTCGCAGGATTGCCCGATGCTCGAGATCAACGGCAACCAATACCTGCTGACCAAAGAGAAGACCATCGTCGGCCGCGGCTCCGGCTGCGACATCGTCATCGACGATCCGGGCATCTCGCGCAACCACCTCGAAATCGACATCACCCCGAACGGCACCATCGCACGCGATCTCGGTTCCACCAACGGCACGTACGTGGAGGGGCACCAGGTCCCCGCCGCCACGCTGCTCGACGGCAACACGATCACCATCGGTCGCACCCGCATCCTGTACTGGGCATCGTCGCAGGATCAGGAGTAACGGCTCTCGCGAAAGCCGACAAATCGTATGATAACCGAACTTACATTTGCGATTCTTAAGTACGGGTTTCTCGCCCTGCTGTGGGTCTTCGTGTGGCTCGTGGTGCGTTCGCTGCGCCAGGACGTCGAGACGCTGAGTCCGCACAAGTCCCGCGCGCACCGCAAGAACGCCCGTCGAGCGCGCCGCGCCGCCCAAGCCGAGCCCGCGCCGGCGATGGCCAACGCACCCGTCTCCACAGGCGGCAGGCGCCGTGGCGGCAATTCGCAAATGGGCGGCCCCCAATTGGGCAACGTCCAGCCGACGCTGCTGACGATCATCGACGGCCCGCTGGCCGGCTCCTCGGTGCCGCTGGGCAACGGCACGATTACCCTTGGCCGCTCGTCGTCGAACACCGTGGTGCTTGACGACGAATTCGTCTCCTCCCAGCACGCACGCGTCTACGAGGATCCCACTTCGGGCTCGTGGGCCATCGAGGACCTCAACAGCACCAACGGCACCATCGTCAACCACCGCCGCATCACCGCCCCGGTCATCCTCCCGGCCAGGGTGCCGGTCCGCATCGGCGCCACGACGTTCGAGTTGAGGTGATGCGTATGAAGGAAACCTCAAAAATCACGCAATCCGAATCCGAAAACGCCTCCGCTTTCGAGGCCTCGAACATTAACTTCGCCCCGTCGCCGAACGCTGGGGGCAACGCCGGCGAAAACAGCCAGTCCGTTAGCCAGCCGGTCGCAGGCAACGCGGCAACACCACCTTCCATCGCACCCGCACATCGCCCGGGAGCCTCGCGTCACAGCGTTTCCACGGCTTCCAGCGCTTCCGAAAATTCCGATATTTCAGACATTTCCAACGATTCCGATATTTTGCATACCAACTCTCCAAGCACCTCCGGCGACGCCAACGCCTCCGGCATTCCCAGCGATTCCCATGCCTCCGGCACCCCCGTCGCTCCCGTAACCGCCGACATCCCCCGCGCTTCCGGCGCCAACTCCACAGCCGTCGCCACAGGCGGCGACGCTGCCCCCGCCGCTATGCCGGCCTCATATATGCCCGCCTCAAATGTGAAGCGGCGCAAGGCATCGCAGACCGCGAAAACCCAGCCTTTGCAGATCAACCCGAGCAGGCAAACCGCACAAATCACGCAAAACGTCCAACCTGGCGCAGCTGATTTGGCGAGCCAACAAAGCGAACCCAGCAACTTTAGCGATTCTGCCGCCTCCAGCAACTCCAACGAATCCGGCTCCGCAACCGACTCCGCTCAATCTCAAGGCACCGCAAGCCCCGCCGAGCCCGTCTCCCCTTCCGATGACAGCGGCAGCAGCAACGACAGCAGCAACAGCCGGAACGGCAACGGCAGCAACAACACCAACGAACGCAACACCAACGAACCGCAGCCGCTCTACCTCTATTCCACAACGGTCTCCGACGTCGGCACGGTGCGCAGCAACAACCAGGATTCGTCCTTCGCCGGCGAGCGCCTCATCGCCATCTGCGACGGCATGGGCGGCCACGCGGGCGGCGACACCGCCTCCACCATCGCCATCCGCTCCCTGGCCCACATCGAGCAGAACGACCCGAGCGCCGACGTGGCCTCGATTGCCTCGATGATGGAAACCAGCGTCATGGCCGCGCACGATGCCATCGTGGGCAAGGCCAAGCGCGAGCGCAGGCTGGCGGGCATGGGAACCACGGTCACCGCGGTCTCGCTGGTCTCGGGTCACTGGGTGGTCACCCATATCGGCGACTCGCGCGCCTACCTGCTGCGCGACGGCAAGCTGCGCCGCATGACCCAGGACCACAGCTACGTCCAGCACCTCATCGACACCGGCCGCATCACCGAGGCCGAGGCCCGCAACCACCCGCAACGCAACGTGGTGATGCGTGTGCTCGGCGATTTCGACATCGACCCGCACCCCGACATCGCGGTGATCAAGGCCGAGCCGACCGACCGCTGGCTGCTCTGCTCGGACGGCCTGTGCGGCGTGCTCGAGGACTCCACCATCGAGGACGTGCTCGCCACGGTGTCCGATTCCGAAGAGTGCGCACAACGCCTGGTAGCCATGTCGCTCAAGGCCGGCAGCACCGACAACGTCACCGCCGTGGTGGCCGACGCCATTCTCGCGCTGAGCGCCACGGGCTTCGACATCCCCCACCAGACCCCGCTGATCGGCGGCGCGGCGAGCTCGAACCTCGAGGCCATCGCCGACATCGTCAAGGTGCCGGTCGCCTCGGCCCCCGCGCTACGGCTCGGCAGGCAGTCCCCGGCGGCCCGCGCGGCCGCGCTTTCACACGGTCATAGTCACGGTCACGGCGGCGGTTCCGGCTCCACTTCAAGCGCCAGCTCAGGCGGCTCGGCCGCAGATGCGGACAGCCCCGAAGCCTCGGCGGCCGATGGCGACGAAACCGGAACCGGCAATAGCTCCGCCAGCCCGTCATCCTCTTCCTCCCGTTCCGGCGGCGCAACAGGCGAACGCAACACAACCGGTACAGCCGACGCAACAGACGAAACCGACAACCCCGGTGTGATCACCCAGGTCATCCATGTGGCCAAGCCCGCCGCAGCCCGCGACGAGAACGACACCAAGGCCAGCATGGACACCGGCGAGATCCCGGTGGTCAAGAAGAAGGACGGCCGTCTTTCCGCCGATCCCAACGATCCCGAGGTCGCGCGCGTGATCCGCAAGGAGCGCCAGCGCGAGAAGCAGCTGACCCGCAAGCGCCACTTCCATTGGCGCCTGGCCATCATCATCGCCATCATCGTCGCGGCATTGGCCATGCTCGGCGCGGGCGTGGGCGCGTATCGCTGGAGCCAGACCAAGTATTACCTCGGCAAGAGCCAGGGCAAGGTCGCGATCTACCAGGGCGTCAACACCAACCTCTTCGGCGCGCAGCTCTCGCATGAGATCGAGACCACCAATATCAGGGTCTCCCAGCTGCCGCAATCCTGGGACGAGGCGCTTGACCAGGGCATCGCCGTCAACTCGCTTTCCGACGCGCACAGCCACGTCGCCATGATTCGCAAGGAGGCCAAGAACCTCAAGAGCACCAAGGGCAGCAGCACCCCGTTGCCTTGGGCGGACTCGTCGAAAGGCGATTCCGGCGCCAGCAAGACGACGTCGAAGGATGCGGCCTCGAGCCAATCGAACCAATCGAACCCGTCGAACCCAAGCAGCCCTAGCTCTTCCAACGCTTCCAACACCCCGACCATCGGCGCCGACCCGAAGGCGGCGAGCAAATGATCGCCAAGCGTCTTCGCCAATTCTCCCTGCTGCTGTTTTCGATCGTGCTCTCCGGCATCGCGTTTTTCCAGATGTTCGAACGCGTCTATAGCGGCATACCGGCGAATTTAGCGGTGGTGCTCACCATCGTGGTCGCGCTATTCATCGTCCTTTGGGCGCTATTACTTAAATTCCAGCCTTACGCCAGCCAGGCCATCCTGCCGTGCGTCCTGTTGCTGACGGCCATCGGCACGATGATGATCGCGCGCATCGACTACGCCAAGCACACCACGGTGGCCTTCCGCCAGCTGATCTGGGTGTGCGTGGCGCTGGTACTCACCTGCATCCTCATCGTCGCCCTGCGCGACTACCGCGTGCTGCGCCGCTTCTCCTACGTGAGCATGGTCATCGGCCTGGCGCTCCTGCTCTCCCCCATGATCCCGGGCATCGGCCAGGAGATCGGCGGCGCGCGCATCTGGGTCGGCGTCGGCTCGCACACCCTGCAGCCCGGCGAGTTCGCCAAGCTCTTCCTCGCCTTCTTCTTCGCGGCCTACCTCTTCGACCATCGCGACCAGCTCGCGGTCGGTGGCAAGAAGATCCTCGGCCTGCAGCTGCCCCGCATCAAGGACCTCGGCCCCATCATCATCGTCTGGTTCGCCTCGATCGGCGTCTTGGTGGTGCAGCACGACCTGGGCACCTCGCTGATGTTCTTCGCCATGTTCGTCTCGATGCTATATGTGGCGACGGGCCGCGGCAGCTGGCTGATCATCGGCGGGATCGCCTTCGCGCTGGCCGCGGTGGTGTCGGTGAAGGTCTTCGCCCACGTGGGCTACCGCGTCGACGGCTGGCTGCATCCCTTCGATCCGCGCGTCTACAACCGCACCACCGGCAGCTCCTACCAGCTGGTCACCGGCCTCTTCGGCCTCGCCTCGGGCGGCCTTTTGGGCACGGGCATCGGCCAGGGCCACCCCGCCATCACGCCGCTGGCCAACTCGGACTTCATCTACGCCTCGCTCGGCGAGGAGCTTGGTCTCGCGGGCCTTCTGGCGATCCTCGGGCTCTACCTCATCATCGTCACCTCGGGCCTCATCACGGCCATGAAGATCAAGGACGGCTTCGGCAAGCTGCTCGCCTCGGGCCTCGCCTTCACGATGGCCTTCCAGGTCTTCACCGTGGTCGGCGGCATCACGCTGGTCATCCCCATGACGGGCCTGACGATGCCGTATATGGCGGCCGGCGGCTCGTCGCTCGTGGCCAACTATATCCTCGCGGCGCTGCTCATCGTCATCTCGAACTCGGCCAACAAGCCAGAGCCGGACGACGAGCTTTCCAGCACCATGCAGTTCAAGGCCATGGTCGCCATCAACAACCGCGAAGCCAGCCGGCACCGCGAGGCCGCCGCGGCCGCCCATGCCTCCCGCGCGCCTCGTGAGGTTCCCGGCGACGATTCGGACGCCGGCGCTGACCAAGACCAAGAACGTCGCGTCTCCCGTGGCCGCCACAGCGCCGCGAATCTCGATCCGAATCGTTTCGACGACGATCAGAACGCCAGAAGATCAGCGGAATCCGAGGCCTTCGACGACGATCCCGTTGAATCGAGCACCTCCACGTTCCCGGAGACGCCTTCGCCCAGGTCATCGGCGCCGGCCGTGCCACGCACCGCCTCGAGTTCCTCTTCGGAGGCGCTGGCTGCGAGCGCCGCGAATCCCGGTAATCCGGCCAATAATACTAATATTATTGAGCATTCGGTTGATGATTTTGCAGGTAATACTGGCGATACCGCCAACACGGTGAACAATCCGTCTGATAATCTGATGAATCTGGCGAACCCGACAAACGTCACCGATTCAGCGAATCCGGCGACACCGGCCAACACGAACGAGCCGATGAGCGAAACCAACGCAACCAGCCCGTCAAGCCCATTCAACCCGTTCAGCCTGTCCAGTCCGTTGAGCGTCCCCGACGACCTGGACTTCAACAGCATCCTGAACGCGGGCAAGACAGGCAAAACCGGTAACGCCGGAAACGCCAACAACACCAACGCATCAGAGGGAGGCGCACGATGAACAAATACCTTCGTCAACTGTTCACGGCCGTGGTCGTCCTCTTCACCGTCTTGGGCCTTTCGAGCACCATCATCACGGCCATCCGCGCCAACGTGCTCAACGCCAACCCGCTCAACGAGCGCGGCCTCTACCACGAGGTGGGCGCCCCACGCGGTTCCATCCTCGCCTCCGACGGCACCGTGCTCGCCAAGTCCGAGCCCGTCAACGACCCCTTCGAATACCAGCGTTCCTACGCCGACGGCAGGCTCTACGCGCCCGTGACCGGCTACTTCTCGATTAGCCAGCGCGCCGATCGCGGCATCGAGGCCTCGCGCAACAAGCTGCTGACCGGCGAATCCAACGAGCTGGCCTGGCAGAAGTTCAAGTCGCTGTTCAACGGCAGCGAGAACAAGGGCGCCTCCATCGAGACCTCCATCGATCCGAAGCTGCAGGCGGTCACCTACGAGCAGCTGGCCAGCCATGACGCGGCGGCCGTGGCCATCGAGCCCAAGACCGGCCGCATCCTGGCCATGGTCTCCACGCCGAGCTACGACCCCTCGACCCTCGCCGGCCACGACACCAAGCAGGTCAACCAGACCTACTCCCAGCTCACCAGCGAGGATTCCAACCCGATGCTCAACCGCACCGTCTCGCAGCTCTACCCGCCCGGGTCCACGTTCAAGACCGTCGTGGCCGCCGCCGCGCTCGAGAGCGGCAACTACCAGCCCGACACGCAGATTCCCGCCGGCGCAAGCTATACGTTGCCCAACACGGCCACACAGCTGACCAACGTGGAGGGCAGCGCCAACGGCGTGGACGGCAAGATATCCTTCGAAGACGCGCTGGCCTATTCGTCCAACACCGCCTTCGCGCAACTGGGCGTCTCGCTGGGCGACAAGACTATCGACGAGCAAGCCAAGAAGTTCGGCTTCGGCTCGCCAGTGAACATCGACGGTTCCGAAAGCACGGGCAACCCCATGCAGGCGATGTCGTCGAAGTTCCCCACCGAGGCCACGCCCGACAAGCTCGCGCTGGCCTCCATCGGCCAGGGTGACACGCAGGAGACCCCGTTGCAGAACGCCATGATCGCCGCCGCCATCGCCAACAACGGCACGCTGATGAAGCCGACCCTGGTCGACCGCGTGCGTTCCAGCGACCTGACGGTGATCTCGAAGACCACGCCGAGCGTGATGAGCCAGGCGATGAGCAAGGATTCGGCGAGCAAGCTCAACCAGATGATGAAGGCCGTGGTCACCAAGGAGAACGCGAACCTGGCCATCAACGGCACGCAGGTGGCCGCCAAAACCGGCACCGCGCAGATCGGCATCAGCAACGCGAGCATCGACGGCTGGGTGATCGGCTACGCGCCCGCGGACGACCCGAAGATCGCCGTGGCGGTGGTGGTGCACCACACGGACGTGCTCGGCAGCTACGCCGCGGGTCCGATCATGAAAGCGATGATGGAGGAGGCACTGGGCAAATGAAGCTCGTTGAAGGCCAATTGATTCATAGCCGGTACCGGCTCGACCGTCGCCTCGCGCAGGGCGGCATGGGTGAGGTTTGGAAGGGCTACGACATCCAGCTCAACAAGGTCGTGGCCATCAAGGCGTTGCGCGGGGACGTGAAGGACGTCGAGGCGAAGCTGCGCCGTCTGCGTATGGAGGCCCACAATTCCGCCAATCTCGCGCACCCCAACATCGCCGCGCTCTTCGATTATTACGAGCATGACGGCATCGGATTCCTCATCATGGAGTACGTGCCGAGCGATTCGCTGGCCGACCTCTACCGCAAGAAGGGCGCGATGGACCCGCTCGAGCTGCTGCCAATCCTGGTGCAGGTGGCGCGTGGGCTCTACGTGGCGCATTCGCACGGGGTCATCCACCGCGATGTGAAACCGGCCAATATCATGGTCTCCGAGGACGGCGAGGTGAAGATCACCGATTTCGGCGTCTCCTATTCCACCAACCAGGCGCAAATCACGCAGGACGGCATGGTGGTCGGCACCGCGCAATATATCTCGCCGGAGCAGGCGCAGGGCAAGCAGGCCACGCCGCAGTCCGACATCTATTCGCTGGGCGTCGTGGCCTACGAGGGGCTTTGCGGCCATCGCCCGTTCACCGGCGCCACGCCCGTCGACATCGCCGCCGCGCACGTCAACGACGCGGTGCCGCCGCTGCCCGACACGGTGGATGTGCAGCTCAACCAGTTCGTCATGTCGATGCTCTCCAAGGATCCGCGCGACCGTCCGAAGGACGCGCTCGTGGTCTCCCGCACACTTTCACGCATCGAACGCCGGCTCATGGACCAGCAGGCCGCGTTGAACGACGCCACCATCGTCTCCCGCGACGGACGCATCGCTCGCCGTGTGGTCAGTGCGCCCTATACGCTCGACGGCGCGGTGGCGGGTGGCAGGGCCTCGTCGCTGGGTTCAGCGTTTCCTGAGGCTGAGAACCCACCGTCTGAGAACGCATCCTCTGAGAGCACTGGCAAGCGCAGGGTCGCGGCGAGCACCGGGAATTCGGAAAAGCCGGATGGTGCCGTGGCGGCTGAGGACTTTGGGAACGCGCAGGATGCGCGGGATGCGGCAAACGTCGTGAACGCCGAGGAGGTTAAAAACGCCGACGCCAAGCGGGACGTTGAAAATACGCCGGACGCTGAGGATGCTGAAAATGCGGAAGATGCCGAGGATACTCCAGCGGCCGCCGAAGAACAGGTTGGCAACGCCCCTCGCAGCGTGACAAGCGGAACCAGCAATGACAAGTCTGACGACGATATCACCAGCGAGCCAGATGACGACAGCAATGCCGAAAACGACGAAAAGCCCCGGAAAACCGAGGGGCCACGCACGGTCAGCTCATCCTCCGAGGCGAACAACGCCGATAAGGCCGACGGCAAGAATGCCTCACGCCTTCCACGGCACGATGTCAGCGAGCCTCCGGCACCCGCGCCGGTCTCGTCCGCTTTCGTCACGTCCGATGATGTCAGCAGCCAGGGCATTTTCGGCGATACCGATATTGATTTGGATGGCGACGAGGCAGACAGCAAAGCAGACGACGAGCAGGCCGACGCCGATATGGTGAAGCCAAAGCACGCGAGGCACGCGATTCCTGACGATTCACCGAATACCGACAATCACGACGCTCCCAAGCACAAGGCCCAGGACGCCGCTGAGACGTCGGACAATCCCGGAGAGCCGGACATGTCAAACGAGCCCGGTGACAGCGAATACACGCCGGCGGCGAAGGCCGCGATGCTCACGCTTTCTGAGACGCTGAAGGATATCAAGGATATCGACCTCTCGCCCACACCGGCGAGCGATGACGCGGCGACCCCGCCAGGCGCAGGTTCCAGCGACGACGCGACCGGCGTGGCCAGCGATACGTCCGATACGGCAGACAAGAAACCGTCCGACAAGCCGCCGACCGAGCCCGAGCGCATCAAGCCCGCAAACGGCGAACCCGCAAGCGCAGAGCCCGCGAGCATCGCACCCGAACTCAGCAAACCGTCCAGCAAACCCGAACCCGAACCCACGACCGGCGAGACCCCGGCCCGCAAGACTTCAGAAGAGAACCAGGAGGAGCAGCAATGAGCACCAATATGCCAGCGGCACTTGCAAACGGCCGCTATCAGCTTGGCCAGTTAATCGGCAGAGGCGGCATGGCGGAGGTGCATGTCGCGCAAGACACGCGTCTCGGCCGTGTGGTCGCCGTCAAGATCATGCGCTCCGACCTCGCCAACGACGAGATCTTCCTGCGCCGCTTCCGCCGCGAGGCCCACTCAGTCGCGCAGATGAACAACGTCAACATCGTCAACATCTACGATTCCGGCGAGGAGGTCATCACCAACGACGACGGCAGCACCGAGCGCGTGCCCTACCTGGTGATGGAGTACGTCAAGGGCCAGACCCTGCGCGACATCATCAAGGCCAACGGCCCCCTGAGCCAGCGCGACACCGAACAGGTGATGCTCGGCGTCCTGAACGCGCTTGACTATTCGCACCGCATGGGCATCATCCACCGCGACATCAAGCCCGGCAACATCATGATCAGCGAGCAGGGCATCGTCAAGGTGATGGACTTCGGCATCGCCCGCGCGCTCGACGATTCCGTGGCCACCATGACCCAGTCTCAGGGCGTGGTCGGCACCGCGCAATACCTCTCCCCGGAGCAGGCCCGCGGCGAGACCGTCGACATGCGCAGCGACCTCTATTCCGCCGGCTGCGTGCTCTATGAGATGCTCACCGGCCGCGCGCCCTTCACCGGCGACTCCGCCGTGGCGATCGCCTACCAGCACGTCTCCGAGGTGGCGACCCCGCCGAGCACCATCGTGCCGGGCCTGCCCAAGATGTGGGACCAGATCTGCGGCAAGGCGATGGCCAAGGACCGCCAGAACCGTTACGCCACGGCGGCCGAGTTCCGCAACGACATCCTCACCTTCATGAACGGCGGCATCCCCGTCGCGGCGGCGTTCAACCCGCTCACCGACCTCGCCAACATGAAGGAGCGCAAGGAGGCCGAGCAGACCGCCGCCACAGAGGCCATGAACCCCATCGAAACGACGGCGACGCAGGCCTTCGACCCGCTGACCGGCACCTACCAGCAGGCCGAGCAGGGTGCGGGCACGGCGCTCAAGACCCGTACCGAGCGCGCGGCCGAGGAAAAGAAGCGCAAGAAGAAGAAAATCATCATCGCCTCGGTGGTCGGCGGCATCGTCGCCATCCTCGCGATCGCGGGCATCGTCTTCGGCATCACGCACATGCGCAAGCCGCAGACCGTCACCGTGCCGACCTTCACGTCGTCCACCACGGAGGCTCGCGCGCGCGAGAAGCTCACCGACGTGGGCCTGAAGATGAAGGTGGAGAAAGACACCAATTCCAGCGAACCGAAGGGCACGTTCACGCGCCAGACGCCGAAGGGCGGCGCGAAGGCCGTCAAGGGCTCGACGGTGATCGTCTGGTTCTCCGCGGGGCCCGAGGCCAAGCAGGTGCCCAACGTGAAGGGCAAGACGCAGGCCCAGGCCAAAGACATCCTTGAGGACGCAGGGTTCAAGGTATCGCCAAGCACGCAGACCGAGGACAGCCCTGATGTGGCCAAGGACCATGTCACGCGCACCGATCCGCCCGCCGGTTCAGCCACCGACAAGGGCACCACGCTGATGCTCTACGTCTCGTCCGGCATGACCAAGGTGCCCGACGTCACCGGCCAGCCGAAGGACCAGGCCGTCAAGACGCTCAGCGACAGCGGGCTTTCCGTCGTCGTCGAGTCGGAATACGCGGATGCGCCAAGAGACACGGTCACACGCACGGACCCGGGCGCCGGCTCGTCGGTCGGTCAGCGCTCGTCCGTCACCCTCTACATCTCGCGCGGCAAGGAGCAGGTGCAGGTGCCCAACATCGACAGCAGCATGACGATTGGCGAGGCCCGCGCGCTTCTGGAGGCCGCCGGCTTCCAGGTCAATGTCGTCGGCTCCAGCACCAGCGATTCCACGGTCTCCTCGATGAGCCCCGGGCCTGGCCAGCAGGTCGACAAGGGCAGCACCATCACCCTGACCGGCAAGGCCCCGGCTTCCAGCTCGGAATCCGGCGGCCACACCCCGAGTCCCGGCACGCAATCCAACTAGCGCAAGCTGGTTGGGTGGTGTTTGGTATCGCATAACGCTGCTTAGTCCCTGACGCTAAGCAGCACCAAACCAGCCAGACACCTCAACAAAGAAAGGCTCCGAGGCAGCGCATCCCGCTCCCCGGAGCCTTTCTCATATCTTCTCCATCGCTCGCCACCAGTCAGCGATAGGAATTGGTATGCCATGTACATTTCCTATTGCTGACGAGCCGTCATCGATAGAAAATGCGATTCAGTGGACGTTTCCCATCGCTTAACGGTGGAACCACCGGACGCGAATCGCGCAAAGTCGGCCTTTCTGGCGCCTATCGCCATCGTCCACCAGCGGCAGAAACTTACGAAACTATCCAGGAAAGTTTCAGTTATAACCGCAACTTTTAGCAATTTCCCCAATAGTTTCGGTTATAACCGCAACTTTTTCTAAATTCTGGTATAGTTACGGTTATAATCGCAGCTAAGGAACCCATATGATTAATCGACCAACGTATCTTGAACAAATCAAGCCATATATCGGCAAACACATCATCAAAGTCCTTATCGGCGCGCGCCGAACCGGAAAATCAACACTTCTGAAATTGCTCAAGGAACATCTCGCCAGCCAAGGCGCATCCATGGAAAACACCCTCCATTTAAGTTTCGATTCCAACGAGCTTGCGGCTATCCAGACCGGCGAAGACCTCGCCAAATACGTGAGCGACAACGTCGATTCCTCAAAACCGATTCGTCTTTTCCTGGACGAGATTCAGGAAGTCGACGGCTGGGAGCGCGCCTTACGCTCATTTCTCGTCGATTATGACGCCGACATCTACATCACCGGATCCAATGCGCATGTGCTTTCCAGCGATCTCGCGACATTCATCACGGGCCGATACGTGACCATCGAAGTGTTCCCACTCTCTTTCAAGGAGTTCATGCCGGCGTACCTCAACAGCAATTCCGGCGCCACTTCGCAGCAGGCCTTCCGCGCGTTCGCCATCCAAGGTGGGTTCCCCTTCCAACAGGAGCTCGATTTCAACCAAGACGCCTCGCTTCACTATCTCGAGGATCTTTTCTCGACGATCCTGCTCAAGGATGTGGTGCAGCGAAACAGCATCCGTGACGTGGACGCGCTCGAACGCATCGTCAGATATGCGATTGCCGAGGAGGGCCATCTGCTCACCACGAAGAACATCTCGGACTACTTCAGAAGCGAGCGTCGCAAAGTCACGGCGGAGACGACCAGCAATTATCTGAACGCCGCCGAGAAGGCGTATATGCTCTACAAGGTCAGTCGCGAGGACGCCGTCGGCAAGAAGATGCTGGCGTTCAATGAGAAGTATTATGTGGTCGACCAGGGGCTGCGTCAAGCGCTTGGCATGAATAACGTCGCCAACATCGACCAGGTGTTGGAAGGCATCGTATGCATCGAGTTGCTGAGGCGTGGCTACAAAGTTACCGTGGGCAAAGTCGAAAATGCCGAAGTCGATTTCATCGCCCGGAAAGGCGACAAAACGGAATACTACCAAGTCACTTATCTGGCGGCGGACGCACACACACGCGACCGCGAGTTCGGCGCCCTCGAGAAGATTCATGACAGCTACCCGAAGACCGTGCTGTCGCTGGACGAGTACCCATATAGCCGCAATGGAATCCAAGGCGCGAACCTGATCGACTGGCTGCTGAAGTGACTTCCCCACTGCCACCACACCCACGTTTTTTGACATCGATCGCGAGTGGCTGACGGGTAGGGAGCTAATTGCTATCACTCACCACCATTCAGCGATAGAAAATGGTATTTCATGTACGTTTTCTATCGCTGAACGCGGGGGGTGGAGACAGAGGGCAGAAATCAGGCGGAGGCTGTTGGGGCGCAGACCTTGGGGCTCAAGCCTTGGGAGCGGGCGACGGCGGACTGGTCGCCGCACATGGCCAGCCAGTTGGCGAAGATGCGGTAGCCAGCCACGCTCATCACCGATTCGGGGTGGAACTGCACCGCGACCAGCGGCAGTCGCGCATGGCGCACGGCCTGGATGGTGCCGTCGTCCTTGGAGCGCGCCGTCACCACGAGCTCGGCGGGCAGCGTCCGCGGGTCGACGGCGAGCGAATGGTAACGTGTGGCGGTCAACGGGTTCGGCACACCTTCGAAGAGTCCGTCTGCGTCGTGCTCCATCTCGCTGGTCTTGCCATGCATGATGTGCGGGGCATGGCCCACCGTGGCACCATAAACCTCCGCGAGCGCCTGCAGCCCGAGGCACACCCCCATCATCGGCTTGCCAGCTTTGGCGCACAGGCGAATCATATCCTCGCTATAGCCCGCGTCGGCCGGTGTGCCCGGCCCGGGAGAGATCAGCACGCCGTCGTAGTCGTCGAGCGACGCGCCATGGCCCTGGCCAGAGACGATGCCAGACTCGGGGGCTTTCGAGCTTGACCCTTCGCTGTTATCACTATCTTGCTGACTCGCGTTCGACGCACTTTCGCCCTTGCCGCAGGACGCACCAGACTTGGGGTCTTTCGCGGTTGAGCCGGCGTCGCCATTGTCGCTTTGGCGTCTCACATTCGACGCGCTTTCAGCATCGTGCTGCGTCTCACCAGAGGCCCCGTTGAGGATGTCGTGCAAGAGGTCGTCGTCATTGCGCACGACGCGGACCTGGGCGCCCAGCGTCTTGAGATAGCCGACGATCGTGTAGACGAATGAGTCGTAGTTGTCGACCACCAGAATGCGCGCGCCCGAGTCGCCACTCCCTTGCTCCGTCACCGAGTCATTCGCCGTTGCCATCAAATCCCACCTTCATTACGTAATCGAAATCCCCGCCGATCGGGCCAAGGCCATATCGCCCAGGAATCGGCTCTCACACCTTACGTTGTGGCTCATTCTAGCCGCACGGATTTCGTCGCAACGAAACCATTCCACAAGCCGAACAACGTCGCTCGCGGCCCGCTCGTACTCATGCAAACCAAACCAAATGCTGCTCAGGCGTGCGCCAAACTCCGCGAGGCGCTTACCACCTTGCCACTTGTGCTGTCACCGACACGTCAACGTATCTCGCAACCTCACGCCTGTTTAGCCGTGGAGACGCATCCGCACCCGGACACGTTTTCGCCGCAACCTCACGCCCGCGCAGCCGCGAAGCGACACCCATATCCTCCACCGCGCCTGCCACACAATACGAACGTAGCCGGCATCCACTCAGGGGAACCGGCTACGTTAGCAGCCATCAACCACCGTCAATAACGTCTTGGCTGATGTCTGGGCTTGGGCCCTGTGTGCCCAGGTGGAGTAGGAGGTCTCTTATGGTTGAGCGGCAAGAGGCCAATCGGCGGCAGACCACGCTTGTCGGTCTTGCGCGGGAAGAGTCGGCTCGGCGAGACCGGTGTGCCGTCGTAGTGCCACGGTTGCGGCACGAGCACGCGGTAGTTGCGCGAAAGCACGCCTATCAGGCCGATGACCAGTATCACCGCCATGGTGAGGGTGCCCATGAGCACCGCGTCCTTCTCGTTGTCCATATAGGGCACCTGCTGCGGGATCTTGCCGCGCTCTCCCGTGATGACGAGTCGCTGCGTGTTGACGCCGTACGGTGTGCAGGTCATCAGCGTCACGAGGTCCTTGCCGGGCACCACCTTGTAGAGGTGCGTGTCCGCAGGGTCGATGACATGGATGGCCTTCACCTTGTAGCCCATCGTGCGGCCAAGGGTCTGGATGTAGAAAAAGTCGCCGACCTTGAGCTGATCGAGCCTGGTGAACAGCATGGCGTTGGGCAGGCCACGATGGCCGGTGATGACGGCATTGGTCGACTTGCCGCCGACCGGCAGGCTGGTGCCGTAGAGATGGCCTGCGCCCACGGCGAGCGTGTCTTTTGAGGTCCCGTGGTAGATGGGCAGGCGAATCGACACCTTGGGGACGCGGATGGTGCCAAGCACACCGTCGGTGTTGCCCAGCAACGATTGGTATTCGGCGTCTTTGCGCGAACCGGCGTCAGAGCCACCACCGGGGGAATACGGATCGGCCACCTCGCCCAGCGAGTATTGGCCCGACTCGGCGATCTTCTTGTTATAGGCCTGGGCCGCGTGGTACTTCTGCACGGTCTGGCCCCTCGGCCATTTGGCCATCTCCTCGGCCGCGGCGATGGAGGCCTGCGCCTCGTGCTGCGCGTTGATGGCCCAGCTGATGGGCGCGGAGAGAATCAGCACCACGGTGAGCACCACGAAGAAGTCGTGGACCGCCTCGATGAGGACGCGGATGACGTATTGCTTTCGGGTTACGGTCGACCGGGCCGCCTCGCTGAACGGCAGGCTCTTCAGAAACCCCGTGCCATCATCCGCGATGGCCTTGGGGGGCTTGCTTGGCTTTCCGTGCTTCATTCGTCCAACCTATCATCAAGCGGTACTTTCCCGCCTGAACGATGAAAGTGATATTGCATGCGAAGGCGGTCAAACTCAGAATGTTTTCCGAATTTGACCGCCATTCACATCGATGTTTCTTTGCCTCAACTTGTCATTGCGACTTGCCGAAGCATTGGGTCACATCAGGCCTCGTGGCTCACCGCATTGCGACGACGCAGCACCGCGGTGCCGGCGGCGAGGCTACCGGAGACCACAATCAGCGCCAGCAGCAGGATGATGCCCGCGCCACCAGTGAGAGGCAGAGCCGTGACCGAGTCAACGTGCTCAACCTTAAGGTTGAAGTTGGTGCTCTTGGTGTCTGAACCATCAGTCTTGCTGGCCTCAACATCGCCGGAGGTGGAGTACGAACCAGTATCAACCTGCACAAGCTTCCAAATATCTTGTGTCAGCGTGAACTTTGCCTTCTCGCCACCACTAGTTGTGCTCGGATCAGCAATCGTCACACTGAAGCTCGGCTTGAACTGCTGCAGAATACCAGCAGGATCGGAAGGAGCATCAGTCTCAGTGAACTTATACGTTCCCTGAGGAAGGTTCTGAACCCTGAGCACGCCAGTCGCATCCTCTACGACAGTCGCAGCGGTCCTTGGCAGTGCGCTGGGATTGTAGGTGTAGGTATTGGTGCCGCTGTCATAGTCGAACTTCACGTCAGCACTTCCATCATTGACCGTGAACTTGGCGTGCTTGGCAGGAGTGCCGAGGTCAGCCGCGTTCTTCTTGTACTTGCTACGCAGTGTGATGGAGTAGGTTGTGATTGTTGTCGTGCCATCCGTACCAGGCTCAGTCTCGCTGGTGCAGCCGTCTGCGGACGGATTAGACGCGCAATCGCCATCGCTCTTGGATGAGTGCTCAAGCCAAGCCTTGTTCGCCATACTCTTGCCAGCATCCGCAATCGTCATCGTGTATTCGACAAGAATAGTGTCACCAGGAGTAAACTCCTCGATATTGTTAAAGGTAATGGTGAATTGATCACCCGCGTTAGCTCCGCCACCAACAGTGTACTTAGTATTCGCAATCGTACTGCCGGCAATCTTGACGTCAGTCACCGAAGCGAACTTCAGACCAGCATCGGGATCATCATGAATCACGAACTTATAGCTGCTGTAGCCGGTCCAAAGAGGAACAGTCGAGTCAATATGGAACTTCGCCGTCTTGCCAGTAGTAGCGGGGCTTCCATCGGAGGTACCGTCATACTTCTTCGTAAGGGTCAGGTCATCATTCACCTTGGCCTCGGCAGTTCCCCATGTGGCATCGCCATTGAGCTTGGTGTAGCTGCCAATGGTTGAACTGATGAGAATTGGAATGGTCTGCGAATTATCATTCTCATGGCCCGCCGCACTAGGATCAGTTTTATCCACAACAACGTAGACGCCTGGGTTCAGAGTAGTAAATTGAACTTTGCCGTCGTTGTCAGCGGTTGCAGTGGTTCCACTAGCGAGAGTGCTGCCCATCAAGTCCTTCAACTTGGTCACAAATGTTCGCACCTTGCCGCTGTCACCCGTATTGTATGGAGAACTCTCATCCTTGCTTTGCCAGTTCTTGACAACCCAACCAATGGTATTGTCCGTAGGCGCACTGGAATCAGCGGTATGAGCAGCCGTGTACACATCATCATCAGGTGTGCTAGTCCCCATATTTTCTACGGAAAGGCCGACCACATTGTCGCTGCCGCCATCATCGGCAGCATACGTATACTTGCCGATTTGGTAAGCAGAGTAAACGTGCGTCTTAGCGGCATTGGTGATGGTGATCTTACCTGTGGCATTGCCGCCGGCGAGCTCGATGTCCCTTTCGTCAGCGCTCGCAGTGCCCGCTCCTGCTACGCCGAGCGCTAGTAACGTTGCGGCGGAGAGGAGCATGGCCGCAGCGTTGCGCAGTCCTTTTCCTATCTTCATTTGTTTCCCTTTTCTACTGGTGGTTAACCAAGCGTTTTTTACAACGTACTTGTCAATAATAGCAATAATGTCGTACTTTTTGTGATAAATCGCCGAGATAACCATTGCGACGTATAAAACTTTTACAAAAGATTTCGCGCATTTTACGTGTGTTGACGCAAAACCAGCGTCCTTGCCCCTTAACCCGCGATTTTATTCATCAACTTTATATATATTGTCGGTTTTGAGGCCTTTAAATAGGCTCTTCGAGACTAAATATTGAGTGTAAAGCCGCCGATAAATATTCCTTGATTCCCGCGCTGCAACGTTTTGAGTCAAAGCCTTGCAAATTGACTTATATCGTTCCCAGCGATTATCGCTTCGTCAAACACGCCGCAGCAAGACTCCTCGAAACGCCTTGTATTACACAATTTTTTCGCTTTTAGCCAAATTTGGGCTCTTTTTTCTATCAAACTAGGTAATAATCATACCTTTTCGCCTGTTTAACGGGTCAAAAGTTGAATGGCTGAACAATATCATCTTAGTGCGCTCCAGCCGCGCTTACCTCGACGACGTACGGCCTCCATATATACCTACGACACTTTGTTGAAGAGTGAAGTTTACGTGCGAAGATCTCGACCAGTGGTTCCACTCACAAAGACTAATTGCGCGCGAAGGTTCCACGACGCACTTCCCCTGACGGTGAGCGGTTCATGGCGACAAAGTCTCTATCTATATCTGCCAGCAAGTCGCAAAGAAGCTACTTGAACTCATGACGTTGTCGATGATCTAGTCAGCGCAGTCTCTGTTTGTCTGCATTTCGTCATTGCTCGCGGAGTCACACGATATCCCCCGCGGAAACGGAAATTACACGCATGTAGTTTTCCACAACTGTGGAAAAGTTTGTGGATAACTTGGGTATAAGTAGTGCTTTCGATGGGGAAAACTCACCGACTTATCCACAGCGTTATTCAGAAACCCTTATTTTTCAAGGGCTTGAAGCTGTGGATAATGTGGATAGTGACTTATTCACCGTGGAAAACATTTATCCACGCACCAGTGAATAACTCAGCGCTTATCCACAGTTATCCACCGCAAATTATGAAATCCTGTGGATAACTTAGCGAGACATATCCTGCGCTCACCGTCACAAGGCCCTGCCATGGTACAGAATCAGAGCCAACGCCCAGAATGAATACCCATCATCATCGCCGAGGCTTTCTCTATTCATCCCGACGGCAGAAACAGACGAAATCAGGACCGTTCCCATCTGATATCCGCCGTCGTCTCATTTCATCGGCAGGATTCGGACAAAATCTAGGCCATCTTCATCCGATATTCACCATTATCTAATTTCGCCGGCCGATATCGGGCAACAGATTGCCAATACAGGCACCACTTACGACAAAAACCACCTCCGGCAAAGGTCACCTGAATCAGCGACCAGACATAGCAAAACGCGCCTCCCGAATCAATCGGAAGGCGCGCGCGACAGGTTTTTGAACGTTTACCGCCACCACATGGTCATGAAGAAGCCGACCATCACAATGACGAACGCGATCAGCAGGTTCCATGCGCCGATGCCGGGAATCGGGTACTTGCTGGTGAGGTAGTAGACGACGGCCCACGCCAGGCCGAGAATCATGAAGAAGCAGAAGAGCGGCACGAACCAGCGCGGGTTGGCCTTGGTCTTCTTGATCGTCTCCTCGACGCGCTTGGTGGTCTCCACCTGGCGCTGGGCGACGCGGCGCATCTGCGGGGTCAGGTTCTTCTTGTCGACCTTGGTGACGTCGAGCAGGGCCTCGATCTTGTCCATTGGCAGATCCAGGTCGTCATCGTCATCATCGGTGTCGTCAGCGTCGTCGTCCGCTTCATCCTTGGCGTCATCGTCGTCAGCGTCCTTGGCGGACTTGCCCGACTTCTCGCCCTTCTTGGACTTCTTCGCGGACTTGCCGGACTTCTTGGCCTCGCCAGCCTTCTCGTCGGCGGAATCATCCTTGGCGTCTTCGGCAGCCTCAGCGGCCTCGGCGTCCTTGACCTCTTCGGTCTCGTCGGCCTTGGCATCGTCCTTCGACTTCGCCTTGGCCTTCGCCGTGGCGGACTTGCTGGTCTTCTTGGCAGCAGAAGTGGTGGACTCGGCCTTGTCGGAAGCCTTAACCGCAGGTTTCGCGGCAGTCTTCTTGGCGGCCGGCTTCGCCTTGGCTGCGGTCTTAGTCGTCGACTTCGCTGCAGTCTTGGCCGTGGACTTGGCGGCGGTGGAGGTAGTCTTCTTGGTCCCAGCGCCAGCCTTCGCCGCAGACGCAGTCTTGCTCGCGGTCTTAGTCGTTGACTTTGTCGCGGTAGTCTTCTTAGCCGCAGTGGTCTTGGTGGTAGAAGTCTTGGCAGCGGTCTTCGTACCAGCCTTCGCCGTAGTCTTGCCCGCGGCCTTCGTCGCGGCTTGCGCTTTCGGCTGGGCCTTCTTCGCCGCAGTCTTCGCGGCCCCCGTGGTCTTCGCGGATCCGGTCGCGTTCGAGGCAGCTGCGGTGCCCTTACTCAGCTCTTCGTCAGCCATAAGCGTAGTCTCCATTCAATCGGCTAATAGATATAGTAGTGGGTACACTCGAAACCAGCGAATACCTGTCAATATATAGGGAACGGCAAGGGAATATCTGGGGATATTATTAGAAATCATGGCAGAAGAACACGCGGGGAAACACAAGGCGAAGCGCTCACGCCTGGGCGGCGTCGCCGTTTTCGTCATTGTCGCGTTCACCGGATTTCTGCTCATGACCAACCTGCGCGTCAACAAGACCACCGTCGTCACCTCCGACACCGCTGAACTGGTGCAACAACGCGTCGGCCAGGTCAACAAACTGCAGGGCCAGGTCAAATCACTGGGCACGCAGATCAACGACCTCAACAAAATCACCAACAGCAACACGGACAAAAAGGTCGGCGCGAGCGAGGACGCGGGTTCCGGCACCGTGCTGCCCGCGCTGCAAGGCCCCGGCCTGACCGTGACGCTCAACGATTCACCGCTCTGGGACCACATGGTCAACAGCTCCGGTTCCGCCTCCAATATCAACGATTACGTGATTCACCAGCAGGATATCGAGGCCGTGGTGAACGCTCTGTGGCACGGGGGCGCCGAGGCGATGATGATCCAGGACCAGCGGGTGCTATACAACTCCGCGATCATCTGCAAGGGCAACGTGCTGATGCTGCAGGGCAAGCAATATTCGCCGCCGTACACCGTCCAGGCCATCGGGCCCGCCGACCAGATGCGCGACGCTTTGAATGATTCGAAAGCAATTCAGACATATCAGGAATATGTGAGCGCGTTTGGTTTAGGCTGGAAGGTAGAGGATAAGGACAACCTGCGCTTCCCGGAGGCGCCGTTGCTGCAGACGTTGCGATACGCCAACGTGAACAAGAACGAGGACAAGAACTAGCGATGAGCGACCAGACGGACGGGTTTAGCGGGACAGACGGGCTTGACGGGACCGGGGATTTCGGCGGGACTGACGGAGCTGCTGGGGCCGCTGGTGCTTACGGAACCAACGAGACTGCCGGAACCAACGGCGAGCAGGGGCTTGGGAGAGATTTTATGGATATCGGCGAGAATGACGACGTGATGCCGAAGGGACTCTCGGGAGACGGCGCGGGCACGAGCTTAGGCATGGGCACAGGTGCAGGCGCAGACTTTGACGCACGTTCTGGTACCAGCTTTGGCGCACAAAGCAGCTGGGAGAACGCAACGCCCTCGGATCAGCAGGTTCCGCTGCCCGGGCGCCAGGCGCGTTCCGGCGGCGGGATTTCGGACGAGACCGCGCAGGCAGACGATTTCGACGAATCACCGAATCTCGAGAACGCCTTCGAGCAGTTCCGGGACGATTCGGAATACAGGGCTGATGGCCGTCGCGCCGCGAGCGCCGCTGACGATGCCAGCAACGCTAGTAACGCCAGTAATACTAGTAATACTGCATATTCAGCGGTACCTTCGTTTGGATATAACGGTGATACCATGGCCGGGCAGGCGGCAACGCAGGCGCAAACGCAAACCGCCACAACCGCGAGTGCCACGCAATCATCCATCCTCCAAAATGCAAGCACTTTCGATGCGGGCACGGCCAACGCAACCAACTCCGCGAGCGCGACCGGCGCAACCCGAGCGGCCGACGTCGCCACTCCCCCGCGCGGCCACTCCATATATACTCATGACAACACGCAAGCCCTGAACGGCACGAACGGCGGCCGGGGCGGCGCGGCCAAAAGCAAGAATTCCAGGCTCTGGCAGACCATGGGCATTGTGGCCGAACTGCTGTTCACCATCGCGGCCGTCTGCGCGCTATATGTCGTCTGGCAAATGTGGTGGACGGGCGTGGAATCCGAGCACACCCAGATCGAGCAGCGGCAATCGGTGGGCTGGAGCAACCCGGCCACCGAGAAGAACCAGCAGATCGCGCCCGCGCAGAACGGCGCGCCTCCCGTCCAGCCGAAACAGGCCAGGCAAGGCGACCTAATCGCGCAGATCTACATCCCGCGCTTCGGCGACCAATGGCAGCGCAACATCGTCGAGGGCATCGACATGCCGGAACTCAACGAGCACGGCATCGGCCATTATCCGCAGTCGCAGATGCCCGGCCAGGTCGGCAATTTCGCGGTCGCGGGGCATCGCAACGGCTATGGGCAGCCGCTTGGCAACGTCGACAAACTCGACGCCAAGGCCGGCGACACGATCATCATCCGCACGAAGGATTACTGGTACGTCTACCAATACACCGGCTACGAAATCGTGACGCCCGACCAGATTCGCGTGATCGCGCCGAACCCGCACAGTCCGATGTCGCCGGCCACGCAGCGGCTCATCACGCTGACCACCTGCGAGCCGAAATACTCCACCCCCACCCACCGTTGGATCACCTACGGCAAACTCAAGTATTGGGCCAAGGTCTCCGACGGCATTCCACAGGAGCTGGCGCGGCAGGGCGCGAACGGGCAGGTGCAGTTCATCAACAACGGCAAGACGTCGCCCGTGGCCAAAATCAGCTCGCTCATCCCACTGATCCTCGGGATTTTGATGGTCTACCTGGTGCTGTTCCTCGCGGCGGCGATTGTGTGGCGCTGGCCGCTGCGCAAGGCGATTTGCCTCGGCGAGCACAAAAAGCCGGACGTCAGCATTTACGGCGGGCTTTCGCGCTTGCAACCCGGCGTCAAACCGGTGCGGATTTTGCTGGTGGTGTTGCTGTTGGCCGCGGTCGCGCTTTCGCTCTTCCAGTGGGTGTTCCCGTGGGCCGCGCAAAATATACCATTACTCCACCAAATGTCTAATTACGTGGCAATCAACCAATAAGGTTTCAGCGGGGATCGGCCAGTTCAGAGCGCCTTCACTCACCTTGCGCACACCGATTGTGACGACCGAACGTCACACGGCGCAATAGGCGTTTATTCCCGTTGCGCCCAAAGCTCAGACCGTGGCGGCTGATGTTATGGTGGACGCATGGCACAAGAGCAAACACAGCAAAGCAACGACGTACGAGACGTCATTATCATCGGTTCGGGCCCGGCCGGCTACACCGCCGCGATCTATCTGGGGCGCGCCGGCTACAAGCCGACCGTTATCGCCGGCGCGATCACGCCCGGCGGCCAGCTCGTCAACACCACCGAGGTGGAGAACTACCCCGGCTTCCCCGATGGAGTGATGGGGCCGGACCTCATGGACAACATGCAGAAGCAGGCCGAGAAGTTCGGCGCGGAGATCATTTGGGACGACGTGGTGTCCGTCGATTTTGGCGCGGACAGCGCTGACGGCAGCGACGGCAAGGCTACCGGCGCGATTAAAACCGTGACCTGCGACCAGGGCGACGTGCTACGCGCCCGCGCGATCGTGGTGACCACCGGCTCCAACTTCCGCAAGCTGGGCGTGCCCGGCGAGAAGGAATACTCCGGCAAAGGTGTTTCATATTGCGCCACGTGTGACGGCTTCTTCTTCCGCGGCAAGCCCATCGTGGTCGTCGGGGGCGGCGATAGCGCGTTCACCGACGCCGAGTTCCTTACCCGGTTTGGCACGTCCGTCACCATCATCCACCGCCGCGACGAGTTCCGCGCCTCGAAGATCCTAGTCGATCGCGCCGAGGCCAACGAGAAGATCTCGTTCCTCAAGAGCTCTGTCGTCACCGAGGTCAATGGGGAGAACGGCAGCGCCACTTCCGTCACGGTGAAAAACGTGAAAACCGGCGAGACCACCGAGGTGCCGGCCAGCGGCGTATTCGTCGCCATCGGCCACACTCCCGCCACGTCGTTCCTCGACGGCGCGCTGAAGCTGGACGCTCAGGGCTACATCGAGGTCGACGGCGCTTCCACCCGGACTTCGGTTCCTGGCGTTTTCGCCGCTGGTGACGTGGTCGACAGCGTCTACCGCCAGGCCATTTCGGCCGCCGGCATGGGCTGCCGCGCCGCGCTCGATGCCCAGGACTACCTCAACGAATTGCAATGAGCGTGTGCGAGGCTCGCAAGCTGTGTCTAACGTGACACAGCTTCACTAACAAGTGGGCGGCCATCCCTTCTCGGGATTCAGCCGCCCACTTTTTTATATTTTAGGTTTAGCCGAAAAGAACCGAGCAGAATGAGAGCTTCGCTAGGCTATAACCAAAATATTAGTTTTAGAATCCGGTTCCTAACATTCATGTGCTTGTTCAACTCCATCTGTGTCTGACGCCAAAGCTTGATTTGCCCGCGCCGACTGTGGGTTCGTCCGTGTTGACAGTTGCGGGAAGGCTTTCATCTTCAAGCACGCCCTCATTCCTTAAGACCACCTCCCTAAAACCGCGAAGAAAAATAACAGGACGAGACGCCTGCTCTCACAAGGCCAAACCCCGATCATAAACCAAATATTTGGCCTATAATTCCAACTTTCGCAGTTGCAAGTGGGCGGCCATCCCTTCTCGGGATTTGGCCGCCCATTTGTTTTTGCTTTAAATTGTTTCACGTGAAACATTTTTGCTGAATCACGGTGATGCCAGGCTTCACACCCAGCCAGATTCTTTCTTTTGAGCATTGTTAGGCATCAAAAGACCGAGAATTCGATCCATGTCCTCTGGAGACGAGAACACGATTTCGATCTTTCCGTGCTTTTTATTGCCCTTGATAGCCACCTTGGTGTCGAAACGGTTCTCCAGATTGCGCTGGATAGGCGATTCACTCCATGGATTCGCCTTCTTATGGTCCTTCTGCTGCTCCTTCTGGCTGCCATCCATCGACTTCATCGCCACGATTTCCTCGGTGCTGCGCACTGAGAGACCTTCGGCGATGATGCGGTTGGCCAGCTTATCCATCTCTTCAGGCGTGGAGAGACCAAGCAATGCCCTCGCATGGCCAGCGGAAAGCACACCCGCAGCCACCTTCTTCTGCACAGCCGGCGGCAGATTGAGCAGACGCAACATATTCGCGATCTGCGGACGAGATTTCGACACCGAATGCGAAAGCTGCTCCTGGGTCAGGCCGAAATCATCCATCATCTGCTGATATGCGGCGGCCTCCTCAAGCGGATTCAACGCCACGCGATGCAGGTTCTCAAGCAACGCATCCCTCAGCATCTCGTCGTCAGTCGTCGTCTTCACGATGGCCGGAATCGTTTTCAAACCAGCAAGATGGGCGGCACGCCAACGACGCTCCCCCATGATGAGCTCGTATTCGCTATCGAACCCTTGCTGCTTCTGCTTGACGTTCTTGCCGACAATGGTCAGGGCGCTCTGCTGCAGCTTCTGATCCTTGGGCCGCTTGCGAACCACAACCGGCTGCAGCACACCGACTTCCTTCAACGAGGCAGCGAGCTCACGCAGCTCGTCCTCATCAAAGATGCTACGAGGCTGATGAACATTCGGGCCAATCTGGTCAAGACGCAGCTCAACAAGGTATCCGCCTTGCACTGGCTTCAAACCCTCAGTGCTTGGCGCAGATTCGGCGCTATTTTTGCTTTCCGATTCCTTATTATTCTGTTGCTTCCCCTTGGGGACAACTGCACCACCGAAAAAGACATCGCTCGGCCCAGCTATGCCGTCGAACGAAGGCATCGACCTTCTTTTCTTGCCTTTGTTCCGCGATGTTTCACGTGAAACATTCTTCCTCAGATTCTTCTTCGTTCCAGCTGTGTTCGACTTACCGGTTTTCCTCAATGTTTCACGTGAAACATTTTCTTTCGCCACTGTTTCAGACTTCGCTGTAGCTGGCTTTATAGCGTTAAAATCCTTGGAGCCAGACGCTTTGCTCTTCGCTGACTCCTTGGACGTGGCTTTGCCACCAGAAGGAGATGTTTCACGTGAAACATTCTGCTTTGAGGCTTGCCCCTTCTCCGAAGCGAGCTTGTTTGCAGCCGTCTCCTCAGACTTCGTCACCGGCTGAGCCTGATTCGGATCGCCAGGAAGTGCAGGGAATAATGCACCGAGCCCCTTGCCTAAACGTGACTTCGATGCCATATTACTTCCTCTCCTGTTTCTTCGTGCTCAATGCCGACAATACTGATTTAGATCTACGAGCAATCTCGAGAGCCGCTTCGCGATATGCAATCGCACCCATCCCCTTGGGGTCATAAGCTATCGCGCTCTTCCCAAAACTCGGTGCCTCGGAAATCTTCACCGTCCTGGGGATAGTGGTTTTCAATACGATACTTGGATAGTGCTCTTTAACTTTCTCAAAGATTTCTTTGCTCAGCAGGGTACGCCGATCGAACATCGTCACGAGCATGGTCGAAACCAGAAGAATAGGATTGTAATGTTCCTGCACCAGGCCGATGGTATTGATCAGCTGCCCCAGCCCTTCAAGCGCGTAGTACTCGGCCTGAATGGGAATAAGCACTTCAGTGACGGCGCACATCGCATTGATCACCAGCAGACCTAGACTGGGAGGGCAATCTACTATGACATAGTCATAGTGCTCATCGCTTGTCTTGATAAATTCCTGAAGAGCGTTTTTAAGCAGGTTGTTGCGGTCCTGCATATCGGCGACCTCGAGCTCGGCGCCGCTCAAATCAATGGCCGCCGGAACGATATCAAGCTTCGGGAAATCTGGGCACTGCTGCTTGACCTCGGCGATCTTCTTGCGCCCTTCCAAGACGTCATATGTGGAAGGCTCACCGGAATTGTGCTTGGCACCCAACGCCGTTGAGGCATTGCCCTGGGGATCCATGTCCACCACGAGGACCTTCGCTCCCCCGAGCGCAAGAGCTGCGGAGATATTGACTGTAGTCGTGGTTTTGCCGACGCCGCCCTTTTGGTTGGCAACTGCGATGAAACGGGTTTCAGCCGGTTTGGGGAATTTTGTTTTATTGAGTGCTTCGTATTGTGCGGACAACTCAGCCATCTCGCTACCAAGCGAGTTGGCATCCCCACCAAAGATTCTTCTAATGGTTTCCGCAGCAGATTCCATACGTTTAACACTCCCTACATCTGGACGCCGCTCAATCACATACCGTGGGATTTTCACAGCACTCTTATTTCTTTAGTTATTCCAGTTTCCTCATTCGTATGGACAGATTTTGACAAAATCTCAGTTATCCACAATTACCACAACCAGTGTGGATAACTGTGCACAACTTTTTGCTGGACGACCTCAATCTATTTGTCCACAAACCTCAAACCGTTGCAATTGAACGCTTTCGAACATTTGTACGGTGTATTGCAGAAATGTGGATAACTCGAACCGCTTATGGAAAATGTGGATAACTCGACTCTAATCCACAATGTTTCACGTGAAACATTCTCGACCCAGATTCAAATGCAAACTTTGAGTCTCACGCCACTCGACTCTCAAATGCCTCACCCTCTGAACAAGTTGCGCATTGAGTCAGGTGCAGGACTGAACAACATCCTCTACGCAATGCGACGACCATAAGACATTAAGATAGAGTTAGACGAGCCATCAGCAAAACACCAAAACAACTCAACGTTCAGATTGTTCGACTCTTCAGAATTAGAGTAACTGAACAATGTTCATTTACTCTTCATTGTTTCACGCGAAACAATGAAGAGTTCTGACCCATAACAAAGATACGTGCGAAACAAAGCACTCAGAAAATATCTGAGAAATTAAAGACTGCTTCAGCTTGAGCTGATCGCGTTATTGAGTAAGTGATCGAGAGCGAAAGTAATATGTCGACATTTTCAAAAGGTGAATTCGTTACATAGACACATAACTCCCCCACCAGCAACTAAACAACACGAGCTTTGAACCTCAAAGAGACTGAGTCCTTATAAGTACGGCAGAATGTTTCACGTGAAACATTGGATTAAAAATCATGCGCCAAATCTGATTTGTTTGGCTTCCAACTTTCGCAGATACTTGTGACAGATACGTAGCGTCAACTAATGAGAGTTATAGGCCAAAAAGAGTTGGTTATAACCGGAGTTTGGCTTGTGGGAGTGGACGTTTCATGTCGTTCTTTTTCGGAGAGGAAAAATAAAGGCGAATCCGGCCTTGCCCAAAAGATCCAAGAACGAGTACAACAGCTAAAGCCGGATATGCTGAATTCCGTGAAAACCGCTGGAAACCAGTATTCTGCTTTTATAGGAAAGCAGGCAATAAGAAGAACCGTACAACACCTGGCGAAAATACCAATTCTAAACCAACTCTTTTTGGGCCTATAACCCACCAATGAGAAAGTTAAAGCTGGCTTGAAGTATATTTTTATTCCACTGTAACGACAGACCAGACTCCACAACAATGCACCTCACCGAAAAGACGGGAGGAACAGGTAACGAAATCTGCCTTTAGCTTCAGTACCTACGAAAGGTAATCGCGAAGTTTAGTTACGATGTTTCACGTGAAACATCGTAACTAGCTGACAAGTACAAACCATCTTTAAGCTTCTTAACTCGAAAGATAGGGACTAAAGAGGGCGGCATTCTGCATCGAAATTTCAAGTGCACTCGTCAAAAGCCAATGTTTCACGTGAAACATTCAGGATAGAGCTCAACATTAACAACTGAGAAGCTTATCAGTAATCCCATAGGGACAACTCACAACGAAAGAATACTAAATATTGGTGCAAAGCTGAGTAAAGCTACATCGAATGTTTCACGTGAAACAATATAAAAGTGACGGCCAAGTTTACACTTGCGCCGTCACTGAGAGGATAAATAACTTGAGAAGTTATTTCTTGTCCACGATTACCACATGAGTGGGCTCGAAACCTTCTGCGATAGGGGCTTCAAGGGCACGGGGGTTCTGCCCGCCGTTCTTCTTGATCTCCTTTTTAGCCTTGAGGATCTCAGCCGGAGCGGAACGGCCCTTAAGGGCGATAAGTTGACCACCGTGCCTCAGCAACGGTAAAGTCCATGCGCTGAGCTTGGTCATAGGCGCCACCGCCCTGCAAGTCACCACAGAGAAGGGATGCACTCCCCCGTCGTGATGCTTAAGTTTGCCGATAAAGTCTTCTGAACGGGAGCGAACGACCTTGACGTTCTCAAGTCCCATTTCCTTGACACATTCTTCAAGCCATTCGACACGACGTTCCATCGGTTCAATCAGGGTGAGATCATGATCAGGCAGGCACGTGGCCACAACAAGTCCAGGGAAACCGCCACCACTACCGACATCTGCCACAGTCTTGAATTGTGCATCGTCAGTCGATGCCTCAATGAAAGGGACAATGGCTGCAGAATTGAGAATGTGACGCTCCCAAAGGATATCCACATCACGTGGGCCAATCAGCCCACGGGGCTCTCCCTCGCTCGCGAGTTTCGTGTGGAAGATTCGCAATTGGGGCAAGGCATCTCCGAACACATCCTGAAGGATGGTCGTCTGCTCAAGCTCTTCGTCAGTATGGACTTCGATACTCATTGATATATAACTCCTGCTGGTTCCTGATACGAACTTATCAAAGCCCTGTCACAAAACCAGTTTCAACTAGCTACACCTAGAAAGAAACTAAAAAGAAATAATTCATTTCACGTGGACAGAGAAATCAAAAATTGAACTAAAAACTAATACCACCACGTGAAATATCTGCTGGTCTCAGATACAACCACAAACTACTTCGCGAATACAAGTTATAGGCCAGAATATCGGGTTTATAACTGAGGTTTGGCCTTGTGGGAGTAGCGTTTCGCCGTGTTATTTTACTTGCGGTTTTTTGTGACCTTCACATAGTCCTAAGCGGTATGAGAACGAGATCGAAGAAGGTCCCGCACGACTGCCGCCCCAAGCGAACCCGTCATCGATTTAGGTAAATCAGAAACATACCTCGGCATTAGATACGAACCGGCAGGTTATAGGCCAAAAAGAGTTGGTTATAACCGGGGTTTGGCCTTACGGGAGTAAGCGTTTCGTGCCGTTATTTTTTAACAAGGAAAAATCGACAGCAATCCGACTCTTCAGAAAGATTTGAAAGTGGGGGGGTTATAGGCCAAAATTGCTCATAACCAACCCCTCAAAGCCCTGTCAATAAAGGGCATGAGAAAACGCCACCTGCGAGAAATCCCAAGTGACGCTTTCATGCAACATCAATAACTAAAGAACGCGAGAATCAGTCCTCGCGGTCGTCAGGCGCGTCCACGGCGACGTCATCGACCTCGTCCACTTCGTCAACCTCATCGATATCCTCATCGTCCAAATCCTCGGGATTCGGCTTGGCCTTGAGGTAGATGGTGACGTAGCGGTGCGGCTCCTCACCGTGCGAACGGGACTTCATGCCCTCCTCGCGCACGAGATCGTGGACGACCTTGCGCTCGAACGAGTTCATGGGCTTGAGGTTGACCGGCTCCCCGGTCTCGCGTACCTCGTCGATGACGTCTAGGGCGATGTCGCGCAGATGCTGGCGGCGCTTCTTCAAATAACCATCGACGTCGAGAATCAGCCTCGATCTGTCCCCCGTCTTCTGCTGTACGGCAAGCCTGGTGAGTAGCTGCAGCGCGTCGACAACCTCGCCATCGCGCCCGATGAGGTTCTTGATGTCCTCGTCATCATCGGCGACGATCTGCACCGTGGGCCGGTGGTTGCGGATGCCCATCTCGATGTCACCCTCGTAATCGACGATGTCGAGCAAGCCCTCAAGATAGTCGGCGGCGATGTCGGCCTCGTCGTTGAGCTGCTCGGTCGTCTTCTCTTCGTCGTACGCCATAAATTTCTCCTTTATGCCTTCGTTACCACAAGTCTAAACCATGACCAGCATTGTCATGGAGCCTCATCCAATACCAACATCATAGCGTGCGGCAGACGCACAATGGCCCGCCACACGCTGCGATTGGCTTGAACAATCCTCAGTTGGACAATCTTCAGTTATAAACTTTTATCCGCCGGCGGCTGCGGTTCGCACCGGACCAGCAACCGCCAGCAACCACCGGTTATCTCGCACCGTCCAGCGTAAGCAATCCGCGAGCGCCCGCCTCAACATCAAAGCCAGCCGTAAATCCTGAGCCAGCACAGGAACCGAGCACTTAAGTCCTGAGCTATCGAATGTTTCACGTGAAACATGACCCGATAATCAATCATCGAATCCATGAATCACCAAGCCATTCGATAGTCCAAGTCCCGGCTAACACCACCTGCGCGTTCAATGTCATAAAACCGCGGAATACCAACGATTTCATAACACCGAACGCAACAAACGCATCAAACGCGCAGGCCGCGCCCAGAGACCACAGGCCCAAAGCCCGAAAGCGAACGCCGGCGCGGCCTTACTTCTTCTTCCGCTTGCGCTTCGGCTGCTGACGCTGGTAGCCCTTGTCCTCGCGGGCCTTGGCGGCCTCCTCAGCCTTCTTGAGGTTCTCCTCCTCAATCGACATCTGGCCGGCCTTCTCGCGACGCTTGTTCTCGTGCTCGTGGTCGCGAACCTCCTTGGCCTTGGCCGCGGGCGAACCCGGGGTCGGGAAGGTGCGGACCTGCCAGAGCGAGCGGAACATGTTGCAGATGTTGTTGGTGAGCCAGTAGACGAGCACGGCGAACGGCATGGAGATGGCGGAGAAGATGTACATGAGCGGGTAGACCCACGTCATCGCCTGCTGCATCTTGTATTGCGAGCCTTCCATGGAGGCCGGCGGGAGGTTCTTGCGCATGTTGTTGAACTGCATGTACCACATCGCCAGGCACATCAGCACGGTGAAGATGCCGATGATGATCTTGCCGGCGACGTCGGCGGTGCCGAACGTGTTGGTGACGCCGAGGCCGAAGACCTTGGTCTGCGAGAACTCGATGGCCGTGGCCTTGTCGAAGGCGCCGAGCGCGCCGCGAGAGCCGTGGGCGATGTAGGGAATCGCGGAAAGCATGTAGAACATGCACATGAACACGGGGCCCTGAATGAGCATGGGCAGGCAGGAGCCCATCGGGTTGACCTTGTTGTCCTCGTAGACCTTCATGGTCTCGCGGCTCATGGCCTCCTTGCTGGCCTGGTCGTTCTTGCCCTTGTACTTGTTCTGGATGTGCATGATCTTGGGCTGCAGGGCCTGCATCTTGGTCATGGACTTCATCTGGCGGATGTAGATCGGCAAGATGATCGCGTGCACGACCAGCACCAGGCAGATGATCGAAAGCACCCACGAGGCCCCGACCTGCGACATCCCGATGAAGGTGAAGAACTTATGGAACAGCCACATGATCTGGGTCATGAGCCATTCGATGGGTGTCAGGATCTTGTAGATCCAGCCGAAAAAGCCACTGTCCAGCAGGAAGTGGTTGTAGTCGGGATTGGTGAACATCAGGCCGTCTCCTTTGTGTCCGACGCCAATGGGGTCAGCCGAGGCTCTTCATGGGCGCTCGACCAAGAAAATCTATAGAAGCAGGAAAACTTTTGCGGCACATCGTCGATTCCGCCCAAGCTCCAAGGGCGGCAGCGCAGGAGCCGCAGCACGGCAAGCAGTCCGCCACGAGCGGCACCGAACCGGCCAATCGCCTGGATGGCATAGTTTGAGCAGCTCGGGTAATACTTGCAGCATGGAGGATTGTGCGCGGAGATGTTGCGCTGATACCAACGGATGGCGCGCAGCATCGCGTTCTTGACGCCGCTGCGGTTTGATGAAGTCGCTGAGGGTGACACGGACCGCTGCGCTGATGAAAGCCTGGAAATCTGCGATCTCTCAGAGCTGTTCTTACCCTTCGCGGCGATGGCGCGAGGCGTTGAGACGATGGGTGATGAGTCAGCGATGGACATGGTCGTCCGCCTTACCCATGACATCCGTGGCTGCGGCACCGGCACCCGCTTTGACTTCACCCTTGCGAGCACCCCCGGCCTTACGCCCGACGGCCTCGAACAGCGAACCAATCTGCGCGTCAAGCGACGAGAATTGGGCATGCGCGGCGCTGGGCTTGGCCCGCATCACGATGTCGCAATGCTCGGGCAGCCTCTCCTCATATTCGCGCGCCAGTACCCGGAACCGCCGTTTCACCGAATTGCGGGTGACGGCATTGCCAACTCCCTTGGAAACCGCCAGGCCGAGCCGGTGGTCGAGACCTCGGGAACCGTTCATCCCCTTGGCCCTCGCCGACCGCGGCGACACCGCTTCGTAAGAAGAATCGTCGCGCACCAAATAATGCACGACGATATCCTTATCGGTTACTTTTTTCCGACGTCTCAGCACATGGACGAAGTCGCGATGACTTTTCAGCCGCTCCATGTCCGTATTGCCGTAAAATCAGACGGTCAGGTTCTTGCGGCCCTTGGCGCGACGGCGGTTGATGACCGCGCGGCCTGCACGGGTGCGCATGCGAGCGCGGAAGCCGTGCTTCATGTGACGGCGGCGGTTGTTCGGTTGGAATGTCCTCTTCATAATAATGCTCCCGGTTATTTAGCCATGCGAAAACATGGCTCCTCATGAGTCAAGCTCTACCAAATTACTCTCACCCCTGGTCTCAAGTCAAAACAACTGCAGCATTTCGACCATTTTTGCCCGGTTCGATCTGTGGGATGCACGACATTCGTTCGCAGGCGCGGAACCTGGCCGAAGTATCGGAAACGCAGTTATCCGTAGGGCGGGCCTTGGGCGAGTTATCCACAAATTACACGAATGTTATTCACAACTCAGCGTTTTCAACACGCAAGGCTGTGGATAACTTCGCGACGTCAGAGTAAATATTGAGTATTGTTGTTTGTTCGCACGTCTGTGCGGGAGGTTGTTTCACGCCCACCCACCGGAACGCGGACGTTTCGGTCTGAGAAAGAAAGGGTCACCATGGCGCTCGAGTCCAACGACCCCAAGTCCCAGGCCAGGCAGATCTGGAATGACGCGCTGGCGATCCTGCGGCGCGACACCTCGATGACGCCGCGCAACCAGGGTTGGTTCGAGGACGTGGTGCCCGAGGGCGCGTTCGGCTCGACCATCGTGCTGTGCGTCTCGAACACCGCCACGCAGCAGGCGTTGCAGAGCGAGCTGAGCGGGCCACTGCTCCGGGCGTTGCATCTGAGCACCGGGCAGGATATGTTCCCCGCCTTCAAGATCGTCCCCTCGCAGGGTGGAGCCGAGCGCGGAATGGCCGATGGCGCCGATGCGGCGCAACACGGCGGCGCGACTGGTGAGAGCGACATCGCCGCGCAACAGGAGCATGAGACCGACGGGTTCTATGTGCCGCCGACGGATGAATCGGCCGCCGGAACAGCCGCAAATCCCTCGGAGCCTTCCACCTCGACGAATCCCGCGAATCCGCTTCATACCAACGCTTCCGGCAGTGGGGCGCATTGGAACGGCGGCTTCAACCGGCACGATGAATCCCAAGCCGGCAATACCTCGAATATCGGAAACAGCGGAAACGGCGGCGCCGAGGCGAAGAAGCCACAACGCGAGTCCTGGAGCGGGTCGGCGCAACTGGCGTTTGACGACCCCGCGTTCTCGGAGGATCTGGGGGCCGGATCGTACCGCGATTATCGGCCGAGCATGGGCGCGGTCCAGGCATCGGCGTCGCAGGTCTCGGGTCAGGCTCGCGACAACCGGTCTTTGAATCGGTCTTTCGATTCGCGAAATCCCGCGGAAGACGAGCGGTTCAGCGAAAGCTATCAGGGCGACGGTGCCCGGTCGAACGGCGGACCATACCAATCCGGCAACACCTACCAGGCGGAGGAGAACCGCGAGAATCCGCGCCAAATGGCGGAAAGCAACGCGGCCGGAAACAGTTACGACGGATATGCAGCACCAACGGCGAGCCGTGAGGCCGCACCTTCGCAGAACTTCGCGCAGACCGATGAATCCGAAAGCCTTGGCTATGCGAGCCGGCCGGATGTGGGGCAATACATCCAGCAGGCGCACCCCCAGGCGCAATACGAGCAGTTCCCCTCCTCGGCGCAGCAACCGCGCAACGTCGAGGCGACCCGACCGGCGGAGACGCCAGCGGCCACGCCAAGCGCGACGCAGGCCCCGGCCGAGAGCCCGGAAAACGGGCAGTCCTTCGAGCTCAACGAGCAGCGCACCGACCGCGATCCGGAGACGCACCTCAACAAGAACGCGACCTTCGACACCTTCGTGCCCGGCGACTCCAACCGTTTCGCCCGCACCGTGGCGCTCGCGGTGGCCGAGGGCAGCGGCAAGGACTTCAACCCGTTGTGTATCTACGGCGGCTCGGGCCTGGGCAAGACCCATCTGTTGAACGCCATCGGCAACTACGCGCTGGTCAAGGACCGCAACCTGAAGGTCCGCTACGTCACCAGCGAGGAGTTCACCAACGAGTTCATCGAAGCGCTGCAGAACCCGAACCAGAGCCAGGGTCAGATCGCCGCGTTCAACCGCCGCTACCGCCAGGTCGACGTGCTGCTGATTGACGACATCCAGTTCCTGGGCGGCAAAGAGGCCACGCTCGAGCAGTTCTTCCACACGTTCAACGCGCTCTACCAGGCCAACAAGCGCATCGTCATCGCCTCCGACGTGGCGCCCAAGAACCTCAAGGGCTTCGCCTCCAGGCTCATCTCGCGCTTCGAATCCGGCCTGACCGTCGACGTCAAGCCACCGGACCTCGAGACCCGCATCGCGATTCTGCGCATGATGGCCTCCGTGAACCATTCGAACATCCCCAACGACGTGCTCGACCTCATCGCCGAGCGCTTCACCGAGAACATCCGCGAGCTGGAGGGCGCCCTCACCCGCGTCACCGCCGTGGCGTCGCTCAGCAACCAGCCGGTCTCCCGCGCCTTGGCCGAGCAGACCCTGCAGGACTTCTTCACCACCGACGTCGAGATCAAGCCCACCGACATCATCGGGCAGGTGGCCAAGTACTTCCACCTCACGTTCGATGATCTGGTCGGGCGCGCGCGCACCAAGAACGTCGCGCTGGCGCGGCAGATTGCCATGTATCTGGCCCGCGAGATGACCAGCATGAGCCTCGTGGACATCGGCGAGGTGTTCGGCGGGCGCGACCACACCACCGTGATGCACGCCTACACCCGCATCTCCAACGAGATGCAGGAGAAGCAGGAGATCTACAACTACGTCATGGAGCTGACGGTGCGCTTGAAGCAGCACCCCGGC